>CAYVOX010000006.1:0-18730 GCA_964453035.1 uncultured Anaerolineaceae bacterium
ATCACCTCCCCCGTTGGTGGCGGAGTCGATTCCTTCTCGGAGTGCGCCTGCTGATGTTTTAGATACACGCATTAATCCCGGCCGCGGCGCGCTCAAGCCCCGCGGTTTTTTGTTTCACCAGCCATTTGTGCCAGCCGCGGGCCGCCCTCGCGGCTGTTTTGTTTGTTCGAACTTTGAGTTAAAATGTTGTTGAGGATAGCATGTCGATTCTAAACGCTGAAGCACTGGGATTATCTTTCGGAGCCTTTGACCTCTTCAAGGGCATCACCGTTTCCGTCCCCAACGATGGAAAAATTGGCCTGATTGGGCCTAACGGCATCGGCAAAACCTCGCTGCTGCTCATCCTGGCGGGCATCAACGCCCCCACCAGCGGAAAAGTGCACATCGCCCGCGGCAAGCGCCTGGGCTACCTGCGCCAGGAAGCCGTGGATGCCTTCGCCGACCGTTCCAACTCCGTTTACAGCGAGATGCTCACCGTCTTCGCCGACCTGCAAGCGCAGCAGGTCCGCCTCACCGCTCTGGAAGCGCAGATGTCCTCCGGCGACTTCAGCAACGAGCTCCTGGAGCAGTACGGCCAGCTGCAGCGCGATTTTGAGCACGCTGGCGGTTACGAGTTTGAATTGCGCATCCAGCAAACCCTGGAAGGCCTGGGGCTGGGAAAAAACAACTGGCACATGCCGCTGAATCACCTCAGCGGCGGGCAAAAAACCCGTGCCCTGCTGGCCCGCCTGCTGCTGGAAAAACCTGACCTGCTCATGCTCGACGAGCCCACCAACCACCTCGATATCGAAGCCGTCGAGTGGCTGGAGCGTACCCTGCGCGAGTGGGGCGGCGCGGTGCTCATCGTCAGCCACGACCGCTACTTTCTGGATAACGTCGTCACCACCATATGGGAAATGACCCCCGGCGGCATCGAGACTTACTCCGGCAACTACAGCAGTTACCTGCTGCAGCGCCAGGAGCGCTGGGAGTATTACGAGCGCGTCTTCGAAGAGGAAAAAACCCGCCTGCTCAACGAGGTGGATTTCATCCAGCGCAACTGGGTGCGCGCCAGCACCCACGCCCGCGCCCTGGGCCTGCTCCGCCGCCTCACCCGCGACCTGGCGATTGTGGATGCCTACGGCATCATGGCGCTGCGCAGCGGTAAAAAATGGTCCGAGATGGACCTGCACGCCGACCGACCGCTGGATGTCATCGAAGCCATCCGCAAGGTCAACGCCATCTCGATGACCTCCAGCCGCCCACCCAGCATCCGCCCACGCCTGGCCACCGATAGCGTCAGCGGCACGCTCGTGTTGCGCGCCAACCAGGTGACGGTCGGTTACCCCAAAAATCCACTCTTCACCATCAAGGAGCTGGAACTGCGCCGCGGCGAGTGCGCTGTGCTCACCGGCCCCAACGGCAGCGGAAAAACCACCTTCCTCAAGGTGCTCACCAGCCAGCTTGAGCCCCTCCATGGGCACGTCAACCTCGGCGCCAGCCTGCGCATCGGTTACTTTGCCCAGGCGCACGACGGCCTCAAAACCGAGCGCACCATCCTCGATGAACTGCAGGCCCACAAGGAATTGGACCTGCAGCAGGCGCGCAGCCTGCTGGCGCAGTACCTCTTCCAGGGCGAGGATGTCTTCAAGCCGGTCAACCTGCTCAGCGGCGGTGAGCGCGCTCGCCTGGCGCTGGCACTGCTGGCCCTGGATGGCGCCAACTTCCTGCTGCTGGATGAGCCCACCAACCACCTGGATATCCCCGCCCGCGAAGCCCTGCAGGAGGTGCTGGAGCGTTTCAGCGGCACCATCCTGCTCGTCTCGCACGACCGCTACCTCATCAACCGCCTCGCCACCCAGATCTGGGATCTGCGCGAGAAAAAGCTGGTCATCTTCAAGGGCAACTACCAGGAATACCTGCTGCGCCGTTCCGCGGGAGCTTCCCCTGCGCAGGCTCCCAGGCTCATCATGCCCGCCAAACCGCTCATCCGCGCGGATAACAAAAAATCCCAGCAGCAACTGCGAAACCTGGCCGTTCTGGAAGAACGCATCCACGCCGCCGAGCTCACCATCCAGCGCCTCTCCTCCGAGATGCAAAAAGCCGGTGAGGCCCAGGCCTTCGAGCGCGCCCACCAGCTCGGCTGGAAGATTGCCGAAACCCAGGCCGAGTTAGAGCGGTTAATGGCCGATTGGGAAAAGCTGGTGGCGTAAGGGCGCTTAACCCCTCCATGCCGTGCCCCAACGGGTAACGGCACGGAGGGGCTGGAACTGTGAGAGTCCTGTTTTTGGGGCGAATGAAATGGTGGATTCAAAATCCAATCCACCCTGCAACAACCTGTAGGGCGCGTTCGCTTCTGAACGCGCCGAATATTACCCCCCACCCTCCCGCGCCTTCAGCTCCATCGGCAGCAAAACCCCGTACAGGAAAGCATTCACCGGCGTCGGCACCCCCTGCTGCGCCCCCAGCCGCACCACCGCCCCCGTCTGTGATTCCAGCTCCGAGGGCCGTCCCTCCATGATATCCCGCTGCATCGAAGCTATCGTCCCCGCCGGGATGGCATCCATATTCGCCACCGTCCGCTCCACCAGGTCAACCGGCAGGCTCACCCCCAACGCCCGCCCCACCGCCGCCACCTCCTCAACTGCGCCCACCAGCAGTTGACGGGTCTCAGGCACGCTGCGCAGCACCCCCATCGGCGAGCGAGCCGCCGCCCCCACCCCGCCGAACGGCGCAATGAAGGCAAACTTGGCCCACAACGCCGATTGAATATCCCCCGGCACCTCCACCGTCGAACCCGTCGCTGCCAGCGCCTGCCGCAGAGCCTCAACTCGCTCATCCGGCGCGCCGTCCAGGCGGTTGAAGGCGATATACGGATGGATACCCGAATGGCGAATCACTCCCGGCGCAGCCACCTGCGTCGCCAGCTTACACAACCCGCCCAGCGCGTGCGGCAATTCACCGGGCTCGTCCAGCGCCGCCGCCAGTTGCCCCGGGGCTTCCACGCCGTTCTGCAGCGGCAGCACCAGCGTCTGGCGCCCCACCATCGGGCGGATAGCCCGCGCCGCCGCCGCCACCTGCCAGGTCTTAACCCCCACCATCACCACATCCACCTCGCCCACAGCCGCCGGGTCGCTCTCAACCAGCGCCGGCTTGATGGTGAAATCACCCAGGATGCTCTCCACCCGCAGCCCCTCGCGCCGCATCGCCTCCAGGTGCGCCCCGCGCGCCATGAACACCACCTCGTACCCGGCCTGCGCCAGCCTGCCCCCAAAATACCCCCCCACCCCGCCTGTACCGTAAATTGCAAATCGCATGTGTGTTCTCCTGAAATGACTTAAGCCCTTTTATGGCCCCAGCTTGTAAGAGACCAGCTCTCGCCAGCCGTTAGCGGCCATTTTAACCCGCCCCACTCCGCTCATCCAGTATTCCGTCCACTGGGCGCCCGGGGTAGATGCAAACAGAGCCGCATTGAACTTGCCTGCCGGCACCTGTACCGATTGAATGCCCACATATAACAGTTCGCCGCGCCCGGTGGACCATTTACGGTTAGGGGTCATCTCGGCGGGTGGCGGCAGGAACATGGTATAGCCAGAGCCGCCTACCATGTCAATCTGACCGTTGGCTTTGCAGATAAAATCCCCCGCAAAGGCGCCATTGACGGTGAGCGTGAAGGTCACCTGGTTCTGAAATGTCCCAACCTTGCTGATTTTATGCACTTCCGTACCCGTCTTACGGCCGTTAAAATCCATGATATTGTAGGTCCAGGTGGCGCCGTTAACCACCGGCCAGTACGGGTTGGAACAGCCCGAGCCCGAAGCCTGGCCGAGTTGCACAGCCATGCCGTTGATGATGTTGTTCGTTCCGGCGTAAACCACCGCCCAGCTCCCATTCACCTGCTTACGGCTGAACGCACTGATGTTGGTCACTCTGACGCCCTGGTCCCAGCGCCGTACAGCCTCAACAGCCAGTGAGTCGTTCGGGAACCCGCGATAGTAACTGACCAGTCCCGAAAGTTGGATATCGGCCAGGATATACCGGATGCGCGCCTCGCCAGTGTTTGCCTCGGTTGGTGTGCGGGTGGGCTGGGGTGCAGGCTGGCTAAGTTGCACATCCAGACCGTTGATGGCGGTGCTGGTATTGGTATAGACCACCGTCCATTTCCCATTGATCTGTATGCGGCTAAACGCATTAATATTAGTCACCCGGATGCCCTGGTCCCAGCGCCGCACAGCTTCCACGGCAAAAACATCATCCGGAAAGCCCCGGTAATAACTCACCAAATTTGAAAGCTGGATATCCGCCAGGATATACCGGATGCGCGCTTCTTCATTGGCTGGCTGGTTAAGGGCGCTCTCCGGGCAAAAACTGAGGTTGACAGCTGGGATAGACTCGCCAGGCACAATCGCTACGCGCTTGAGATTGATACAATCATCACTTAGCAGGAAACGCATCGGAGCGGGGTCAAAATTACGGATGACATTGCCGTAGAAGTAATACTCACCAGGCGCCGGGATGGTCATCTGGGAAGAAAACTCGCCGGTGCTCCAGCGGGTAGAATATTCCCGACCATCCGCCTGGTTTTGAGCAAAAATGATGACCTCACCAGGAATGCTGCGCATATCGGTTGGATAAGCCACACCCACCCGCAGGGTAGCGGAGGCAGGCGGCGGCGAAGAAGGAGTAACCTTTTTTAAATCGCCAAGCGGATCAGATGGGTTCCCGGGTGTGCCGCAGCTGGTAAGGATCAGCGCAGCCAGCAGCCAGTGGAAGATGAGAGTTATGGTTTTCTTCATAGTCTCCTCGCAGAGTGATAGTCGGTGCGCGGATACGGGAAAAATGACTCCCTGCGATATTATATGGTTATTTTTACCAGTTGCGCAAGGATTTGGCGGCGAAATCGCTGCCCCTTGCTGAGCCGCACACCTGTCCACTACCTGCCTTCACCCATCTCCAACGTCCCCCCTCCCTTCATGTTACAATACACATCCCATGGATACCCGCTTCCTCCCCACCACCGCTGAAGAAGTCCGCGCCCGCGGCTGGGATGCCCTCGACGTCATCCTCGTCTCCGGCGATAGCTACATCGACTCCCCCTTCATCGGCGCCGCCGTCATCGGCCGCGTGCTGGAGGCTGCCGGTTTCCGCGTCGGCATCATCGCCCAGCCGGATATTACCTCCCCCGCCGATATCACCCGCCTCGGCCAACCGCGCCTCTTCTGGGGCGTCAACGCCGGCTGCGTCGATTCAATGGTCGCCAACACCACCGCCAGCAAATTCCCTCGCAAAAAGGATGATTACACCCCCGGTGGCGAGAACAACCGCCGCCCCAACCGCGCCAGCATGGTTTATACCAACCTTATCCGGCGCAACTTCAAGGCTACCAGCCCCATCGTCCTCGGCGGCATCGAAGCCTCTCTGCGCCGCGTGGCCCATTACGATTTCTGGGATGATGCCCTCCGCCGCTCCATCCTGTTCGATGCCAAGGCCGATTACCTGCTCTACGGCATGGCTGAACAATCTGTGTTAGCCCTGGCCCGTTCCCTGCAGGAAGGCTCCGACCCCACCTCCCTGCGCGGCCTGTGCTACATTGCCAGAACCCCACCCGCCGGTTACCTCGAACTTCCCTCGTACGAGACGGTCGCCGCCGATAAGCTCGCCTTCATCGATATGTTCCACCTCTTCTACCGCAATAACGACCCCCTCACCGCCAAAGGACTCTACCAGCGCCACGGCGAGCGCTACCTGGTGCAAAACCCACCCGCCCCCTACGCCACCCGGGAAGAGATGGACGCAGTGGCAGCCCTGCCCTTCCAGCGCGCCCAGCACCCCTATTACGAGCGCCAGGGCCCGGTGCGGGCGCTCGAAACCATCCAGTTCTCCGTCAGCACCCACCGCGGCTGCTATGGCGAGTGTAACTTCTGCGCCATCGCCGTCCATGAGGGCCGCACCGTGCGCTGGCGCAGCGAAGAATCAATCGCCGCCGAGGTTGAGCAGCTCACCCATCACCCCGGCTTCAAAGGCTACATTCAGGATGTAGGCGGCCCCACTGCCAATATGTACGGCTTCGAATGCCGTAAAAAGCTGGCCTCCGGCGTGTGCGAAGATAAACGCTGCATCTACCCCACCGTGTGCAAGGCGCTCAAGCCCACCCACGAGCCGCAAATCCATCTCCTGCGCCGCCTGCGCCAGATTCCCGGCGTCAAAAAGGTGTTCGTCGCCTCCGGCATCCGCTACGATATGCTCCTGGAGGATACCGCCCACGGGCAGGAGTACCTGCAGGAGATTGTCGAGCACCACGTCTCCGGTCAGCTCAAGGTGGCCCCCGAGCACACCGAGAACCGCGTGCTGAGCAAGATGGGCAAGCCCGGGCAGGAGTCTCTGGTGCAGTTTAAACGCTTGTTTGACGATCTTTCCGCGCAGGCTCACAAAAACCAGTATCTCACCTATTACATGATTGCCGCCCACCCCGGCTGCGACGAGAGCGACATGCGCCGCCTCAAGCAATTTGCCAGCGGCCAGTTGGGCATTTCACCCGAACAGGTGCAAATCTTCACCCCCTCGCCCTCCACCTACTCCAGCCTGATGTACTACACCGGGCTCGACCCTTTCTCTCGCCAGCCGCTCTTCGTGGAAAAAGACCGCGCCCGCCGCGAGCGCCAGAAGCAAATTGTGGTTGAAAAACCTGCTGCCCTTCTCCCCAGAAGCGGCCCGCGCCGTCCCCGCCCGGCCTTCGACCGCCCCCTCCACCCCTCCCCTAAAAAGAAACTTTAAATGTACCGCCTGTTTGCTGTCACCGCTCCCGGCCTCGAGCCCTTCACCCGGCTGGAACTTACCGCGCTGGGCCTCAAGCCGCAGCCCGGGCAGGAAGATCTCTCCGGTGAACCGCAAGACGAAGCCGGTGGGGTAGCCTTTGAAGCCAATCTTGAGGGGCTGTACCGCGCCAACCTGCACCTGCGCACCGCCAACCGCGTCCTGGCGCGCCTCGGCGAATTTTACGCCGCCGCCTTCTCAGAGTTGCGCAAAAAAGCCTCCCGCCTGCCATGGGAGACCGTTCTGCGCCCCGGGCAGCCGGTGGCTGTGCGTGCCACCTGCCGCAAATCGCGCCTCTACCATTCCGATGCGGTGGCAGAGCGCATCGCTGGCGCCATCGGCGACCGCCTGGGCCGCGAAACCCCGTTGGTCAAGTTCAATGAGGCCGATTTTACCCCCGCCCAACTGGTGGTGGCCCGCCTGGTCAGCGACCAGGTGACCCTCTCGCTGGATACCTCTGGCGCGCTGCTGCATCGCCGCGGCTACCGCCTGCAGACTGCCAAAGCCCCCCTGCGCGAGACTCTCGCTGCCGGGCTGCTCCTGGCCTCTGGCTGGCAGCCCACCGCCCCGCTGATGGACCCCTTCTGCGGCTCCGGCACCCTGCCCATCGAGGCTGCCCTGCTCGCCCGCCGCATCGCCCCCGGCAAGAACCGCCGCTTCGCCTTCATGGATTGGCGCAACTTTGATTCCGCTGCCTGGCGCCGCCTGCTGGCTGAGGCTGCCGCGCAGGAACTGCCTGCCGCCCCTGCCCCCATCCTCGCCGCCGACCGCGACGCTGGCGCCATCGAGATCGCCCGCGCCAACGCCGCCCGCGCCGGCGTGCAGGCTGATCTCACCTTTGCGGCTCAGGCCGTCAGCAACCTCCTCCCCCCGCCCGACCCCGGCTGGCTGGTCACCAACCCGCCCTACGGCCTGCGCGTCAGCCCCAGCCGCGACCTGCGCAACCTCTACACCCGCCTCGGAGACGTGCTGCGCGCCGCATGCCCCGGCTGGCAGGTCGGCATCCTGTGTTCCGATGCCATCCTGGCGGGCCACACCCGCCTGCCCTTTGAGCGCGACCTGCGCCTGGTCAACGGCGGCATCAGCGTGCGGTTCTATATGGGTAGCGTGGGGTAATCTTTCACAGCCTGAGCTTTTCCCCGTTTTCATTCAGCCATTTGCGCTTCTCTGCGTAATCCGGCATCACCATCTTCACAATCCCCCAGAACCCCCTCCCGTGATTTTTCTCCCGCGTGTGCGCCAGCTCATGCACCACCACGTAATCCACCACCTCCAGCGGCGCCATGATCAGCCGCCACGCAAAGTTGAGCGAATTCTTCGCGCCGCAAGACCCCCAGCGCCGCTCCGCTGAGGTGATTCGTATCCCCTGCGCGGTAAAACCGTATTGCCCCGCATAGAATTGCACCCGCTCCGCCAGAACCTCCTGCAACTGCGACCGGTACCAGGCAGTCAGCACCTGTTCCGCCTGTTGCATGGCCCTGGGCGAGAGGATAAACGCCTCGCGGAAGGTCAGCGCCGCCCTTGCCGCCGGGTCCACCCGCAGCGGATACTGCCGCCCCAGAAACCACAGCAGTTGCCCCTCGCTGAAGCCCCTCGCCGCGCGGGGAGGGCTAGCCGCTGCCGCCGCCTGGTGCTTCCTCACCCAGTCTGCCTTGCTTTCCACAAACGCGCGGATGATGACATCTGGCGTGCGCAGCGGCGCGCGTACCACCAGGCTGCCATCTGGCCTCACAATCAGCGCCAGGCTGCGCCGCCGGCTGCGAATCACCTGGTCAATCTTAATCATCCGCCCCCACCCGGCAATTTACAACTCCAACCCATCCAGCAGCGCTTTCAGTGACGCCATCTCCTCCGCTGTGAGCGTGATTCCCTTGCCCATCATCGTCCCATCCGGCGACCATTCGCGCAGGTCGTATTTTGCCGGGCGGTCGTTCCAGCTCACCAGGTTCAGTTCCTTGCTCCACCCCCGGCTGGAGGTGGAAAGCACGCCCAATTTTTTGACAATCTCAAATTTAATATCGGCCACGTTCAGCGCTCCTGTTCCGCCCCCCCATCACCTGTTCCGCCACAAACTGCGCCACTTTGGCAAAGCGCCGCGCCTGCGTCCAGTACACAAACGCCATGATGAGCACAAGCAGGCCGATGAACCACACCCCCTGCGTGCCCATCATCAAGAAAAAAGCCACAAAAAGCAGCACCAGGCCCAGTAGCCACCAGTTGGCATAGCCCTTCACCACCACCTGCTGCGCATTCTGATCCAGGATGAGCAAGCCGTGCATCACCTCACTGCTCGATTTTCCCCAGCGCATCTCCAGCAGCTTCTCTCGAAAGGCATAAACGCCAGGTTCAAACTCCTTAAACACCAGCGACTTGCTGCTCCACGTAGCGCTGAATTCCGCCTCCAGTTGCCCAAAATCCAGCGGTGGAAAGCTAAAAACTGATACCGGCACGCGCTTGATGAAAATGGGCAATCCAAAGGTGAAGTAAAAACGGTTCCAGGTTCCCGCCATCGTTGCCTCCAGCATCAGCAGCGCCAGCATCCCCACCATCGCAATGATAAAAGAGCTGTTGCTCAGGGTTATATCTTCCATGCTTACCCCACCAGTTCTTCAAGTTTGGCCACGTGGCTTTCCAGCACGCGGAAGGTTTGTTCGACCGGCGCGGGTGAAGTGAGGTCCACCCCCGCCATTTTCAGCGCATCCAGCGGGAAGAGCGAGTTGCCCGCGCTCAGGAAGTTGAGGTAAGCCTGCACCGCCCCCGCCTTCCCCTCCAGGATGTTCCCCGCCAGTGCATGCGCCCCGGAAATGCCCGTGGTGTACTGGTAGGTGTAGAACGTGCTGTACAGGTGGGTGGAAAATTGCGCCCACAGGCAGCCGTCGCGGTTGGTGTCCACCTCCACCCGCGGACCGTAACCCAGCCGCAGCACCTCCGCCATCGTGCGGTTCATCAGCCCGGCGGTCAGCGCCTCGCCGCGCTCAACCCGCGCGTGCATTTCCATGTCAAACATCGCCAGCGAGGGCATGGTGAAGAAGTAGCGATAAAAGTTAGACATCGCCTCCTGCAGCACCGCCAGCTGAAAATCCCGCTCCGTCTGCGTGCGCAGCAGGTAAGCCCGCACCATCGCCTGGTTAAAGTTGGAAGCCACCTCTGCCAGGAACAGCCCGTAGCGCGAATAGACAGCCGGCTGGGTCTTGTTGGTCAGCACGGAGTGCATCGAATGGCCCAGTTCGTGCGCCAGCGTGCTCAGCCCGTAGATGCTGTTATCGTAGCTCATCATGATGAACGGTTGCGAGCCCCTCACCCCGTAAGAGAAAGCCCCAAAACGCTTGCCTTTGTTCATAGCGCTGTCTACCCAGCGCTGCTCAAGCGCCCCCTTGCGCAGCGTGGCGGTATATTCCTCGCCCAGCGGCGCCATGCCCTCCGCAATCCACGCCACGGCTTGCTCGTAGGGAATATCCAGCGGCTTTTCGCCCAGCGTGGCGTAGGTATCGTAAACGCGCAGCTTGCGCAGGCCAAAAAAGCGCCGGCGCAGCTCCCAGTAACGGTGCCAGACGTGCACATTGGCCTTGAAGGTCTCAATCACGTTATGGAAAACGCTCACCGGCAGGTTGTTGCTCTCCAGCGCCATCTCCAGCGCCGAGCCATAGCGACGCGCGCTGGCGTTGAAGGCATCCTGCTTGATGCCCGCCGCCAGGCAGTTTGACATGGTGTTCTGGTAAGCCAGGTGGGCATCCGCGTAGCTCCTCCAGCCGGTTTCGCGCAGCTTGCGGTCCGGCGAAGAAAGCAGCGTGCGCATTTTGGCGTGCGTCACCTCCACCTTCTCGCGGCTGCCAGCGGCGTGTGCCGGTTTGAAGGTCAGGTCGGCATTAGCCAGGATGCCGTGCGTCTGCGAAGCCGTGCCAAACGCATCAGAAACCTCCCCCAGCAGTTCCTCCACCTCCGCCGAGCGCAGGTGCGCGGCGCGCCGTTCCAGCAGGTCAAAGGCATGCGCATACACCTGCAGCGCGGGGGTCTCTTTGACCCACCGCCGCAGCGTATCAAAGCCCACCGCCATCAATTCAGGCTCTTCAAAGGCGGTTGCCGCCTCAAAACGCGCCGCCAGGCCCGTCACCCGCCCGGCGTAAGCGGCGTTTTGCTGGTTGGTGGCATCCACCGCGTAGTTCAACCGCGCGTATTGCGCCACGTGGAGCAATTTGAGGGTCAGTTCCTCGCTCAGCTTCAGCCATTCCAGCAGGCGCGCCGGTGATTGTCCCAGCGTGCCGCTGAAGCTGCTCAGGTTGGCAATCCCCTGCTCCACCTCGCCAAAGGCGGCTTCCCAGGCTTCGATCGTCGCAAAAATGGTGGCGGTGTTCCAGGTGTATTTCGGGTCAACTTCGTTTCGGGCGGGCAAAGCGGTCATCCAATTCTCCTCCAGTCTTTAGTCTGCCTGAATTATAGCCTCAAAAATTGGATTGCGCCGCCGCGCCAGCAGGACGATAATTAACCGCAGGAGGATTAAGCCCATGCCAATTTCCCTCACCGATCCCGCCCTCATCCGCCTCGCCGGGCTCACCGGCTCCCTGGCTGTTATGCTCGCTTCGCTGGTGAGTGCCCTGGTTTACCGCGGCAGGCAGGCAGAGCGCTATTCACCGCTCAACCACTTCATCTCAGAGCTCGGCGAGGTGGGCGTCTCGCGCCTTTCCTGGCTGTTCAACGCCGGGCTCATCGTTGGCGGCGCGGTGCTGCTGCCCTGCTGCATCGGGCTGGGGTTGCTCATCCCCGGCGTATGGAGCAAGCTGGCGCTCGTTGCCGGCTGCGTGGCAGCCGTCAGCATGGCGCTGGTGGGTTTCTTCCCCATGAACAACCTCAAACCGCACACCCTGGTCGCCATGACGTACTTCCGCGCCGGTCTGGTAATGGTCATCCTCTTCACCCTCGCCATCTCCCTCCAGCCGCAAGCGGAAGTGGTCATCGCCAAAACGGTCAACTGGGCCGGAGCGCTGGCGGTGCTGTGTTACGCCTCGTTTCTCGTGTATTCGCGCGTCGCCTTCCAAAAGTCGCAGCAAACCCTCGACCCTACCGCCATCACCCTGCGCCCGCGCTTCTGGCGGCTGGCAGCCCTGGAATGGAGTATCTTCTTCTCAACCGTGTTATGGTTCCTGGTGGTGGGATTGGTGCTCTAAACCCCCATCCTGATTTTCTTTCAAGATAAACCTGAAAAGACCTGCGACTGTCCTAAAAGTCTATATTTGTCATGCTGCTCGGAAAGCAAAGTGACGCCAGTCTTTTAGAACAACCCTTTGTCATGCTGAGCGTAGCGAAGCATCTCATTCTTTGCTATCAGAAAAATACCCACTCCCCCTGAACTCCTGCTAAATCCCCCCTCACCCCTCAGGCTGCTCATGGTACCTCGGCAGCCAGAAGGTGAACACGCTGCCCTCGCCCACCTTGCTCTGCACGCCAATCGTCCCGCCCTGCCCTTCCACCAGCGCCCTGGCAATCGGCAGCCCCAGCCCAAAACCCGGCGTGCTGCGTGATTCATCCGCGCGGTAGAAGCGGTCAAAAATGCGTTCCAGCCGCTCCCCGGCAATGCCCGGCCCCCTATCCTGCACGGCGACGGAAACCAGCGTATCCGTGCCGCCCACCGCCACCTCAACCACCCCCCCGGAATGCTTCAACGCATTATCCACCAGGATCAGCAAAATCTGCTTGACGGCATCGCGATCGCCCCTTGCAGCCGCTTCGGGCGGACAAGTGATGTTAATCACCCGCTCGGGGTCCAGCCGGTGCGCCTGGTCTGCCACCTCTTCCACCAGTTCGTGCAGGTTAACCCGCTCGCTCGTGAAGGTGCGCCCGGCATCCGCCCGCGCCAGCGTCAGCAGGTCGTTCACCAGGCGGATCAGGCGTTCGCTCTCATCCACCATGTCCGTCACAATTTCCTCATGCTCCCGCGCCGGGATGGGCGGCTTGCGCAGCAGCAGCGCCAGGTTGCCGCGCACCGTGGTCAGCGGTGTGCGCAGCTCATGTGAAACATCCGCCACAAACTCGCGCTGCATGTTAAGGGCTTGTGCCACCTTCTGGTAGGCATCCTGCAGTTGGTTCAACATGGCATTGAAGGTGGTTGCCAGTTGCCCCACCTCGTCGTTGGGTCCGCGGTGCGCCACCCGCCGGCTAAAATCGCGCTCAGAGCCAATCTCCTGCGCGGTTTGCGTGATGCGCTGGATGGGACTGAGCGACACCTTCGCCAGCAACCAGCCCGCCCCAAACGCCGCCAGCGTGGTGAACAGCCCAGCGATGATTAAGTAATGGCTCAGCGATTCCAGCGACCGGTCGCGGTCGGTCAGCGCGCGCGCCGACTGGATGATGAGCACCACCTGGTCATTCACCATCAGCGGCGTGTTGTTGACCAGTAATTTTTCTCCCTCAATCGTGCAAATCTCCCACACGATGTTGCCGTCCTGCACCAGCGCCAGCCCCCCCGCCGTCAGCGGCAGGGCTTCCGTATCGCGCGTGAACGGGCTCACCGCCAGGCTGCCGTCCGCGCCCAGCACCCGGATGACATCCCGCGTGCGAATATCCTTAAATGTCTGCTCGCCCAGCAGCTCCACCGGGATGGGAATAAATTCCGGGTGGGATGAGACCGGCTGGCGCATCAGCGCGCGGTTGATCGATTGCAAAATGCGGTCGGCGTTGCCTGTCAGGTCGCGCTTGATGGTGGAATACGTGTATTCAGCCTGCACAAAATACAGCAGCAGGCCAAACACCAGCAGGGTCAGCGCCAGGATGGCACTGTAAAACAGGGAAAGGCGTAACCGGATGGACATTATTCTTCTCTGAGGATGTAACCCACGCCGCGCACGGTGTGAATAAGGCGCGGACGGTTATCCGCCTCGATCTTTTTACGCAGGTAGCCCACGTACACTTCCAGCACGTTGTTATCCCCACCGAAGTCATAGCCCCACACGTTGGTCAAAATCTGCCGTCGCTCCAGCACCTGGCGCGGATGGCGCATAAAATAGTGCAGAAGCTCAAATTCCGTCAGCGTCAGGATGAGCTGCATCTCACCGCGCTTCACCTCGCGCGTGGACGGATCCAGGAACAGGTCCACAAAAGAGACGGGCTGTTTCTCGCGCGTCGAATCCGAGCGGCGCAGCATGGCGTGCACCCGCGCCACCAGTTCCGCCGGGGCAAACGGTTTCACCAGGTAATCATCCGCGCCGCTTTCCAGGCCTTCCACCCGGTTTTCAATCGCATCCCGCGCGGTCAGCATCAACACCATCGTCTGGTTCTCTTCCGCCCGCAGCTGGCGCACCACGTCCAGCCCGCTCACCTTGGGCATCATCCAGTCCAGGATGACCACTTCCGGTTTGTGCGCGTGAATGGCTGCCAGCGCCTCCTGCCCGTTGGTGGCCGTCAGCGTGTTCAGTCCTTCATAGGTCAGCGTGCGCTGCAGCATTTTCAATAATTTCAAATCGTCATCAACGATCAATACCGTCGCCATTTTCAACCTCTTGCGTAGTTTACACAACCTTTTGATTCATTATACCTACAAGTAACCCGCTCAGCCTGTGAAAACCCTGAGAGTCTGGCCTGCCTGCCAGCCTTTCTCATCTTTTTCTCAGCTTTCTCTTGGCGTTTTAACAGCATGAAAAGCTAAAATACATCTGTAAATAAAAATTTACACGCATTAAAAAAGGACGCCATGAGCAACAATCTCAGCCACATCATCCGCAGTTTCAACCGTTTTGAGCTCAAGTACCTCATCCCGCTCAAAACCGCGGAGGCCTTCAGGAAGGCTCTTGGCGCTTACCTGGTTCCCGATCAGCACGGCGGCAATGCAGGCAGTTACACCCTCACCAGCCTGTACTACGACTCACCTGCCTTTAAGTTCTACTGGGAAAAGGTGGAGGGCATCAAGTTCCGCCGCAAGCTGCGCATCCGCGTTTACGGTGAGCTTGCCAGCCTGGCCCCAGAGACCCCCGTCTTCGTCGAGATTAAGCAGCGCCTCGACCGCGTCACGCAGAAGCGCCGCATCCTGCTGCCCTACCAGGCCGCCCTCGATCTCTGCGACCACCGCCTCCGCCCGCAGTGCCTGCCCATTGAGCAGCCCGTGGTGGATGAAATCCTGGCGATGGTGGACCAGAACAGCCTGCGCCCCGCCAGCATCATCAGCTACCAGCGCCAGGCTATGATTGGCACCGATTATGACATCGGCCTGCGCGTCACCTTCGATACCGACCTGCGCTATTCCGGGCAGACGCTTCAGCTTCACCAGTACCAGCCCGAAGGCCACATGTTCCCGCCCGATTGGTGCGTCATGGAAATCAAGGTCAACGAGCGCATCCCCTACTGGCTGACCGAACTGGTAGCCCGCTACAACCTGCGCCTCACCCGCGTCAGCAAGTACGCCCGCAGCATTGAACTCATCCAGGCCATGCCGGTAGCAAGCTGGTACCCGCAGGCTGTCATCCAGCCTTCAGAACCATTTTCTCAATAGCCTTCATTCTCTCCTCCTTGAATTTACCTCTCTCCCGGCCCGGGTAACCGGGAGAGGGGCAGGGGAGGCCAGGGTTACAAACAACCCGCAAACCTTAACAACCGTCTTCATTCCTTTCCCTCCTTGAAAGCTCCCTTTCCCGGTCCGGGTAACCGGGAGAGGGGCAAGGGAAGCGCTTATTCGAACCTTTATTCAGCCTTCATTTCCTTTCCCTCCTTGATACCCCCTCCTCCTGGTCCGGGTAACCGGGGGGAGGGCAAGGGGAGGCTGCTCGGGATTATAATCAGTCATTATTCCACCGGAACTCACGCATTTTTTCATCCGGCGGGGTTGAAACAAAAAAACTGGAGAGAATCAATGGATATTTTCAACTTTGAAGACCTGACCGGCACTTTTTCGGTCGCAGATGTTGTCCTCAGTCTGCTCCTGAGCTTCGCGCTTTCTGCAATTATTGGCCTGGTTTACAAAGCCACCCACAAAGGCACCTCTTACACGCAAAGTTTTGTGCAAACCCTGGTTCTGCTCGGCATGGCGGTGGGTATCGTCATGCTCATCGTCGGCTCCAACATTGCGCGCGCCTTTGCCCTGGTGGGCGCCCTTTCCATTGTCCGCTTCCGCAACGCCGTCAAAGAAACCCGCGACGTCGGCTTCATCTTCCTGGTGATGGTCATCGGCATGGCCACCGGAACCAAGTTCTACCTGCTGGCGGTCGTGGCGACCATCGTGGTCTGCCTGATTATCCTCATCATGAACCGCTTCAACTGGTTTGCCCGCGCTTCCGTCAGCCAGATCCTCAAAGTGGAACTGCCCAACGATGTGCCCTTCGAGAAGCTCTTCGACTCCATCTTCATCAAGTACACCTCTTCCTCCGAGCTCATCAGCGTCGATTCCGTCCACTCCGGCATGCTCACCGAGCTGACCTACGCCATCGGCATGCGCCAGCCCGGCACCATTCAGGAGTTCCTCGCCGAGATTAAACGCCTCAACGGCAACAACAAAGTCACCCTCATCGCCGGATACAATAACACCGACCTGTAACTCGGGCCGGTGCGAAAGATGGGCGCAGCGCAGAGCGAATCTCATCGCTGCGTCCATCCATTGAAATCACCGCAGGAGTTATGAATGAGCCTCAGACTCAAACGCAACATACCCCTCATCCTTTCACTGCTTGCCGTGGTGCTGGTGCTGGTCATCTTCTTCGGCAACCTGCGCGTTGGCGCCACCAACGTTCACCTCGGCACCTGGACGGAACTGCGCGTGGCGGTTGCGGTGGATGCCACGGATAACTCCTCCGTTCAGCCAAACGCCGCCGATCAATCCGTGCTGTATCTGGAACAACCATCCCTACCGGAGAATTCCAACTAAATGAGCGCCAATTTTCGCCGCCACTATCCCTGGCTGGTGATTTTCATCGCGGTGCTGCTGGTGCTCACCCTGGTGCTGGGCGATACGCGCGTCATTGCCTACACCACCAGAGGCGCCACCACCACCCCACAGAAAGACTCCGGTAAGGATTTTTCCAACCGCGTTGACCTGTTCGATGACTCGGTGATCCACGCCATTCAAATCCTCATCCCTGATGCCGACTACCAGCAAATGCTCACTACCTACCGCACCACCGGCCTCAAGGACTGGTTCCAGGCGGATGTCATCATTGACGGCGTGCGCATCAACCAGGTGGGGCTGCGCCTTAAGGGCAATGCCTCCCTGCGCTCCGCCCTCGGGCGCGGCGTGGCCGGGCGCGGCGGTCAGTTGGGCCAGCCCCCCGCCGGGGATTTTGCTCCCCCGCAGGATGGCGCTCCCCAGTTCAACCCGCGCCAGCCCGGCGGGCAGCGCCAGCCGCCCGTTAACCCCCGGGACGAGCCCCCCGCCGACCCGCAGCTTCAACCCGAATCGACCAACGCCGCCCTCTCCACTGACGTCAAAGTGCCCATGCTGGTCAAGTTCAACCACTTCATCGAAGGCCAGACCTACCAGGGCCTCTCCGCCGTTGCCGTTCGCTCCTACGGCGCCTCACAGGATGCCGCCATGCTCAACGAGCCGGTCACCAATGCCGTCTTCAAGCTGATGGACCAGGTTGCCCCGCGCGCAGCTTATGCCGGCGTGCGTATCAACGACCAGGCTGAGAAGCTCTACTCGCTTGCCGAGCAAATCAACAGCACCTACATTGAAACCTATTACCCCGGCACCGAAGGCGTGCTCTACAAAGCCGAAATGGGCGCCGATTTCCGCTACCTCGGCGAAGACCCCTCCGCCTACGCCCGCTTTTATGACCAGCAAACCATGGTCAACGAAGCCGACATGGCCCCGCTGATTGCCTTCACCAGATTTGTCACCCAATCCACCGATGCCGAATTTGAGGCCGACCTCGCCAGCCACCTCAACGTGGAGGCTTTCGCCACCTACCTGGCAGTCAACAACCTGCTCGTCAACGCCGATTCCCTGGCGGATATGGGCAACAATTTTTACCTCTTCTACAACCGCTCAACTGCCCGCATGGACCTGCTCTACTGGGATGGTAACGAGAGCTTGGGCAAGCTGGCCCGCGGCGCCTCCGCCGCCCAGTACGACCTGTATTACCAGACCCTCTCCGGCATGGGCTCGCGCGTCAAAAACAACGTCCTCAAGCAGCGTTTTTTGGCCAGTCCCACCTTCAGCAAGCTCTACGAAGAAAAGCTGCGCCTGGTTTACCAGAAAGCCTTCGCCAGCGGCTGGCTTGAGCAGCAGGTGCAATCCTATGCCAGCCTGGTCACCGCTGCCAACCCGCAGCGCAACCTGGTGGCGCTGCCCGCCTACAAACAGGCCGTGCAGAAAGTGCTCAGCTTCATCCAGCAGCGCGCCGCCTATGTAGCCTCTTCCGGCCTGCTCCAAAAATAACCCCCGACAACAGGAACCGTATGAACCGAACCAATTTGTTGATTGATTTCAGTATCTTTGTTGCCTTCATCGTCGCCATGGAGCCCAATTTCAGCGGCATCCCCGTCCACGAATGGCTGAGCGCCGCCCTCGGCGCCGTCATCCTCCTGCACCTCTTGCTGCACTGGAACTGGATTATCGCCGTCGGGGCCCGCTTCTTCCGCAGGCTGTGGCAAACCTCCCGCCTCAAGTTCGTGGTGGATGCGCTGCTCTTCATCGCCTTCATCGGCGTGATGCTGAGCGGCATCTTCATCTCCAGGGCCATTTTGCCAGCCCTGGGCATTACCGTCAACATGAATATGGCCTGGCGGCAGCTGCATGCCCTCACCGCTGATGCCAGCATCCTGCTCCTGGGGCTGCACTTTGCCCTCAACTGGAAGTGGGTGGTGATGGCGGTCAGCCGATTCATCATCAACCCCATCGCGCAGCTGTTCAAACCCCGCCGCGCCCGGCCCGCCGGTATGGATGACCGGTCGTAGATGATTTGCTTCCGGAAATAGCATTGTCACTCTGAGGAAGCGCAGCGACCGAAGAGTCTCGCATCAC
>CAYVOX010000006.1:18830-53308 GCA_964453035.1 uncultured Anaerolineaceae bacterium
ACCGAAGAGTCTCGCATCACAAAAAACGAGTTGTTTGCCCGCCAAGGCAGCTCATCATGGTAATGATATTCTGGCATTTTTTTATCCAGAACGGAAGTTTATAAAAAAAATTGGAGCACGCATCATGCTAAAATGGATGATCCGGATTGGTTTAATTCTACTGGTCGTCGCCCTGGTGAGCGGCGCCTTTATCCTGCTGGCGGAAAAAGCCGGCGCCAGCCTGGCTGCCCTCCCCGGCGAGGGGCAGCACCTGCGCGACAGCCAGGGGATGGGGCTGGGCCGCCAACTGCGCGGCAGGTCCGAGAACACCCTGCCTCAAGGCAGCGCCCCCCTCGGCGGAGAACGCGACCGCGACCGCCAGCATGAAACAACCCTCGGCGCCGACTGGAACGGCATCCTCATGCAGTTGGGCAAAGTGGCGGTCATCACCCTGCTGGTGGTAGCAGCGCAGTGGCTGGTGGGCTTCATCCGCCGCCGCATCCGCGCCAGCAGAAAAACCGCCGCTTATTAGCCCGCCCACCCATCCGTGCCCTCCCCCGCTCCGCGCCATCCACCGCAGAGCGTTTATTTTTTTAGCAGCCCCTCAAAAGCGCTGATTCATGTAAAATCAAGGCATGCCCTTCACCATCAACCGCCTATGGCTTGCCCGCCTGCTCATCGCCGTCGTCTTTTTCTTCAACGTGCAGTGCGCCGTGGCCTTCATCACCGCGCCGCAGGCCTACGCCCCCGGTTTTGAGCTCTCCGGCGCGCCCGGCGCTGGCATGGTACAGGGCATGGGCATCCTCTTCCTCATGTGGAACGTGCCCTACGCCGTGGCCCTCTGGCACCCGCTGCGCCACAAAACCGCGCTGCTCGAAGCGCTCGCCATGCAAACCATCGGCGTGCTGGGCGAGAGCCTGCTGCTGCTCAACCTGGAGCCCGGTCACGCCCTGCTGCGCCAGTCCGTCGGGCGCTTTATTATTTTTGATGCCATCGGGTTGAGCCTGCTCATCCTGGCCGTCGTGCTCACCGGCCTTCTCAAAGTAAGCCGGGAGGTAGTCTGAAATCCATCCACCGCGCCACGCTGGAAACTTGCTCCGCTGCCGCAGGCCTGGTGGTGGTCATTGACGTTCTACGCGCCTTCACCACCGCCGCCTTCCTTTTCAATGCCGGAGCCGCTGAAATCATCCTGGTCTCCACCGTGGAAGAAGCCCTGGCCATCAAACAGACCCAACCGCACACGCTCCTGGTGGGTGAGGTGGGCGGCTTGCCAATCCCGGGCTTTGATTTCGGCAATTCCCCCTCCGCTTTCCTCGGCATGGACCTGAACGGTAAACGCGTCGTCCTGCGCACCTCCGCCGGCACGCAGGGTGTGGTGCGCTCGGTCAACGCCGCCGAAATTCTACTCACCAGCCTGGTGGTTGTCGGCGCCACTCTGCGCTACATCCAGAACAGCCCCTGGCCCTTGGTCACGCTGGTGCAAACTGAATCCCCGCGTGATGCGCAGGAAGCTGCGTTGAAAACCGGAGACGAGGATGCCGCCTGCGCCGATTGGCTGGCAGATGGTCTTTCGGGGCGGGATA
This sequence comes from uncultured Anaerolineaceae bacterium, assembly GCA_964453035.1. GTDB lineage: Bacteria > Chloroflexota > Anaerolineae > Anaerolineales > Anaerolineaceae > CAYVOX01. The sequence goes on from CAYVOX010000006.1 coordinate 20,393, forward strand.
GAGTATCAGCCGCCATTCTCAGGCGCGTGCGCGATTCAAAATCCGGCCAGAAATTCACCGGTCAGCACCCGGCCTTCCCCGCAGCAGACCTGGCCTTAGCCCAGCAGATTGACCGCTTCAACTTCATCATGCCGGTGGAGCAGCAAAACGGACTGTTCATTGCCCGCAGACGCTCCCCCGATTAATCCCGCGGCACTACCGGCCACCACCAGAAGGAAGACGACCCAACCATCGAGAGAATCCCGCAGCCGATGAGCAGCGGCGAGAAACTCACCACGTTGGTCAACGCCACCCCCACCAGTGGGAATATAAACGCCCCGATGTTCACCAGCGTGGCGTAAACCGCGTGGAATTCCGTGCGCTTATCCTCCGGGATCACCTTCAGGAACACGTTGAAGTGGCTCAGGTTAATGCCTGCCGTCACCAGCCCGTTGAGGGCGCTCGCCAGCAGGATCAGCGTCAGGTTCTGGGTCAGCCCCACCAGCAGCGGAAAAAGCCCCGCGCAAATGATGGTCGCCTTCAGGGTCAGCGGCTCGCCCAGGCGTTTAATCCAGCGCCGCCAGAAGATGAACCCAAAAATAGTCGCCACGCCGGTCACCGTGCCGTTCAGGCCAATCCAGGCCTCGTCCGCGCCCAGCGAGCGCACGTAGAACAGCACGTAAAGCGGCCCGGCCATCCATATCCCCATCGCGTAAAGAAACGTATTGCGCACGATGCGCGTAAACGCCGGCTGCTCTCTGAAGAAGCGCGCCAGGCTGCTCAACATTTCGCGCAGGCTGCGCCTCGCCGCGGGCTGCAGCGGTGCCTGCAATTCGGGTGCCTCCACCCGCACCAGGAAGAACTGGCTCAACATAGAAGCCGCGAACCCCACCAGGTACAAAATCTGGTAATTGACCGGGAAGAGCACATGGTTGAGGAAAATCCCCCCCAGGAAAACCGTCACGCTCACCGTCACGTTGGCAATGATGTTGCGCAGCCCAAAAAACGAGGCGCGCCGGTCCTCCGGCACCGCCTCAGCCAGTGAAGCCACCCAGCCAATATTGAAAACCTGCACCGGAAAAGTGTTCAAGATGATGGTCCACAGCACCAGTTGCCCCACCGGCAGGTCAAAAAACTTCAGCAGGGGCAGCAGCGCCAGCACCAGGTATCCCGTGCGGTGAATCGCCAGGCTCCACAGGATCCACGGTTTGCGCCGCCGGCGCGTGGATAAAAACCGCCCCGCCGGGAAGGATATCAGGATGGCAACCAGCGCCGGCAGTGAGGTGAGCAGACCAATATCAGTGTTGCTCGCCCCCAACCGCACCGCGAACATGGCATTGAATGAGGCCACCCCGCTAAGGATAGCTGCCCAGAAAATCTCAATCGATAAATTCCAGGCGTTGCGCTCAACGGGGTCGTTGATGTTAATGTGAAGCCAGCGGTGTAACATGGTGAAGTCAATCTTCCGGTGGGAAGGCTAATCCTTTAATCCAAAATAGGCTTCTTTCAAGTCCAGATAAAACAGGTAATCCTCGGGGCTCACGTTCGGCGGGCAGCGGTGGTCGCAAAAGGGAATGAATCCCCCCCTTTCCACCAACGGCACCAGCGTATCCATATAGCGGCGAATGGCCTCGCGTCCCTTGCCCAGTTCAATCTTGTCAAACCCGCCCATGATGCGCAGGTCCTTGCCGTAAGTTTTTAACAGCTCAGCCGGGTGCGCGCAGCCGTTCACCTCAAACGGGAACAGGCAGTTGACCCCGCCCTCCATCATGTGATCCAGGATGGGGCGCACATCCCCATCGCAGTCAATCCACCAGATGTCAATCCCGTGCGCCTTCAGCTTCTGGTGGATGCGCTGGTAGCGCGGCGTGACCACCCGCCTGAACCAGCGCGGCGAAACAATCGGCCCGGATTTGTAACAGATATCCTCCCAGCCAGCGGCAAAGTCAAATGTGAAGTGCGGCAGCACCTGGTCCAGCACGTGCTCCGTCAGCTGGCAGGCGGTTTCCACCATGTCCTCCACCATCTCCGGGTAATCGTAGATGGCGTACGCCAGCCCCTCAAACGAAAGCACGTTACGCACCTTGCCAATCATCGAGCCCACCCACACCCCCAGCGGATAGTCCCGCTCCTCAGGGTGCTGCGCCTTGAGCGCCGCAATATCCACAACCCGCTCCGCGTCATCCAGCCTGCAGCGTTCAGCCTTGACCTTTTTCCAGTCATCCGGCGTCACCACGCTGGCCTTGATGTAATGCGGGATGGTGTCATGCCCGTCCAGCGGAACCTCAGCCAGCAGCCCATCATCATTCATCATCACCTTGATGTTGCCGCGCACCTCAACCAGGTCCTGCTTAAACGTCGGGTTCAGCCAGGTGATGCCGGTGATCGTCTCGGTACGGTCAAAGTTGAAGAAAACATCCGCCTCGGCGTTGCTGGTGATGCCATTGCGAGTGAACAGCTCCCATTCGTGAAAGTTCTCCTCCCAGTAGCCAAATTCCATGTTAAAACAGCGGTCCACCGGCTGATAATGCATCTGGCGGTTAAAACGCTCGCGGTCGGTCAGCGTGCCTCTCCATTTGGGACGGATGGGGGTGATGTCTTTCATGCTCTCTCCATAAAGTGAAACGAATCAGCAGCAATTCTACACGAGAATCGCAGGTTTTTCCGGTCAGGAGTTTTTTTTCAGTAAATTGTAAGTTGCCCGCCGCAGCCACCGCCGAATCCACGATGTTATAATCGCAGGCAAACCTGAGATTATCTGAGGAAAAGCCTTTCATGCCAATGCCTGTAGAAACCGTGGACGTGGTTGTGGTGGGCGGTGGGCTGGCGGGCGTCGGCGCGGCGCTCACCTGCGCTGCAGCCGGCCTGCAGACCGCCCTCATCGAGCGCCGCGCGGTGCTCGGCTGGGAAGCCGCCTGGGCCGGTCAGCTTGGCTTCACCGGCGGCAAGAGTCCGCTCACCCGCACCGTGCTGCAAACCTGCCAGCAGGTGGGCGCCTGGGGCAGCGGGCGCGTGGACGCCCCCGTGCTGGAAATGGCCCTCAACCACCAGGTGCTGGCGGCGGGCGTGCTGCAGCGCAATTACTGGCATCCCGTTCAGGCTGCCGTCGCCGCAAGGCTGCTCACCGGGCTGCGCTGTGCGGGCAAATCCGGGCAGCATCAACTGCACGCCCGCGTCTTCCTGGATGCCGACCGGCTGCTCCCCCTCTGGCAAATCGCTGGCTGGCCCGTTGTCCCTCCGCAAGGCGCTGCCCGCTCAACCCTTTTCTACAACGGCCTGGCCCACCAGCCCCTCACCCAACCCCTGGCGCTCGGCGGGGAGCAGGATCTGCAGCTCATCCCCGGCATCTGGCCCGGCGAGCTCGCCATTGAATACACCTTACCCCAGGCGGATTCCCTTTCCGCGCTGCTCATCCTGCCGGAATTGCTCTCCAACCTGCAGCGCCAGTTTCCCCATCTTAAAAACGGCATTCTCACCCACGCCTCGCTCGAATCCTTCCCCCTCGCTGCTCCTCCTCCCACGCCAGGTCGCCACCCCGGCTTTGATAACCTGCTGCGCGTGCTGCCCGGCCCCGCGCCGGAAGCTCTCAACCCGGTGGGCCACCTGCTGGATGCCGGCGTTTCCGCTGCTCACCGCCTGCTGGAAGATTGGCCTGCCTTCTCCACCACCCCCGCCGCCCCGTCAGACTGGACTCCGCTGCCCGCCCCTCGCCTCCACCACGCCGAAGTGCTGGTGTGCGGCGGCGGCACCGCGGGCTCTTTGGCAGCCATTGCTTCCGCCCGCCGCGGAGCGCACACCGCCCTGCTGGAATCCGGCACCTTCCTGGGCGGCACCGGCACCGGCAGCGTCCACACCTACTACTGGGGCATGCCAGGCGGCCTGCAGGATGAAGTTGACGCCCGCACCGGGCAGCTCTCCCAATTCTTCATGCCCCCCGGCAAAGCCTACGGCTTCCACCCCATCGCCAAACGCCTGGCGCTCGCGCAGATGGCGCAGGAAGCCGGTGTGGAAATGACCTTCCAGACCACGGTCACCGCGCTGCAAACCACCTCCACCCAACCCCGCCGCATCCAGTCCGTACAGGCCCTCAGCCCGGGTGGAGCGATCAAGTACCAGCCCCGGGTGGTGATTGACAGCACCGGCGATGGCGACATCGCTGCGCTGGCAGGCGTGCCCTTCATCCAGGGCCGCGCCGCCGACGGCCTCACCCACCCCTACTCGCTGGTCTGCGGGCGGCTGGGTCCTTCCGGCATGCTCACCTACACCAATATCGATTCCGGCTACGTGAATGCCGCCGATGCCGCCGACCTGACCCGTGCCCGCCAGGTGGCTCTCCAGCAGTACTGGCAGGAGCAGGTCACCCCTCAGAACCGCTACCTGTTCATCTCCCCCACCGTCGGCGCGCGCAGCAGCCACCACATCATCGGACAATACACCCTCACCCTCGCCGACCAGGTCGAACAGCGCCAGTTTGAGGATGCCATTGCCTGCTCTATCGGGCATTACGATAACCACGCCTTCGATTACGAGAACGAAAGCGATGAAGCCGTGCTGTGGGTGTGGTTGATGGGCAACTGGAGCAAAGAAATCGGCTCGCAAATCCCTTACCGCTGCCTGCTCCCCCCCAACGTGGATGGCCTGCTGGTGGCTTGCCGCGCCCTCTCGGTCACCTACGACGCCCACAACCAGCTGCGCATGCAGCGCGATATGCAGCGCATCGGCGAGGCCGCCGGTCTGGCAGCGGCGCTGTGCGTTGAAAACAACCTCACCCCCCACAGCCTGCCCATCCATCTGCTGCAGCCGCAACTGGCTGCCAGCGGCGCGCTTCAACCGGTCAGGCGCGGCGAGCAGACTGTTTATCAATCTCCCGCGCCCCTGCCGCAGACTGAACCGCCCCTCCCTCCCGAGCAGTGGTCCCAGGCCCTGGCCTGCGAAGACCCCGGCATGCTGCTCTGGCGCATCTACCGCGCCGGTGAATCCGCCCTGCCCGCCTTGCAGGGAGCCGTGGAAGACGAAAACGAATGGACCCGCTTCTGGGCTTCAATTCTGCTGGCGCTGCATAACGCCCCTAACGCCGCCGCCGTTCACACCCTCATCCAGGTCGTGAGCCAGCGCAAAAACATCACCCGCCAGGGCTACCGCCCGCTCCAGTTGTGGATTGCCGCCCTGGTGCTGCTGGGACGCACCCGCAGTTCTGCCGCCCTGGAAGTAGCCGGCAGCGTGCTGAGCGATGCAAGCGCCGACCTGCACGCACGCGTGGCTGCCTTGCGCGCGCTGGGGCGCATCGGTTCCCCGCAGGCCGTCCCGCTCATCGAAGCCGTCGTCAGCCAGGTGCAATTGCCCGCCTACCTGCCCATGCGCGCCGACCGGCACCCCGGCTTTGGCGAAGACCCCCGCTACCACCTGCACCTGGCCGCCGCGCAGGTGCTGGCGCAACTCGGCTGCCCGCGCCCCCACCTGGCCCGCCCCTATCTCAACGATCCCCGCGCACACGTCCGCACCTGGGCGCAACGGATTGTGGAAGGCGAACTGAATCCTTGCCAAATGTAGGAGCGGACGCCCTCCGCCTGGCCCACCCCCACGCCCTCCGCTTGTTACTGCGTCCCCACAGCAAACCTATCCGCTCCCTGCTGCGTCCCCGCAGCAGGCCGCCAGGTTGCCTTTCCCGAAGGCCAACCTTAAAAAAAAAACAGGGGCGCAGCAAGCTGCGCCCCTGATGGCTGTTCGCGGTAGGAATCCTGCCTGGTCCACTCTTTACAGGATCTTTAATGATGGTGATCGTGCCCGTGGTCATGGTCATGACCATGCCCGTGATGGTCGCCGTGCACGTGGCCGTGTTCCATCTCTTCAGCCGTGGCCGGGCGCACGCCCACCACAGTGATATCGAACACCAGTTGCTTGCCCGCCAGCGGGTGGTTGAAGTCCAGCCGCACGGTTTCATCCGTCACAGACTGGATGCGCGCCGGCATCGTATCACCGTCCTGCGTACGCACCTGCAACTCAATGCCCTCTTCCAGCGGAATTTCAGCGGGGAACTGCTCGCGCGGCACTTCCACAAAAGCCTCTTCGTCCAGTTCGCCGTAGCCTTCACCCGCGGGAACCACCACATTCTTGCTCTCGCCCACGGTCATGCCGTAAAGCGCATTTTCCAGCCCGGGGATGATGTGCCCTTCCCCCTGGATGAACTCCAGCGGCTCGCCTTCTTCCGATTGGTCCATGATTTCATCATCAACATGCAGGGTGTACTGCATGGAAACCACATGCCCGTCAACAATTTTCAAAACGTCTTCCATTTTTCCTCTTACTGCCTGGCCGTTGAGTATAGGGGTTAGCCAGTCAAACCTGTCCATTTTACCACTTTTAATCTTCAAAATGGTCATCAAATACAATTCGTAGACCTGGCGACCTGACAGTTTGTCATCCTGAGGCTTGAAAAGCAAAGGATCTCGATATCCGGTCTTCAAATTCTTCATCTATACCAGATTCTTCAGTCGCTTCGCTCCTTCAGAATGACACAGGATCTTTAATGACTTTCGACGACTGACCTGGTTCGTAAAAGAATATTCACGTTCAGAGAGACCAAACAGCCCCCTTTTTGCTCAGGGGGCTGCCATTTGCGGTTTACTCGCGCATCATACGAAGATAATCTGCGCGCCTTCGGAGATCTCCATGAATTCCATCGCACCCAGCACTTCCGCGCCTTCGATCAGGTCTTCCTTGGTCAGCTTCATCATATCCATAGACATCTTGCAGCCGTAAACAGAAGCCCCTGAATCCACAATCATCTGCATGAACTCGCCCACAGGCGGAAAGTCCAGCTTGGCGATTTCCTTGCGCATCATCCACGTGCCCATCGCCACCATGCCCGGGATCGCCCCGATCCAGGTGGGGATGTGGAACATCGGGTGCATGGAGGGATTGCCCACCATCGCCACGTTCAGGTGATCCATCTTCTTCTTGTTGATGATATCCAATCCCCAGAAGGTGAAGAAAATATGCACTTCAATGCCAGCCATGCGCGCGGCATTCGCCAGGATCATCACCGGGTAAGCCATATCCAGCGAGCCTTTGGAGGCAATCAGCGCCAGCTTGCGGGTATCTTTCTTGATAACATTGACATCAGGGGTCATCATGATCATTTCTCCGTTTTTTCCAGAACATCCAATAATTGCGGTTCAACCTCACAGCCGTTCAAGCCCGTGAGGTTGTTGATAGATTAGATGCAGCCGGTCGGTTTCTTCAGGCCAGCCACTTTGGCCGCCAGTTTGCCCGGGCCGCCGGGGAACAACTGGTACAGTTCCTTGGTGTTGACGTCCGTGTTCTTGGTGATGGCGCGCAGCGTGGGGGCATCGCCCTTGGCCTTGAACTCAGCGCGGCAGTAATTCAGCACCACCCAGTGGCGGTCGGTCAGTTCGATGCCCTCGCGCGCGGCCAGGGCTTTGGCGATTTCGGGTGTCCAGGCGTTCGCGTCCACCATGAAACCGTCTTTGTCAAAAGCAATCCCGGAAAGAATATCAGACATTTTATTTTTCTCCTTGTTTTTATTAGCCGCGCCGGTTCAATCCTGCGCGGAAAGTGAATAAAATTACGGGCGTTTGCCCAACATGCTGAACTTGCTGGGCAGCGGCACTTCGATGCCCTTCAACATCATGTTCCAGTACAGGTATCTGAAAGCCAGCTTACCCCAGTGGTTGATGAGCGATTCGCGCAGCAGGCTGAAGGGGCCCACCACCGGCAGTGGATACTCACCCGGCAGCGGCTCGGTGTTGTAATCGAAATCAATCAGAATACCCCTGTTAAACCCGGACTCAATATAGCAGCTGGCGTGACCGTCAAATTTGGCGTGCAATTCCTTGCCCGCGACATACGCCAGGATGTTCTCCACCGCCACTTCCAGCTGGAAGTGAATCACCGCGCCGGCTTTGGAGGTGGGAATGTTAGCCGCATCGCCCATCACGAACACGTTCGGCCACTTGACCGATTGCAGCGTCTCTTTGTTGGTCGGCACGTAGTTCAGGTCATCGCCCATGCCGGAATTGCCAATCACCTCCGCGCCCATGTTGGTGGGAACGGTCACCAGCAAATCGTAGGGGATCTCGCGGTCATCATAGGAGCGCAGCACGTTCTTGCCAGAATCCACCTCACCCGCGGCAAAATCCGCCTCAAGGGTGATGTTCTTACGCTTAAGCATATCGCCAAACGCCGCCGCAGCCCTCGGCTTGGTGAAGGCGCCCGAAAGCGGCGTGGCAAACACCAGGTCCACCTTGTTGCGCATCCCGCGCTGCGTGAAGTAGTAATCCGCCAGGAACAAAAACTCCAGCGGCGCCACCGGGCATTTGATCGGGTTTTCAACCACGTTCACCACCAGCCGCCCGCCCTGCCACTTGCGAACAAAATGGCTCAGCGCCACCGCGCCCTCGAACGTGTAAAAATCAAACACGTTCTTGCGCCAGCCGCCGTCGGTCATGCCTTCAGTCTCTTCCGGATGGATATCCGTGCCCGTCGCCACCACCAGCACATCGTAGTCAATCACCCGGTTGTCCTTCGTCAGCTTCACCCGGCTGGCATCCGGCTGAATTTCTTCGATATCCGAGATGACGAATTCCACCTTCCCCGGGATGAAATTCCGCTTGGGCCGGTAAACGTCTTCCGGTTTGTACATATCAAAGGGGATAAAGAGAAAACCGGGCTGGTAGTAATGCGTCTCGTCGCGGTCCACCAGCACAACTTTCCACTGGTTTCCGTCCAGTTTCGAGGCCATTTTTCGGGCGATCATCGTGCCGGCAGTGCCGGCGCCCAGAACCAATAACGTCTTCATATACTTAGCTCCTTCTTTCTTTCCCCTCTAGGGGATCTGCGTAAGATTGGCAATTTGTTGCAAGCGTTGGATTAATCCAATGCGTTCGCGTAAGATGCTTTCAACGGCGCGCGCTGCGGTTTGCGGCCAGGCCTCCGCCTGCTGGTGCTGCTCAGGGGCAATCACCGCAACGGACTCCGCCGCCTGCTGCAGTTCAGCCAGGTCCAACCCCGTCTGACTGGCGGTACGGCGCAGGCGTTCGGCCTGTTCGCGCGGCTCTGGCTTCTGCCAGTAAAACTGCCCCGCCAAAAAGTAACCGGCTGGTTTGGCCTGGTCGCTGATCGGCGCGCAAATGTATTGCAGCCCGGCATGACAGGTGAAGAATTTGCGCCCCTCGGCCGCTTGCTGCGCCATCTCGCGCCAGCTCTGCTGGCAGGCAGCCAGTCCGGCCTGGCTTTGCATCATCTTCTGGCAAAAAGCGCAGGCCTGGCTCACCTCGGTGATGGGACGACCGGCCCCATCCACCACCAGCGCGCTGATCTGGCTGACGTCTGAGAAGAGATCCTGGATAGTCTGCACGCAGTGGGTGGGGAAGGAGTTGTCGGTGCTGATGCCCGGCGCCAGCATCTCATCTGAGGAGGGCGCGCCGCTCAACAGGCGTTCCACATCGTGCTGCGCAAAACGCCATTGCTGACCGATCTTCACCCCGCGCAGGCGTCCATCTTGCAGCATGCGGTAAATGGTGATGCGGTCAACCTTGAGAAGCTCTTGAACCTGTCGGGTGGTGTAGTAATCTGCCATATTGTTACTCGTTGTTATAGCATTACTATAACATGATATAACAATTTTGACTAGTGACAAATGTCACATGTATATATTTTTTATCCCCCTGTGCCGCTGGTATAATTAGCCCACGCCAATCCCCTTTCGGAGCAATGTCCCATGTACGATGCCTTCAGCGACGATTACGATCGTTTTGTCAACTGGCCCAACCGCCTGGCATTCGAGCTGCCCTTCCTGGAGCAGCGCCTGCAGGCCTCCGGCGCCCGCCGCGTGCTGGATGCCGCCTGCGGCACCGGGCAGCACGCCGTTGCCCTGGCGCAGCGCGGTTATGCCGCCGCCGGCGCCGACCTCAGCGCCCCTATGATTGCCCACGCCCGCCAGGTCGCCGCCGCTGCCGGGGTAGCCATCCCCTTTCAAGCGGTCGGCTTCGGGCAATTGGCCCCCGCGTTTGCCGCCAGCCCCCTCTTCCCCTTCGACGCCCTGCTCTGCCTGGGCAACTCCCTGCCCCACCTGCTCACCGCCCCCCTCCTTACCGCCGCCCTGGAAGATTTTGCCGCCTGCCTGCGCCCGGGCGGCCTGCTCATCCTGCAAAACCGCAACTTCGACTCGCTCGCCGCCTCGCGCGAGCGCTGGATGGAGCCACAAGCCCACCGCGAAGGCCAGACCGAGCGCATCTTCCTGCGCTTTTATGATTACGAACCCGATGGGCTGATTAACTTCAACATCCTCACCCTCAAGCGCCAGGGCGATGCCTCCTGGCAGCAGACCGTCAGCGCTGCCCGTCTGCGCCCCCTGCTGCAGGCCGAACTGGTCCAGGCCCTTGCAGCCGCCGGCTTTGATCAGATCGAGTGGTTTGGCAGCCTGGCTGGCGACCCGTTCAACCCCGCCGCCAGCGGCAACCTGGTGGCAGCCGCCCGCAAAAAGGGGTAAATCCCCCGGTCTCCCTCTATATCTGCCCCAACTGCGCCCGGATGCGCTCAACCTCCACCTGCGCCTCCGCCGCGCTCAGATACCCCGCCTGCATCTCCCCCCTGAACGTCTCGCCTCCCTTCAAAAGGCGCACGTGTCCCTTGCGCTTCTCTGCGCTGTAGCCCTCCACCCCGGCGGTGGCGGGTTCAAAACCCAGCGCGTCGTGCTCCGGCGTGCGGCTGATCCACACCATGCCATGGTTCAGCGCTGGCATGCGCTGCCGCGTCACATCTGCGCTGCCGTCCGGGTGAAGCTGCAGCGCGCGCGCCCAGCCCGACTCATCAGGCTGATAATCAATAAAGAAAACGACCTCGGGGTCAAAGGCCATCTCTGCTTTGAGCACCTGGTGCTGCTCGGGGTGCTCCTTTAACGCCTCCAGGAATTCCGCATACCCCGCCCTGGGGTTGACGTGCGTGGGGATGCTGGCGCGCACCCGCATGTGGGTCGCATCCGCCGGGGTGGAATACACCAACCGCCCGCCGTCCACCGGGCACACGTTGATATGCGCCAGGTACATCAAATCCATCGCCCCGGCCTTGAGGTTGGTGATGGACATGCTCACGTCAAAAACGCTCTGCCCCGCGTAAAGCTTCACCACCGGCTGGGCGCGGTAAAAGTGGCTGAAAAACACCCGGTGCGTGTAACATCCCGTCAGCGCTGCGAACGCCCCCCGCTCATCCTCGCCCAGCAGCACCTGGGCGCTCTCATACGGCGCATTGGGCAGTTCACCATGCAGCGGATGGCTGTCCTCTGGCCCCGGCGAGCCCATGGCGGTGGCCCCGCAGTGCACCAGGTAGCCGCCAAAGGTGGCCAGGAATTCGCGCGTCGGGTAGGGCTGCTCAAAGCAGGAACGCATCGTCAGGTCGCGCCCGCCAAACGCCGCCCGCCACACCTGCTGCCCCTGGAACGGCAGCAGCACCAGGTCGCCGCGCGCGTTGCGCAGCCGCACCGCCGCCACCCCGGTCGCGTAGCGGAACAGGCTCACCTGCAGTTCTCCGCGCTCTGCCAGCAGCGTCTCGCTGGTTGAAAATTGTTGGGGGTAGAGATGAATGGTCGTCAGCGTCACGCCGCCTCCGCTTCATGCCGCAATTGCTCCAGCCACCAGCCCACCCGCGCCGGTATCCACCCATCCAGCACCGGCCACGGCACCAGCATCTCAGCACTGATCTCAAACCGGCGGCTGAAGTTTAGCGTCGGCGTGAAGGCATGCCGCTTGAGGTACGCCGCAACCCGCTCGTTATCCCCCGCCTGCACCGCGATTTTCCCCTGGTACATATCCTTCACCAGCACCCCGCCCTGCCCCGCAAATAGGTCCGTCTCGCGGAACACCAGGTACTGGATGCGGTTGAACATCACCGCCTCGCCGGAGAAGGCGTGCTTGCCCGGCTGCGAATAGACTACCGGGCGAGCATTCTCCTGCGTGAACACCCCGCTGCCGTTCTGCATGCCCAGGTACTGCCCGTGGAAGCTGCCTTCCACCCACACCAGCTCACCGCTGGCGTTGACAAAGCTCCACACATGCTCCAGCTCATACAGGTGGCCGATATCCCAGTCCCACCAGATGGCATACTCCACCGCCGCCGACCACTCCGGCAGGTAAGCCCGCTCAATGATGCGCGCAAACGAGGGCGAGCGCCCCTCCCGGCGAAAAACGGTGTAGCCTACCACCAGTGGCAAGAATGGTTCGCGCTCATCGAACAAAATGATGGGCGCATGGCGCGCCGCCAGTTCCAGGTCGGCATCCGCAGCCGGCGCAGAAGGTAATTTAGACCCGTCCGTCTCAGCAAATCCCGGATTTTCCATCTCAACCCTCCACAATATAGGGAACGGTTTGCGGCCCCTCGGGCAGCACACAGATGCGCGCCTGTGGGCCGTAGCGCTGCACCAGCTGGCGCAGCGTTGCCTCCACCGAGCGGCACGGGATGAGCAGCGCCGAGCGGATTTGCTCGTCGCTCAGCCCGCCCGCAAAGACGTGCACCTCCGCTTTGAGCTGCACCTGCGCCTGCACCTGCGCCTCCCACTGGTCCAGCTCCAGAAAGCCCGGCTGGCTCACCGTCTCCAGCAATTTCTGCGGGCTGCCCGCCTCAGAGAGCAGCCTGCCAAACAGCCCGTGCGCAGGGATGCCGTCCCAGCACTCGCTCACCGCGATGATGGCCCCGCCGCGCTTCACCACCTGCGCAGCAGCGCTCATCCCCTTCACCGTCTGGTACAGGTTGAGATCCAGCGGGTAACCGGAATTGGTGGTGACCACGATATCAAACGGCTGCCGCACCGGCTGCATCACCGCCTGGCGCACAAAAGCCGTCCCGGCTGCGTGCGCTTCATCCAGGCTGCCGGCGAACACCGCGGTGATGGCTTTATCCCGGTTAAGCGCCACATTCAGCAGAAAACTGGCTCCCGCAATCTGCGCCACCTCGCGCACCTCTTCCCACACCGGGTTGCCGTGCGTCACGCCCCACGTGGCCCTGGGGCTGGCAATGTGTTCGTAGCAGTGGTTCAACAGGATGGTGCGCAGCCCCGCCATGCCCGGCATGACGGCCTTACCCCCGCCTGAAAAGCCCGCGAAGAAATGCGGCTCGATAAAGCCGGTTAGAATTTTAACCGGGCAGGCTGCCAGTTCCGCATTCAGCCACACCTCGTGCCCGCGCTGCGTTGGCCCCAGGCACACCTGCGTGGTGATGTCGAACGCGTTGTTCTGCACAATGCGGTAGGTCAGCGCCTCCTCGCCCAGCATGGAAAGCAGCTCCGCCGGGGTGTTGGGGCGGTGCGTGCCCAGCGCAATGAACAGGGTGATGTCCTCTCTGGGAATGTGCGCCAGTTCCTCAAACAGCGCCCGCAGCATGATGGGATTGGGCGTGGGGCGCGTCAGGTCATTGACGATGATGCCCACTTTTTGGCCGGGCCGCGCCAGGCTCGCCAGCGGCGGGCTGCCGATGGGCGCGCGCAGCGCATGGCGCAGCACCTCCAGCGCATCCGGCAGGCCGGGCGTGAAGTGCGGCTCCACTACCTGCACATTCCAGGCATCGTCCAGCTCAATCATGTGTCCGGTCTTACCGTAGGCCAGTTTAATTTGCATGCTTCACCTCGCAGGCGGGGATATTACCTGTATTATACAGGCTTCCCACTCAAACCGCTCCCCGGCGAACTTCCCCCACACCTTCCCCGCATCCATTTTCCTCTCTGCTATTACAACCTGTCAGGTTTCTAAAAACCTGACAGGTCTCCTCTACCTGCGACCTCTGTGGCAAAAAAGCACCTCACCTCATAAAAAAACCTGCCAGGCCTCAAAAATACCTGACAGGTCTCCTCTGTCTGTAACCACTGCGGCAATAACCTCGCCTCTACTTCCCCGGCAGAATATGAATGCAATCCGCCAGCAAATCCAGGCTCACCGTGCTGCCCTCCGGGTAAATCGCCGTCATCCGCCGCGGATCGTTCTCCACCGCCGTGATGAGCTGCCCGTTCACTTCCACGTCGTAATCCACAATATTCCCCAGGAACGACGCCCTCCGTACCACCCCGCTGAACTGCCCTTCCTGGCGCACCAGGATCATCTCTGGTCGGGCAATCACCGTCACCTGCTTGCCCACCCCAAAGCTTTCCTTCACACCGCTCAGCGTCACCGGCTTACCAAAAACCTCCACCGTCAGCTTGCTATCCCGGGTGCTGGTCACGGTAGCCTCAATAAAGTTGGCTCGCCCGATGAAATCCGCCACGAACCGCGAGCGCGGATAGCGGTACACCTCAATCGGCGTGCCCACCTGGTCAATCAGTCCCTCGTTCATAATCACCACCCGGTCCGAGAGCGTCATCGCCTCCACCTGGTCGTGAGTCACGTACACGCTGGTGATCCCCAGCCGCTGCTGGATGCGCCGGATCTCGGTGCGCATGTTCTCGCGCAGCTTGGCATCCAGGTTCGAAAGCGGCTCGTCCATCAGCAGCACTTTCGGCTCCATCACCAGCGCCCGCGCCAGCGCCACGCGCTGCTGCTGCCCGCCGGAAAGCTGGTTGGGCGCGCGTTTTTCGTAACCGGTCAGTTCCACCAGTTCCATCACCCCGGCCACCCGCTTTTCCACCTGCTCCTTGGGGATGCGCTGCACGTTCAGGCCGTAGGCGATGTTTTCCTTCACCGTCAGGTGCGGGAAGATGGCATAACTCTGGAATACCATCGACATATCCCGCTTGTTGGGCGGCAGCATATTAATTTCCTTGCCGTCCAGCTGGATGCTGCCGGTGGTCGGGAATTCAAACCCGGCAATCATGCGCAGCGTGGTGGTTTTGCCGCAACCCGATGGTCCCAGCAGCGTCACCAGCTCGCCTTTCTCAATTTCCAGGTCAACATTTCGCACCGCCGTCACTTCTCCGGCGCCCCCCCGGGGTGGAAAAACTTTGGTAATCTGCTTAAGCGATAGGTACATAGTGCAGAGCTCCTGTTCTCTTATTTTTAAGCGCCCAACGAGATATCCACATCGTTGCGGTTTTTAAACAAACGGTTGGTCAGGAAGTAAAGGATGCCAATGGCGATCATCACAAAAATGATGATGACGGTGGAATAAGCCGCCGCCACGCTCACCCCGCCCTGTTCCCACTCGCTCAGGATCGAGGCCGTCACAATGCGCCAGCGCGCTGTCACCAGGAAAATGATAGCCGAAAGGCTGGTCATGTGGCGGGTAAAGCTGAAGATCAGCCCCGCCAGCAGCGCCGGCAAAATCAGCGGCAGCGTCACCTTGCGGAAGGTATACTGCGCATCCGCGCCCAGGATGTGCGACGCCTCCTCGATGGACGGGTCAATCTGCTGCAGGGCTGCCACGCCGGCGCGCACCGAAGCCGGCAGGCTGCGCACAATAAACGCCGCCAGGATGATGTAGGAGGTGCCCGTCAGCACCAGCGGCATGCCGTGGAAGGTGATGACAAACGGCACCGCCAGCAGGGGAATGCCCAGCACCAGCCGCCAGCGCGGTGATTCCGAGCGCACCAGCAGCGCCGAGACGAACAGCAGCAGGATGACCAGTAGCGCCGGCGCCGGCTGGAAGAGCACCTTGAGGTAATCGGAGAACTGGAAGAGCGCGTTACTCCAGAAGCCACGTTCCATCTGGCGCGTCAGGTCTGCCATCGGCGTGGCGATGAACTCAATCAGGTTATACATCAGCAGGTAAACCGCCACCCCGCCGAAGATCCACATATTGCGCTTATTGCCGCGCGCCAGCGAGAGGACGGTCGCCGCCACATACACCCCCGCCGCAATCCACATGAAGGTCGCCAGTTCCATGTCCGGGGTCAGCAGGTGAAAAACCAACCCCAGCGTCAGGCCGAACATCAGCATCAGCGCCTGGTCGCGCCGGGCTTGCGTTGCAAAAACCACAAAGAACAGCGCCAGGATGCCAAAAAAGATGGAGGCCATCTCGGGTTGCCCCTTGTTGAACGCCAATATGAAGCCAATGCCCAGGATGGTGCCGGGCACCGCGCCGCCCAGGTTGGAGCCGAAGTCCAGCACTTCTTTGCCGCTGAACTTCTTGCGCACAATCAGGAAGGCAATCACCATGCCAATCAACGCCGCGAACGGCGTCGCCAGCGCGCTCAGGAAGGTGGTATCCAGGATGGCTTCAATCCCGCGTGTCAGCGCGTTTTCCCACCAGCGCAGTGTCGGCGTAAAATCTACCCCCCACGCCGTGCTAAATGAGCCATAAATCACCACGGCATACAGCAGGATAATCATTGCGCACACCAGGTAGGTAACGCCGATGAACACCCAGCGAATCAGCCGCGATTTCTCAACAATCGTGCCGCTGGTCGGCTTACCCGTCACCGAGATATACGACCGGCGGTTCACGT
Source organism: uncultured Anaerolineaceae bacterium (assembly GCA_964453035.1). Classification (GTDB taxonomy): domain Bacteria; phylum Chloroflexota; class Anaerolineae; order Anaerolineales; family Anaerolineaceae; genus CAYVOX01. Next base: position 36,753 of record CAYVOX010000006.1, read on the forward strand.
AGTAGCGCTGCACCAGGAACACCAGCAGCGTGGGCAGCAGCAGCACCAGCGAGAGCGCCGAGGCTTTCTGATAGTCAAACTCGCCCACCACCGCCAGGAAGATTTGCGTGGAAAGCACCGTCAGGTTGCCGCCGATGAACAGCGGGTTGCCCAGGTCCGCCAGCGACTCAACAAACAGCAGCAGGAAGGAACCGGCAATGCCAGGAATAAGCAGAGGGAGGATGACGGTACGGAAGATATGAAAGCGCCCTGCGCCCAGGCTCTCGGCAGCCTCTTCCAGCGCCGGGTTCAGGCGTTCCAGCAGGGCGCGCAAAATCAAATACGCCACCGAGAAAAAGGTGATGACCTGCACAAAAACCAGTCCGTCCATGCCGTAGATGTCGTTAATCCCCGGCCCAAAGGTCATCCCCAAAATTTTCTTGGTCACCAGGCCGTTGCGCCCGAACAGCAAAATGGTGCTCAGCGAGATGGCAAACGGCGGCGAGACGGTCGGCACCATCGCCATCCAGTGCACGATGTTCTTGCCCGGAATTTTGCAGCGCACCACCGCAAAGGCAAAAATAAAGCCCAGCAGCGTGCCAATCGCCGCCGAAAGCACGCCCATTAACAGTGTGTTGGCAAAGATTTCCTGCATCACCGGCCCATAATACGGGTCAAAGTAACGCAAAAAGTAGGTCAGGTCAAAGGCGCCATTTTTATTGACAAAACCGTTGGCAATGGCCCTAAAAAGAGGAAAGAAAACAAACAGCAGCAGAAAAATCCCGCAGAATAACAGGCTCATGAACAGAACCGGGTCGCGGGCAATCAGTGAAAACTCACGGTAGCGGCGCAGCGCCCCACTGAACCGTCCAGCCGGCGGTTGACTCTGGGTTGTTGCAGTCATGCGGCCTCCATTAAATCAAGTTTTGGAGTTCCCCTGTAAAAATCGGCTCTAAAAAACCACCCCTGATTAGCGCAGGGACACGGCACAGCCGTGTCCCTGCATATACATTTCATTCAAAGTTCTGAAAAGACTCACTACCCATCAGGGTGTCGGGCTGCTTACTTCAGGTTATCAGCTTTGGCAATTTCGTTGGTGAACTTATCCATGATGGCTTTTTTGTTGTTGCCGGCCCACAGGAAGTCGTACTTGATCAGCTTGGCCTGCATCAATTCCGGCTTGGAGGGGGTGGCGCCCTTGACGGTGGGAGCCTGGTAGGCTTTGTACTTGGGTCCCATGTTCTGGGTTTCGGGGGTCAGCGCCCAGTCAAACCACAACTTGGCGGCCTGCATGTGCTTGGCACCCTTCAGGATAGCCATCGCGCCGATTTCATAACCCGTGCCCTCAGAGGGGAAGGTCAACTGCAGCGGCATCTTGTTGTTGTCAATTTCGTTGACAATATCGTGCGAGAAGACGATTGCCACTGCGGCCTCGCCCTGTCCCACAAACTTGGCGGGGGCAGCCCCGGACTTGGTGTACTGCGCCATCTGGGCGGCATACTTCTTGATGTATTCCCAGCCCGCCGCTTCGCCGCGGATCTGCAGGATGGTGGCAAGGGCGGTGTACGAAGTACCCGAGGTGGTGGGATGCGCAACCATGATCTGTCCCTTGAATTCGGGTTTCAGCAGGTCATCCCACGAGGTGGGCGCTTTGGCATCCGGATGGGCTTTGAGCCAGTCGGTGTTGGTGCCAAAACCCAGCGAGCCCATGTAAATGCCAGCCCAGTAGTTATCCACATCCTTGGCCAGTTCGGGGTTAATCAAGTTGGCCATGTTGGGTGAATCATAGCGCTCCAACACGCCGGCTGCCTTAGCCGCGATGAAGCTGTCGGCCGGGCCGCCCCACCAGATATCAAAGGTGGGGTTGTCTTTTTCAGCCTGCACGCGCGCCAGGCCTTCGCCCGATGAGACGCGCACATAGTTGACGGTGATGCCGTACTTCTTCTCGAATTCCTGCTTCATGCCCTGGCACCACTCTTCTTGCGGCGTGCACAACACGTTCAATTCCTTGTCCGTGATGGTGACCTTGGTCGGGGCTGCAGTGGCAGCCGGGCCGGAAGTGGCGGCAGGGGTGGGCGTCTGGCAGGCGGTCAGCACAAAGCTGGCCACCAGCAGCGCAGCCATTACAACATAAAACATGCGAGTCTGGCGTTTCATTTTTCCTCCTGAAAAATTGGTTGGGGATACTGCAAGTATGGGTATTGTAGCATATTTTTATTTGAACACATCTGTTATATATCACGTCAAGCGCTGGCAAATGATACTTTGTCAGAGCACTTCACTTCTCCTGAGCATACACACGCGGATTGACGCAGTTGGGCAGCCGCTCCCCCGCCACCCCCGCCAGCAGGTTCTCCGCCGCCATCTCAGACATCCGCTCGCGCGTGTGCCAACTGGCACTGGCAATGTGCGGCGCTATCACCAGGTTCTCCAGCGTCAACAGCGGGCTGTCCATCGGAATCGGCTCAGGTTCGGTCACATCCAGCGCCGCCGCAGCGATTTTATGATTAACAAGCGCCTCATACAGTGCCTGTGGGTCCACCACCCCGCCGCGCGCCGTGTTCACCAGCACCGCGCCGGGTTTCATCAGGTTAAATGCCCTCTCGTTGATAAGGTGATAGGTCTGCGGGTTCAACGTGGTGTGCACCGAAATAAAATCCGCCTCGGCCAGCAGCGTATCCAGTTCCACCGCCTGCGCGCCGCCCTCCGCGGCTACAGGGGCCGGGTCGTAATACAAAATGCGCATGTCAAACCCGCGCGCGCGTTTGGCCAGCGCCTGCCCGATGCGCCCGTAGCCGATGATGCCCAGCGTGGCCCCCGTCAGGTCGGCTCCCAGCAGCAGCGCCGGGCCCCACGTCTGCCACCTGCCCGCCCGCGTAAAGCGGTCCGCCTCCACCACGCGCCGCGCGGCAGCCAGCAGCAGCGCAAAGGCAAAATCCGCCGTGGCATCCGTCAAAATGCCGGGCGTGTTCCCCACCGGGATGCCCCGCCGCGTGGCCTCTGCCACATCAATGTTATCAAACCCCACCGCCATGTTGCTGATCACCTTCAACTGCGCCCCGGCAGCATCCATCACCATCGCATCCACCTTATCCGTCAGCAGGCACAGCAGTCCATCCACCCCCCGCGCGCGGCGCAGCAGTTCATCGCGCGGCGGAGGCAGTTCCCCCTCCCACACGTCCATCTCCACGCGGTCTCTGAGCAGTTCAAATCCTTTCGGTAAAATCCTCCGGGTGATAAAAACCTTCGCCTTGGACATTTCTCATCCTTTCTGCGAGCTTCGCCACTCCAGATTATAATCAATAAAACCCGCCAGCGCAGCGGCGCGGAATCATGCTCCAGCCCATCAAAATCATTTTTTGGAAGGCCATCTTACAACCGTCCTCACAAATCATCATGAAAAACCAGGTTCAGCTCATCACCTACCCCGATTCCCTCGGCGGCAACCTCTCCGCCCTCAACCAGGCCCTCACTGGCCCGCTGCATGGGCTGTTCCAGGGCGGCGTGCACATCCTCCCGCCCTTTCCCTCCTCCGGCGACCGCGGTTTTGCCCCCCTGCGTTACGACCAGATCGAGCCGGCCTTCGGCGCCTGGGAGGATATCCAGCGCATCAGCCAGACCCACGACGTGGTGGTGGATCTGATGGTCAACCACATCTCGCGCCAGTCCCCCTTCTTTCAACATTTTCTCGCCCACGGGCGGCGCTCTAAATACGCCGACCTGTTCATCACCCTGGATAAAATCTGGCCTGGCGGCGATCCCCCTCAGGCAGATGTTGATAAAATCTTCCTGCGCAAGCCCGAGCACCCCTTCTCCACCGTCACCATCGCTGATACCGGCCAACCGGAGCGCATCTGGACCACCTTCGGCACGCGCGACTGGTCCGAGCAGATTGACCTGGACGTGCACGCCCCCGCCGCCCGCCAGCTCTTCAGTGATTACCTCGCCAATTTCAGCGCCCGGGGCATCAAAATGGTGCGCCTGGATGCCGTCGGCTTCGTCATTAAGAAACCCGGTACCTCCTGCTTCATGGTGGAGCCGGAAATCTACACCTTCCTCGCCTGGATCAGCGCCACTGCCGCATCCTTCGGGCTGGAAATCCTCCCCGAGGTGCACGACGTCTTCACCACCCAGCAAAAACTGGCCCACCACGGCTACACCGTCTATAACTTTGCCCTGCCCGCGCTCATCCTGCACGCCCTGCTCAGCCGCTCCGCCGCGCGCCTCAAGCAGCACCTGAGCCAGTGCCCCCGCCAGCAGGTGACCATGCTAGACTGCCACGACGGCATCCCCATCCTGCCTGATGTGACCGGCCTGCTCGATCTCGACTCGGCTCGCCTGGTGGTGGATGCCTGCCAGCGCCAGGGTGCCCGCTTCAGCCGCATCTTCGCCGATAAGCACAAGCCCCAGGCCGATTTTGACATCCATCAGATTAACTGCACCTACTACTCCGCCCTGAACCGCAATGACGACGCCTACCTGGCAGCCCGCGCCGTGCAATTCTTCGCGCCCGGCCTGCCGCAGGTTTATTACGTCGGCCTGCTGGCAGGAGAAAACGACTTTGAAGGCATGCAGCGCAGCGGTGAAAACCGCGCCATCAACCGCCGCAACTACACCCTCGCCGAGGTGGAGCGCGACCTGCAAAAACCAGCCTCCCAGCGCTTGCAGCGCCTCATCCATTTTCGCAACGCCTGCCCGGCCTTTAACGGCGCCTTCAGCGTGCTGCAAAGTGATGACGTCCACCTCAAGCTGGCCTGGCAAACCGAATCCTCCACCTGCCAGCTCAGCGTGGATCTTTCCACCTGCCAGGCTGTCATTCGCGATCAGCCCGTCTCAGGACCAGTCCAGGAGTGGCAGGTTTAATGCATTTCCAGTTCGACCTATCCCGCCCGCTCTATTCCTTTCTCAGCGCCTCAATCACGGCAGCATCGAACGGGTTCTCCCCCTTCTCCAGCCGCGCAACCCACCCCTCGCGCAGCTTGCCGAGCGTATCGTAGCGCCCGGTTTTTTTAGTCGCCTCAACAAACACCCTGAAGTCTTCTGCCGCCCCTGCCAGGTTGCCCGTCAACGCGCGCGCCAGCCCGCGGCTATCCAGTATGGAAGGGTTGCCCGGGTCACGTTCCAGCGCCGTCTCGCAGAAAGGCAGCGCCCCGCTTGCCTGCCCGTACAGGCTGGCATACCAGCACACCGCATTCCACAGGTCCGCCGGCAGCCCCTTAGCCCCGTACAGCGCCTTAATCGCCCCCGCCGCCTCCACCCCCGCAGCCGGGGCATGCTGCGCAAGGTGAGCAGCCCGCATCCCCAGCGCAAACGGCCACAGTTCTTCTGCCGCGAGCCTCAATTCTGGCAGCAAAGCTTTGTCTAGCGGCAGCGCCTGTGCATAAGCCGCCAGCGCCGCATCCATCTGGTTGGTTGCCAGATTTTTGGCTTGCGTCACCACAAAACGCTCCACCACGCTGGCATGCAGCGCCTGCTCAGAGCACGTTTTGCGATATGCCTGCCCTGCAAACACAGCCTGCCACTCCTCCACGCTCAGGTTGCGACCGGCTGTCTGGCAGGCAATCGCGCTCCACGGTTCCAGCGCTGCGCCCAGCACCACCACCGTCCCCGAGTTACCCGAAAGCGCCAGCCGCTGGTCATCCGGACTCCATTCAAAGTTGAAATACCCACCTGGCGCCGGCAGGTTGCCCACCGCATTCCCGGCTTCATCCCACAGTCTAAAAGTCCCATCCGTCGCCAGTGAAGCCAGCAGGCTGCCCGCATGGTTAAAGCCCAGGTCGGTGATCCAGGTCGTGTTGCTCCCGCCCAACCGGCACACAGGCGTGCCTGTCGCCAGGTTGCACAGGTAAAAATTCTTATCCAGGCGACTGTATGCAAAACGCTGGTTATCCGGCGCAAAAGCCACCAGCAGCCCACCGTTGCCAGCACCCGTTTGCATCACCATCGAAACGGTCTTGCCGTTTTCCGGTTGCCACAGGTAAAGCGTGTCGTTCTCGTTTTTGGCGGTCTTCCCGCGCAGCGCCAGCATAGAGCCATCCGGGCTGAACATTGGCGCCGAAAAAACCATCCCCTCCAGGGTAAATTTTTGCGGCAGCTGCGCGCCGCTTTGCAGATCCCACAGGCGCACCTCCCCTTTGGAGGCTTCCGCCAGCCGTAATCCTGCCGCATCATACGCCCACTCGCTGGAGGTAGCCGCAGCCGTCAGCGGGCTGCCCGCACTGGTTGGTGCGCTCGTCGTCTTAAAGCTGCGCACAATCCCGAACGTTTTGGCATCTGCCACCACCACTTTTCCGTCACTCTGCGTCCAACTCACCGCCCCAATTTTTGGCAGGCTGGCAACCTTCTGGATCATCGCCAGTTCCCCATCCGCCGCAGCCACCACCCTCACAGCCTGCCCCGAACCTGCACCCCCCACGTAGAGCTTTGACCCGTAAACCCGAGACATGAAAAGAGTCTCCCCCTGCCCGTCAAAAGCCAGGTTGGTCACCTGGTCTGAAAACTGCGTCTTCTCCTCCGGCAGCTTCATCCGCGTTGAAAGGCGGTCAACTTGCCCGGCAGGTTCCAGCGCCCACACCGCAACATGATGCTCCCAATCCGAAGAGACCAGTTGTTTTCCATCCGGCGTGAACGCCACGCTCGTCACCTCAGCGTGATGCGCCCGCAGCGGCTCGCCCACTGCCTGCCCGGTGCCCGGGTTCCACAGAACGACCATATTCTCAGTGGTGCCCAGCGCCAGCAGATCCGATTGAGCGCCCGTTCCAAAAGCCATCGTCATCAGCGTAACAGGCAGCACCTGCTCAATATCCTCATTCTTATTCACCAGGTCAACAATTCGCAGCGTGTGGTGGAGTGAACCGTCTTGGCTAACCGAATTGCACGAATACACCATGCGTTTCCCGTCAGGATCCACCACCGTCGGCATGTAAAGCCCGCTGGAGCCCGTGAGACAGTTGCGCGAGGCGATTATCCTGCGCTGCGCTACATCCCACGCCCGCGCCATCACCCCCGCTGAAGCCGCCAGCGTGCGCCCGTCACGGCTAAAACTCAGGCTGAGCACTGCCCCCTGCGTAGGCGGTTGATTGGCAATGTAAAACACAACCGGCAGCGCCTCGGCCCACTTTCCGCTCTTGATTTCCCACAGGCGCACCGAACTATCACCCGCGCCCACCGCCAGCAGGCTGCCATCAGGGCTGTAACGCAACGAAAACGCCCCGTAGGTGTGAATGCGCGCGTCATCCTGCGGGGTATCTCCGTAATTTGACCACAGCCCGTTCAACCCGATGAGTTGTCGCCCCGTCCAGGTTGAAAAAATTTTTCCGTCAGAGTTCACCGTGTAGGTCTGCTGCGCGCTGAACATGGGTATCGTCTGGGTGGGCAGCGCAACCGCCTGCGCCGGGTTCGAAATATCCCAAAAGTACAGCAGCGGGTCGTTGCAAACGGCTGCCAGCGTCCGCCCATCCGGGCTGAATGCCACAGCCGTTACCTCGCTTGGAGGACCCAGCAGCGGCGCGCCAACCACCAACCCGCTCGCCAGGTCATAAAGCAGCGCGCTGTGTTCCACCGTGCCCACCGCCAGCAGTTTTCCATCCGGGCTGATGGCGACCTGGTTAAAGCCGTGCGGGTGCCCTGGAATGAGGCGTGTTAGCGCCGGGTTGAATTGCAAGATATCCAGCAGCGTGTTCTGCACGTCCGGCTGTTCCGAGCTCCGCGCCGCCTCCACCGCCAGCAGCAGACCGCTATCCAATTCGTTCGCCGCCACATTGCGCGCCTGGGCGGCCAGTTGCCGGCTAAGCGCTGTATTGCGCTGTTCAATAGCATTGGCTTCCGCTGTGGCGCGCACAAACGTCTCCGCCAGGTACTGGTCGCGCTGGTTCAGGAACAGCAGCATTAACGCAAACGCAATCACCAGCCCCACCCCCACCGCCCACAGGAACAACCGCTGCCGCCGTGCAGCTTTTTGCTCCAGCGCCCGCTCCGCAGCCTGCCGGCGCGTCTCCTCCTGCCGGCTTGCTGTCACATACTGCGTCTGCAGCAGGGTCGGCTGCGGGTCCTTCCCGGCAGCTTCCAACAGGCGCCGCTCCGCCTCTTCCAACTGCGCCCCCCGCAGCAGAAAGCTCACATCGCGCCGTTCCTCTTCCCACGTCAGGGCGCCGCTTTGCAGCCGCGTGTGATACGTCACCCATTCCCAGTCCGTCTGGATTTCCCGGCTCAGCTTTTCCAGCGCCTGTTCATATTGCGGCAGCCCCGGCAGCGCCACCTCACGGTCCTCCGGTCGATCCGAGTCAACCTCCGTATTCAGTTCAACATGGAAGATCCGCTCGCGCTGGAAAATAATCCAGTTGATTTTGCGCAGTTCGGGCACAAATTCCCCCACCGCCTCACCGCTCAGGTCATCCACAATCACCGGGATGATGCGCTTATTGCTGCGCAGCGCAACGTTGATTTCATCCTTGCACACTGTCGAAGCAATCGAGGTCTTGCTGATGATGAACAGGAAAGTGTTCGCGTCCTGGATAGCTTTCTCAATCGACTTCCACCACTCCACGCCGGTGGGAATGCGCTCCCAGTCGATCCAGATGTTAAAGCCGCTATCAATGAGCGATTGGCGGATTAACCGCGCAAAAGCAATATCCTTGCGAGAATAAGAAATAAATATATCCGGAATCGATAGTTGTTCCATGTTCACAGGCCTGTGTGCTGGGATAGCTTATTCTAGCAGAGAATTCCAGGCGTGTTTGCCGCCCGCGATTATCCCCCCGCGGTTGCCAGCAGCGCCCGCGCCCGCCCCTGCGCGCTTACCCGCGCCCCACGGCAGGCAGCCGGGATCAGCGCCGTTTCATATTGCCTCAGGCGGCACGCCCCCCCATCTGCCGCCACTTCCCCCTCGCCCTCGATCACCGTCAGCGCCGCAAACCGCTCCCCCATCCCCGCCAGTTGCATCTCGCCCTGCCATTCCAGCAGTTCCAGCCGGAAGTAATCGCACGATGCCAGCGTTTGCCGCCCCGCGCCAACCTGCGCCCGCCTCACCTGCCCCATTCCCGCCGGGTTAGCCACCGCCAGCGATTTCTCAATGTGCAGCGCCCGCCCTGCCGTCAGCGGGCGGTTCCAATCAAACACCCGGTAGGTGATATCCGAAGTCTGCTGCACCTCATACACCAGCAACCCCGGTCCCAGCGCGTGGATCGTCCCGGCAGGCATCATCACCGTATCCCCTGCCTTCACCGTCAGGAACTGCGCCTCCTCCAGGATGCTTCCCTCGCGCACCACCTGCGCCAGCCGCTCCGCGCTCACCCCCGCCCGCATCCCCGCGATGATTTGCGCTCCCTCCCCCGCCTGCAGGATATGCCAGGCCTCCGTCTTGCCGTTTTGCCCCGCGCCCTCCAGTTCCACCGCCTGCGCATCATTGGGATGCACCTGCAGCGAAAGCCACTGCGCGCAGTCCAGCAGCTTCACCAGCAGCGGAAAGCGCCCCCCCGCCCGCTGCGCTCCCGCGTGCCCCAGCAGCGCTGCGCCGTACTGCTCAACCAACTGCGCCAGCGTCAGGCCCGCCGCCTCCCCCCCGGCGATGCGGTTGCCCTCGTAGAGCACCCATGCCTCAGCCGTCACCTGCCCCGGGCGCAGGCGCTGCCCGCCCCACACATACTCTCGAAACTCCGGTATCAGTTGCAATGGAGCATTCAGCCGCATCCCAGCCTCCTCGCCCGGCTAGTCCAGGCCAATCACCTGCACCCCGCGCCAGGTTTCGCCCGGCTGGAGCAATGCCTGGTTCACTTTAGCCGCTTCAACGCACACGTACTTGCGGTAACCTTCCGGCTCAAGATCCGCCAGCGCCGCGCCTTTTTCCGCCCCGGCGTTCCACACCACCACATCCGGGAAGCCTGTTTTGCTCACCACCACCCGCCGCCGCCCCTCCACAATCACCGCCCGCTGCGGAGCGCCGGCATAGACGCGGTTCACCAGCCCGTCAAAGCGCACCAGCGCCTCATCCTGCACGCGCGGCGTATCCCCGCTGGTCTGGTCGGTGTAGGCGCAGCCCTGCAGCCCCTCCACCGCCACGTCGCCAATTTCAGAGGCAGCAAAATAGGTGTGCAGCGCCCCGCCGAACGGAAACGGCTTCTCCCCCGGGTTGGTCGCGCTCAACGCCAGCGCCAGTTGCCCGCCGCCAAAGCTGACGTCCAGGCCCACACTGAAATCAAAAGCCCAGAAGCGGCGCGTTTCCTCACCGGCCATTTTCACAAAGCGCGCCGTCAAGCCGCCATCTGCTCCGGCTTCCGCCCCGGCGAACATCCAATCCACCAGCCGGATGAATCCGTGCATCCAGGGCAGCTCCCCGCGCGCCCCAAACTGCGGAAAACACACCGGCACCCCGCCGCGGATGGGCTTATCCGCCTCGAAGAAGCTGGTTTTGCTCAGGAATAACTGCTCACGGCCGCCTGGCGGCACCCACGAGGTCACCGTCGCCCCGTGCAGGTAAACCTCCACCCGTCCCCCGTCCGGCGCCATAAGCGTCACTCTGGGCATCCCGCCCAGGCCCGATTCAATCGTATACAGGTTACCAGTCATTGATCAAATCCTCTAAGTGCTCATAAGAATCATACAGTGAGCGCACCTGCAGCGCCGCGCGCGCCTGGCGCAGCGTCCACCCCGCGGGCATCGCGCAGGTGATTCGCATCACGCGCCCGACCGGCAGGTCAAAGAAGTTATCGCTGAAGATAACGTCCGCGCCCTCCAGCCACACCTGCACATAACGCGCCAGCGAATCCGCCTTCAGGTAAATCTCCAGTTGCTTGCCGCGCCGCTCCAACTGCGCCTCAAGCTGCGGGTCTTCCAGGTTCAGATGCTTATCTTTCACAAACGGGCAGGCCGTCAACGCCAGGCTCTGCCCATTCTGCCACAGTTCGGCAATGAACACCGTCTGCGCGCGGCTTTCGTAATCCATCTGCTCTGAAAAATCAAAGCGCTTGATGGGCGTATTCGCCAGCAGCGCAGCCTGGCACTCCACGCTGCCGGATTGCAGCGCCTGGCCGTCCAGCGTCTCCAGCGACCAGCGCACCTCGCCGCTCCACGCCGCCGGCAGGTCGTTGGTCACGCAGATAGCCATCCTGTCGCCCTCATCCTCAACCGAGAGCAGCACCGGCGCGTAAAAACGCCGCGCAGCGTAATGCAGCCCCTTCCAGCGCCCCTCATAATCAATGCTCGACCACGACGCCACGCCCCAGCAGTCGTTGGTCTGCCAGTAGAGTGCCCCCGAGCATATCTCCCGGTTGCGCCGCCAGTGTTCCACCGCAATGCGCACCGACTCAGCCTGCTGCACCTGCGTCAGGTAAATCAGCGAGTCAAAATTATCCGGCAGGCGGTAGCCGTCCGTCATGTAGGTGATGATTTTGCTGTTGCCCGCGCTGTTGCGCTGGTGGTGCTCCATGATGCGCGAGGTCATGTTCCAATCCTCGGGGGCGGCATACCCCGCCACCGTCTCCAGCGCCGGCAGCGATTGGAAGCCAAATTCACTGGCAAAGCGCGGAAACTGCTCGCGGTAGAAGCGGTGCGGCTTCATATGATGCCACACCTCCCACAGGTGGTTATCACCGGTGGCATTGCTGTTGGGAATCTCATGCGGCACATGCGAGGAAGGCGAACTGGGCCAGTAGGGCGTATCCGCATCCAGCTCACTCACCCAGCCGGGCAGCGTATCGTAGAAAAAGCGCTTATCCGCCGCCTTCAACCCCGCATTGGCGGGTGTATCCCACCCCCACGAGACCCACCCCGATTCCATCTCGTTATTCCCGCACCACAGCGCCAGGCAGGCGCGGTGGCGAATGCGCCGCACCGCCTGCACCACCTCCTGATGGACGTTTTCAACAAACGCCGGGTCATCCAGCGGGTAAATACCGCAGGCGAACATAAAATCCTGCCACACCAGAATGCCGTACTGGTCGCACAGGTCGTAGAAATCTTCGCTCTCATAATACCCGCCGCCCCAAACGCGCAGCATATTCTGGTGCGCCGCCGCGCTGGAGGCAATCAGGTGCTCCAGTCCCGCCCGCGTGATGCGCGTGGGGAAGCTATCCGCCGGGATCCAGTTGCTGCCCTTGGCAAAAATCGGCACGCCGTTGAGCACAAAAGTAAACGAGCGCCCCCACCGGTCGGGCTCCTGGCGCAATTCCAGGGTGCGCAACCCCACCTTAAAGCTGCGCTCCTCCAGCACAGCCTCACCGCGCAGTAATTCCACCTGCACCTGGTAAAGCGGCTGCGCGCCGTATCCGTTCGGCCACCACAGGCGCGGCTTCTTAATCAACAGGCTCAGCGCAACCTGCCCGCCGCTCACCGCCTGCCGCAACTGGCTGGTCTTGCCGTCCGGCGCGGTCAGGGTCAGGCGCACCTCCAGTCCAGCCTCAGGTTCGCCCTCCAGCGCCGCCTCAACTGAGAGCGTCACGCTCCCACCCGCATGGAGCTGGCGCACATGCACGTCCGCAAAACGCGCCTCAGAAAATCCCGCCAGGTAAACGTCCTTCCAGATTCCCACCGCCGGCAGTTGCGGCCCCCAGTCCCAGCCAAAGTGGCAGGGCGCCTTGCGCAGGTGAGTGGAGCCCGGCAGCGACCCGGTGGGCGTCCACTGCGGGTGGGCGGCGTCCTTCCGGGCGCAGAATTGCACCGCTGAAGCAAACCGGATGGTCAACTCATTCTCGCCCGGCTGCAGCGCCTTGCCCACCTCCCAGCGCTGCTGGCAAAACATGTTGTGGGTCTTCCCCAGCAGGCTGCCATTGAGGTAAACTTCCGCCAGCGTATCCAGCCCGTCGCACACCAGTTCCACGCGCCCGGCATCCCGTAGCGCGGCATCCACCACAAAAACGCGCCGGTACTCCCAGTCACTTTCCGCCACCCACTGCACCTTCAATTCGTTGTCAGCCACAAACGGGTCCGGAATATGCCCCAGCGCCATCAGGTCGGTATGCACGCCGCCAGGGACGCTGGCAGGCTGCCAGTTTTGTTCGCCAACTTTGCGAAATTGCCACGCGCCGTTAAGAGTCTGAAGTTTCATGGTCGCTTCCTTTGTTTTTTCCACACCGCCGCGGCCCTATCCCGCAGCGCTCGCATCATCCAACTTTCACCTTCACCACTACTTTGCGCACCGTCTCCGCCGCGCCGGTCGTCAGCCCTGGCATGTGCGCATCATTGGGGAACAGCACCATAAAGCTGCCCGCCGCCACCCGCACCAGAGCCATCTCGCCTTCCACCTGCACAAAGTCCTTCTCCGCCAGGTACTCCCCCACCCGCGTCTGGCTCAGGTCAGCATAGCCGATGTACTCCTCCCCCTCCACCACGTACTGGACGTCAATATAATTACGGTGCGCCTCCGCCTTGCCCGCCGCAACCGCCTTTGGCGCATACACCTGCACCAGGTAATACAGCGCGTCACCATCCAGCTCGTAGCGCCCCGCCGCCACCTCTGAAAAATCCGTCTCGCGCAAAAAGCGCAGCGCCCGCGCCATGCGCTCGCCCAGGCAGGCATACCTGGCACCGTTTTCCAACCGGTCAATAATCATTGGTTTTCCTCCAGTTGCTGAAAATTGTGGGCTCTCCAGGCATTAATGCCCAAATTCATCATGCTCGGTACGCGCGATAATCTCCTCCTGCAGCGCCTGGCTCAAATCGCAGAAGTAATCGCTGTAGCCCGCCACCCGCACAATCAGGTCGCGGTGCTGCTCGGGGTGCTGCTGCGCCGCCCGCAGCGTGGCGGCATCCACCACATTAAACTGAATGTGGTGCCCATCCAACCTGAAGTAACTGCGCACCAGGTGCGTCAGGTTCGCCAGCCCGGCCTCGTCCTTCAACAGTGCCGGCGTGAACTTCTGGTTCAGCAGCGTGCCGCCGGTGCGCAGGTGATCCATCTTCGCCGCCGAGCGAATCACCGCCGTCGGTCCCTTGCGGTCGGCCCCCTGCACCGGTGAAATCCCCTCCGAGACCGGTTTGCCCGCGTGCCGCCCGTCTGCCGAAGCAATCATCACCGAGCCGAAGTAAACGTGGCAGGTGGTTGGCAGCATATCAATCGCGTACTGCCCGCCCCGCGTGTTGGGGCGCCCGCTCACCGCATCGTGATAGGCGTCAAAAATAGCGCGCATCAACCCGTCCGCCCGGTCATCATCGTTGCCGTAGCGCGGCGTCTTGTTCATCAAAAGCTGCCGCTCGCGTTCGTGACCGGAAAAATCGCTCGCTAGCAGTTCCAGCAAGCCCGCCATGCTCAACGTGCCCCGCTCAAAAACGTGCGTCCGCACCGCGCTCATCGCGTCCGTCACCGTCCCAATCCCCACCCCCTGGATGTAAGACGTGTTGTAGCGCGCCCCCCCGCTATGATAATCCATCCCCTTTGCGATGCAGTCATCCACCAGCAGCGAGAGGAACGGCGCCGGCATGTATTCCGCGTACAACCGCTCGATCACCTGGTTGCCGCGCACCTTGATCTCCACAAAATGGCGCAACTGCGCCTTAAAGGCCTCGAACACCTGCTCAAAGCACTTAAAGCTCGCCGCTTCTCCGCTCTGCGGGCCAATCTGCTTGCCCGTGCGCGCATCCACCCCGTTGTGCAGCGCAATTTCAAAAATCTTAGGCAAGTTGATGTACCCCGTCAGCGAGTAGTTCTCTTTGCCAAACGCGCCGGTCTCCACGCAGCCGCTCGTCCCGCCGTTGCGCGCATCCTCCAGCCGCTTGCCCATCCCCACCATCTCCTGGATCACCGCGTCTGTATTGAAAATAGAAGGCTGCCCGTAGCCGGTGCGGATGATGCGCCCCGCCCGCTTGATGAACTGATCTGGCCCCTTTTTGCTCACATGGATCGAGGCGCTCGGCTGCAGCAGGCGCATCTCCTCAATCACATCCAACAGCAGGTAGCTCACCTCGTTCACCCCGTCAGAGCCGTCCTCCTTCACCCCGCCCAGGTTGATTTGCGCAAAATCGGTGTACGTGCCGCTTTCGGCGGCGGTCACGCCCACCTTGGGCGGCGCCGGCTGGTTGTTGAACTTAATCCAGAAGCACTGCAGCAGTTCTTCCACCTTTTCGCGCGTCAGGCTGCCCTCTGCCAGCCCGCGCTCGTAAAACGGCAGCAGGTGCTGGTCTAACCGTCCCGGGCTGAACGAATCCCACGTGTTCAGCTCCTTGGTCACCCCCAGGTGCACAAACCAGTAATACTGCAGCGCCTCCCACAAATTGCGCGGAGCGTGCGCCGGCACCCACTGGCACACGGTCGCAATCTGTTCCAGTTCGCCGCGCCGGGTGGGGTCGGCTTCCGCCAGCGCCATCTGCCGCGCCAGCGCCGCGTAGCGCCCGGCGTAGCTCACCAGCGCCCGCGCGCAGATAAGCATGGCCTTCAATTCCTGCTCGCGTCCCAGCGCCTGCGCGTCGTTCAGGTAATCCAACGCCTGCAGCCGCGCCTCTATCTCCGCTATGAAATCCAGCATGCCCTTGCGGTAGATTTTATCGTCCAGCACGGTGTGCCCGGGCGCGCGCTGCTCCATGAACTCGGTGAAGATGCCCGCCGCGTAGCTTGCCTTCCATTCCTCCGTCATCTCCGCGAAGATAGCCTCGCGCATCGTCCGCCCCTGCCAGAAGGGGATTATTTCCTCCGCATACACCCGGCGCGCCTCATCGCTCACCGCAAAGGGAATTTTTTCGCGCCCGTTGAGCAGTTCCAGGTCTGCCAGGCTGTGACAGCACAACTCAGGGTAGGTGGGGGCAGCTTTAGGCTGGTGGCCCTTCTCGCCCACAATCAATTCCCCCTCGCCAATCGCAAGCTCCTCGTGCGCCAGCAGGTATTCAAACGCCAGCGCCCGCTCCACCGGCTTTGAAACCATTCCGCGCGGTTGCCGGTAAAAAGCGGTCATCAACGCCGCCCGCCGGGTTGAAATAGAAGCCTTGGCCTCCAGGCTTTGCCGGCGCAGCTGCGCCACCCGTTCTGTCATGCTCATATCCTCATCCTCCCACCTGCACGCGCAGCCCGCTCTCCCGCAGGATAGCCGCCGCGCGCTCAATTTGCTCTGCCCCGGGCGGCTGAATCTCAGCCAGTTCGTAAGGCCGCTGCAGTCGGTGATATTTTTCCGCCCCGGCCCGGTGATAGGGCAACACGTCCACCCGCAGCACCCCCGGCAGGCTGGCTGCCAGTTCCGCCGCCGCCCGCAATTCCGCCGCGCCGTCATTCAGCCCCGGCACCAGCGGCACCCGCAGGATCACCGCGTGCCCAAGCTGGCACAACCGCCGCAGGTTGCCCAGCACCAGCTCATTCGATACACCCGTCAGCCGCCGGTGAAGGCTCCCATCCACCGCCTTCAGGTCGAATAAAAACAGGTCCACCAGCCCGCGCACGCTTTCGAGGGTTGCCCACGGCGCATACCCTGAGGTATCCAGCGCGGTATGGATGCCGCGCTGCTTGCATTCAGCCAGCAGCCCGCTCAAAAATTCGCGCTGCATCAAGGCCTCCCCGCCAGAGAAGGTCACCCCGCCCCCCGATTCCTCGTAAATGGGGATGTCCCGCGCCACCTCATCCGCCACTTCCACCACGCTCATCTCGCGCCCCACCAGTTCGCGCG
>CAYVOX010000007.1:0-49840 GCA_964453035.1 uncultured Anaerolineaceae bacterium
CACCCGGTTCGAAAGAGCAAGTCAATCAGCAAACTGATACCAATCAATACCAGGCCCGCGCCGATTTGTTTCAACGCGTCCTTTTCAACCTTCTTGATAATTCTATCCTCGCCCGGCATAGAGCATCATCACTTCCGTAAAATTCCTAGTTCGGTTGCTTTCAAAACAGCCTGCATACGGTCTTTGACGCTTAATTTACCCAGAATGTTGCTCAAGTGGTTTTTTACCGTGCCCTCTGCAATGACCAGCAAATCTGCAATCTCCTTGTTGCTTTTTCCTTCAGCAACCAACCTCAAAATCTCCTCTTCCCGGCTCGAAAGCGGACTCTCCACACCTGCTTCTACTCCACCCACCCGGGAAATTCTCGAATACTCAGCTACGACTTTAGCCGTCACCACCGGGTGCAGAAAGTACTCACCCTTCGCGGCAGCTCTGATGGCTTCAAACAGTTTCTCCGAGGAGACGTCTTTCAGCAAGTACCCCACTGCGCCAGCGCGCAGCCCTTCATAAATATCCTTATCCTCGTCAAAAGTTGTCAGCACAATCACCTTGCATTGCGACAAAATGTTCCTTAATCGCTGCGTTGCCGTAATTCCATCCATCACCGGCATCCTGAGGTCCATCAACACCACATCCGGTTGAAATTGAATAGCCATACGTAGCGCTTCCTCGCCGTTAACTGCCTCTCCCACCACCGAAAAATCCGACTGCACCGATAGCAACGTATTCAATCCCTCCCTGAACAGGGACTGATCATCCACGATCAAGATTTTTATCAACCCGGTACCCTCACTTCTACCATGAAACCCTCTGTTGGCAGCGAGTATGTTCTCATCTCGCCGTTTAACAGGTTAACGCGTTCTTTCAAGCCAATCAACCCAAACCCTCCATCAAGCTGGTCTGCGCCAATACCGTCATCTTCTACAGTGAGGTTAATCCAATCTTTCTCTTCATAACCAACCGAAACAATCACATGCGTTGCTTTAGAGTGTTTGCAGATATTATTCACACATTCCTGAACCACCCGGTAAAGCGCCAATTGGGTTTTCGGGTTTAACTCCCTCGGCTCGCCCCTTATAATCATCCTGACTGCCATGCCAATCATTTCACAGTTTCCCAACAGCCGCTCAATCACCGCAGGTAAAGGTTGGCTAGCTTCCGGCGATAATCGCAAAGCGGTAACAGAAGTTCTCACATCCACAAGCGCATCCTGCGTTAATGCCTGGGCTTTCGCCAGCATCTGCCGTGCTTTGGGCGGGTCAATCCCCATCACCGCAATCGCCGCCTGGATTTCCATGTGGATGGTGGTCAGGTAATGCCCCAGCCCGTCGTGTATCTCTCTCGCCACCCGGTTGCGTTCCTGGGTGATAGCCAGTTCTTCCACCTGCGCGGCATATTCCCTTAGCTGCGTGTTGGCGTGGGTCAACTCTTCGTTCAGTCGTTCAACCTCCCTACGAGAGCGTTCCTCGCCAACCGCAACCTGCGTGAAAACGACGATGAAAACCAATCCGGCAAGGAAAATCGGTAGGTCCGACCACATTCCCGCGTGGTCCGGCGAAAACGATCCGACTGCCACCACGTAAGCTGCCACAATCACCAGGTTTGCAAAATATGCCCAGGTTTCTGTCAGCAGAACTACCGCATGCCCTGCCAGAGGCAGTAAAAGCAACGCGCTGAACCCCGCGCCTTTACCCAGCGAGACAATTAATCCCCCCAGCAC
Source organism: uncultured Anaerolineaceae bacterium (assembly GCA_964453035.1). GTDB lineage: Bacteria > Chloroflexota > Anaerolineae > Anaerolineales > Anaerolineaceae > CAYVOX01. The sequence goes on from CAYVOX010000007.1 coordinate 1,721, forward strand.
TATCTGGATAATCATATAGACCAACCGGGTGTACAGCATCTCCGACCGGGCTACGTATGAAAATCCATAAATGCCAATCGAAATGTATGCGATTCCAAATGCCACAATGAAAAACAGGTCAATCAATGCAATGTTCTTTATCGCGCTGAACGTCGCAAAGTAGGATGCCAGAACGACAATCCCAAATGCCACATTGGCCGTTGAAGTGGTCTTAACCACACCCGCTTTCTTTTCCACAATCGCCATTATAGCATCCTTACTCATAGTCCCTTGCTTATCGCAGTCATATTTCGAGTCATGCATTCCGCGCCAGGATGTGACCCAATCTGTGACGCAAGGCTCTTAATCCTTGTTCATCGTATTGGTAAACTGAGATTATTCGAATTCTTCCATGGAGGCGCAACGTGAACATTTTAATGATATATCCAACTTTCCCTGATACCTTCTGGTCCTTCAAGCACGCTCTCAGTTTTGTCAGCAAAAAAGCAACAAACCCACCGTTGGGTTTGCTTACCGTCGCCTCAATGTTGCCCGCTGATTGGGGCAAGAAACTGGTTGACCTCAATGTATCTCGCCTGACTGATTCCGATATTCTCTGGGCAGATTTAGTTTTCCTTTCCGCTATGGAAATTCAACAAAAATCCGTCCGTGATGTCATTGCCAGGGTGAAAGCTCTCGGCAAGAAAATTGTCGCGGGTGGCCCCCTCTTCACCTGCGAATATCAGTGTTACCCGGAGGTCGATTACTTTATTCTAAACGAGGCTGAAATCACCCTTCCACAATTCCTCGCAGATTTGGAGCTTGGGCTTCCGTTGCATATCTACTCAACCGATGAATTTCCTGATATCCAGCACACACCCGCACCTATGTGGTCGCTCCTCGACCTGGATAAATATGACTCAATGGCGATTCAATTTTCCCGCGGTTGCCCGTTTAACTGTGATTTCTGCAACGTCACTGCTCTGCTCGGTCACCGCCCGCGAGTCAAAACTGCCGCTCAGCTTGTCAATGAAATTGACCAGCTTTACAAACTTGGTTGGCGCCGTAACATCTTCCTCGTCGATGATAACTTCATTGGCAACAAAAAAATCCTGAAAGATCAAGTCTTACCTGCGCTCATTGAGTGGCGCAAAGATAAAACAGGTTGTCTATTCTTGACTGAAGTTTCCATAAATCTGGCTGATGATGAAGAATTGATGACGCTCATGGCTCAGGCAGGATTTACCAATCTTTTTGTTGGTATCGAAACGCCTGATGAAACCAGCCTCACCGAGTGCAACAAATCCCAGAACAAGAAGCGAAATCTGGTTGAATCCGTAAAAATCCTTCAGCGCCACGGAATGCAAGTGATGGCCGGGTTCATCATCGGCTTTGATAGCGATACCCCCTCAATCTTTCAACGTCAGATAGATTTCATCCAGGAATCCGGCATCATCACAGCCATGGTCGGGCTGCTGCAAGCGCCATATGGCACCCCGCTTTACCAGCGCATGAAATCCGCCAACCGCCTGATTGATGAAATGAGCGGTGATAACATGGACGGCACCAGCAACATCATCCCGCTAATGGATTACCAGGTACTCCACGCTGGCTATCGACGCATCCTTGCCGAGATTTACTCTCCTCGACTGCTCTACCAGCGCATCCGCACCTTCCTGCAGGAATACCAACCCGTCCGACAGTCTGTCCATTTAGAATACAGAGAAATCCTTGCCTTCTTTAAATCCATCCTCAAACTCGGAATTCTTGGTGTGGAAAGATTTGAATACTGGAAACTAATCATCTGGACTCTCCGCAACCATCCTGCAAAATTCCCACTTGCTATTACTCTAACCATTTATGGTTACCATTTCAGAAAAGTGTGCCAGTTGCACGTCTTGCCACAACCGCTTGTGCGCCCTCAAACAACCGCTGCAATAAACCGCGTCACGCTTCAAACTGAGCCAAAAACCCTTTAGGTTTAACATTTTTCTCCAGCCTGGGTTAGAATCCTTCTAACCTATAGATGGAGTGAAAATGGTCATCAACGGTTCATGGAAAGGCAATGCGCTCACTCTGAGCCTGAAACCAAATTGCCTGGTTGTTAGCTGCGAATCTGGCGCATTCACCAATGTTTATAGTTATGATTTTGAAGGACGTCTGTGGGCTTCAATGCATAACGGTATTTCCTATCGTCGCGGTCTGGATGGTAAAATCATCGCCCGGTGGATGACCTCTCCCAACCAGCATGCGCGCCGCTGGTTATTAGCCCATGAAGCCGAAGCTCTGCTGACCTCCGTTCATCAAGTCACCGCAGAACTGGTCAACTCCCTTCAAACCGAACACGAAATTCAGCTTTCAACCCCCCTGCCGCCCGCCCTGCTCCCGCTCCTGATCAAAGCCGATAAGTTTGTTTCAGGCGGCAACGCCCTCGATACAGCAGAGTTCTCCCGGGTGTATAAACCCATCGGCATACTCCCTCCCGATCAGTACATGGCCGTCGTCCTGCAAATGACCGAGGGCTGCTCATATAATGCCTGTACCTTTTGCTCGTTCTATCGCGATCGCCCTTTTCGAGTGAAATCTCCTACCGAATTTACAGCACATATCCAGGCAGTTAGACAATTCCTTGCCCAGGGAGAAAGCTTGCGTCGTACCATTTTCCTGGGAGATGCTAATTCCCTTGTCGTATCAACCAGCCACCTTTTACCTCTGCTTGAAATTGTCCACCAGCACTTTGAGGTCGCCCGGCTGGGTGGCATTTATGCGTTTTTGGATGGCTTCAACGCAGAACGTAAATCTTCTCAAGATTATCAAAAATTGGCCGCTTTAGGGCTCAAGCGCATTTACATCGGCCTGGAGAGCGGCAGCCAATCTCTACTCCAGTTCATAAAAAAGCCAGGCTCCCCTCAGGAAATTCTACAAGCGGTCAAGGTCATCAAAGCCGGTGGGGTCAGTGTAGGTATCATTGTCCTACTCGGCGCTGGTGGGCAGCATTATGCCAGCGAACATGTTGCTGCAACCATCAAATTAATCAACGCCATGCAGCTTGATATGGATGACCTGATATATTTTTCGGAACTTGTCGAAAGCGAAGAAATCCCCTACGTTCGTGATGCTTTTCAGGCCAAATTGATTCCTCTCACCCCCCAGGAAAGGCTGCTCCAGGCTGCCCAAATTGAAGCGGGCTTGCGATTTGATAACTCAAAAGGTATCCCGCATATCAGTCGCTATGATATCCGCGAATTTGTTTACTAATTATGTCGAAAATGGATTGAAGTTTGTTTTCCGATCAAAAAAATCTTCGCGCTCGGCACGCTTCAGCTTGCCGACCACCCAGTACGTGACTGGGGTCATGAGAACCTCTATTCCCACCTTGAATATATAGTTGGTCACCAAAAGCGTTGTGAATATCTCCCAGGGGAATACACTAAAAACCGTTGCAATGAAGGTGAAGACAACCGTATCAATCCCCTCGCCCAGCAGCGTGCTGCTGATCGTCCTTAGCCACAGCCATTTCCCGCCTGTGATCACCTTCAACTTCGCCAACACAATCGAATTGCTGAACTCACCAACAACATAAGCCGTCAGGCTCGCAACCACAATTCCGCCCGTGCTCATGCCGCCCAGCACCAGGTCATAAGCAGCCTGCCCCACCGATTCTTGCCAGATGGCTTCGCCCGGCATAATCCTCACCATCCATAAAACTGCTGCGCTCAATACCAGGCAGAAGAATCCCATCCAGATGACTCGCCTGGACCGCTTATACCCGTACACCTCAGTTAGGATATCCCCAAAAATATAGCTCAATGGAAAAAGCAGCGTGCCAGCATCAAAAGCCAGCGGCAATCCAAGAATTGACGCGCCCCAATCCACAATTTTCGCAGATGATGCAATATTGCTGATGATGAGCACCGTCACAAACAGCGCCATCACCAGGTCAAGGTAACGGTAAACGCGCGAGGGTTCATCCGACTTGTTTTGGTTCATTAGCCAACTCCTTTTTCGCCGCTCCATTATACCTTCTCCAGCGCACTTAAAACAAAATCGGAGCGCTATTTCAGCGCCCCGATTCTGCAAATATCAGCTTGTTGCCTTATTTAGGCGCGTTTTCCTTTAAAACATCATTGGCTTTAACAATGACCGAAGCCAGCAAGGCTTTCACATCCGCCTTCGGGTCAGTCGCCACCTTCGAAACCAGTTCCGCATCAATCATCGTGCGTACCGGATCGTACCCCGCAACCGGCGACTCAATCATCGCATACGGGATAAAGGTGAACAATCCAGCATAGGAATCCGCTACAGGAGCCCATAACTTGTCAGCCTTGTAGGCAGCCACAACGTCATCCTTGGCGCTCTGGCGAACAGGCAGGTAACCCGTCTGGATCGCCCAGCGTGAGGTCTGAGCCTTCTCGCCCAGGAATTTGATGACCAACCAGGCGGCCAGTTCTTGTTCAGGCGTTGTCTTGTAAACCGAGACACTCGCGCCGTACAGGTTCACAGCAGGCTTGCCGCTGTTGGGGAGCATGGTGACGCCCCACTGGAATTTACCACCCGCATCCACTGCCTGCTGGTAGTAAGGTAATCCAGAGTTTGAGGCAAAGACAAACAGCACTTCGCCCTTACCAAAGCGGTTCTGCTCGCCGTAGCGTTCGCTGGTCGGAATTTCCACCGCGCACTTATCCGCAATAACCTTCTGGATGAGGGTCAGGGCATCAACGCCAGCCTGGCTGTCAAAAACGTACTTCGTTCCATCTTCTGCCAGGATCCGTCCGCCGAAACTGAACACCATTGAGGCGAAGTTAGAAGCATCGTGCCGCAGCGCCCAACCGTACTTGCCGGTTTCCTGGCTCGCCTTGCAAACAGCCTCGGTCCAGGTTTTCCAATCCTTGGGGGGTTCTGAATAGCCCAATTTGGTCAACCAATCTTTGTTGTAGAACATCACATCCATCGAGCGCTGAGTCGGGAAGCCCAGGATCTCGCCCTTGTACTGAGGATTGGCATCGCTGGCAAGGAACGTCGCAAAGTAATCTTTCAGGTCAGCTTCGCTCAGGCCGTATTTCTTGCTATTGATGAAAGGCTTCAAGTCAATTACTGCGCCCTGGCCGCGATAGAACGCAGCCTGGTTCTGGTAAGCCACCGAAATGGACGGGGGTTTTCCAGCCTGGATGGCTGCGGTAACCTTGTTGTAAACATCCGGGTAAGAAGCGCCGGCAATCTCAGCCTTGGCAGTGATTCCGTATGGATTTGACTTGTTGAATTCGTCCAGCATACCCTGCAGGAAGTCCTGGTCTTTCTGAGGTCGGTTGTGCCAGTAAATCACTTCGGTTTTCTTGCCCTCAAGCACAATCGCATCAACCATTTCCGCAGTAGTTGGAGGATTGGAGACCTTAACCGCGGTAGGAGCAGCGGTAGGCGCCACTGTGGCTGCAGGCGTGCATGCTACCAGCAGCATCGAAAGCACCACAACAATCATCAAGCTCTTCGAAATTATTGAACGCATTTTCCTTCTCTCCTTTTTGAAATTTTGAAAAGTTGGTATTCTTTCACCATAAACCACCCAAACGAGATTCGCTGAAAGACCATCACCTCCTTATCAATATTATCTTATCCTTTGATACCGGTTCTGGCAATCCCTTCTGTGAAATATTTCTGAGTGAAGAAGTAAAAAACCAGGACGGGTATCACCACCATGGAAGCAAACGCCATCATTAGATGGGTTCTTGTTCCACCTTCGCTTGCCAGGAATTGCTGTAAGCCCACTGCCAATACGCGCATATTGCTGTCGCGAGTGACTAGCAACGGCCACTTGAAGCTATCCCATGACCAGATGAAATTGAGCAAAGCGACAGTGATGACAGCAGGTTTGGCTAGCGGTAAGACAATCGTAATCAGGTAACGGATATGCCCGGCCCCATCGATCAGGGCAGCATCGTAAAGCTCTTTTGGAATCTGCATAAAAAACTGACGCAATAAGAATATTCCAAACACGCTGGCCATGAATGGAATCGTTAACGCCATGTACGAGTTGTACCAATCCAGCTTGTACATCATGACCAGTTTTGGCACCAACGTTAAATCGTTCGGGATCATCAATGTAGCCAGAATGAGCATAAAGACGATGGATTTCCCTGGCAAGTTGATATACGAAAATGCGTATGCTGCCAGAATAGACGTCACCAGTGTGCCAACAACCACCAGAGAGGTTACGATGAGGCTGTTTATCAAATATCTAAAAAATAGCGGGATGCCCCAGATACGATCCATCCCCACATCGCGGATAGCCTCCGAATAATTGCTCCAGTGCAGCGGCTCATCGCCCAACGGCCACCACGGCCAGAAATCATTGTTGATAATATTTCCGTAGCTTTTCACTGAGCCCAACAACATATAAATAAACGGGATAATTGAAACGATCGCCCCGATGATGAGCACTGCGTAGATGAAAATCCTACCCCACGCAATCGTCCTGACCGGCTTAGGATGAGATAAATTGACTGTACCCATAGTATCCTCCCTCGCCCTATTCGTAAACCACCCGTTTTCCAGCCACTTTGTTCTGGAAAATGGTCAGTAACAGGATAACGATGAAAATAATGAATGACAGCGCAGCGCTGTACCCATAGCGGTTAAATTGCACCAGTTGGTTGAAAATGAAAATACTCGAAGTTGTTGTGGCCGACCCTGGTCCCCCAAATGTCATAATATAGATGTGATTGAACGCCTTGAAGGTGCCAATCACCGTTATGATGAGTAAGAAAAAAGTCGTTGGTGAAAGCAACGGAAAAGTAATATACCAGAACAACTGAGCTCCATGCGCACCGTCCACTTTTGCCGCGTCATACAATTCGTTGGAGATGTTTCCTAACCCCGCCATAAAAATGACGATATCATAGCCCACAAAAACCCAGGTGGTATAGATGATAAGCGCGATCAGCGCCAGGCTTGGACCCTGCGCCCAGGCTGGCAGCGTTGTTCCCATCGACTGCGCAATCAACTCGAAGATACCCCGGGCTTCTCCCAGCCATTTTTGCGGTTGTAGCCCTATGCTTATGAGTATCTTGTTAATTGGGCCGTTATCCGGGCTGTATAAATACGCCCACACTGCCGCGGATGCAACAGTGGTGGTGATATATGGCATAAAAAACATCATCCGGAAAAACTGAAGCCCCTTAACCTTTTGAAATAACAGGTAAGCTAAAACCAGACCTAATCCCAGCTGGATTGGAACTGAAATCAACGAATAGGATGCGGTGATGAGCAGCGAGTGCCACATCTGTGGATCGTTAAATGCGCGAATGTAATTATCAAAAGCCACAAATTTGGCACAGGACAACTTCCAATCGCACATGCTGATATAAAAGCCATAAAACACGGGGAAGAATTCAAAAATAATCAGCAGCGCTACCGCCGGTAACAAAAAACCATATCCCAGGCTAACTTCTTTAATTCGCCTGAGCATTCGGGGAGAAAATCGAGAGTTATGTGGCGAAACCGTCATCGAGTCAACAGCCATAAGAGTTTCTCCTCCGTATTATTATTTGAAAATTTTACTGAATCGGATTAATATCATTTTACCAAATAAGTCAAAATCAACAACAAAAAGAGCCTTAATTTTCGTCTAATTAATTCCAGCCAAATCTGAATCTAACGATTGCCGGGTCATGATCGCTCAATCTTCGCGCCACCGCAAACTCGCTATTGAGGTGAATGTAGCCAAAATCTGTGACATCCGTCTTTAAACCCTCGCTGATGAGGATATGGTCAAGGATTTGTCCATTTCCATCGTAAATATAACTGTAACGTTGTTCCTCGGGCAATCTCTCCGCAAGGTTTGTCAACAAATCTCCCTGCAGCCTTTTTAGCGGCTCAGAAAACTGAAAATCATTCAGATCGCCCAGCACTACAATTTTGGCTTTCGGATCTAGTTGCAGCATTTTGCTGATAAACTTTTGGATGGAATCGGCTTGTTTGACTCGCTGCGTTTGCGAGGTTAGTAGAGGAGGTTGATATCTACCATAAAGAGGTGTATCTCCACCCTTTGAATTAAGGTGTAAACCAATAACAAACAGCCGCTCTCCCTTCACCTGAAATTGCGCAATCAGGGGTTTTCTGCTCTCAAAATATGCCGCATTCGCCGGATCAATTCTTCCTGGATTAGAAGTCAACTCCAGGCCGTTTGCGCCCATACGAACATCTACACCATTGTTCGCGCTTCCCCCCGCAATTCGATTGAACACCAGACCTCTATCCGTCCTAAACAAGAACCCCACCCGGATGTTTCCACCCACCTCGCCGCCGTCCCGGTTTGCTTCCGGCGCAATATCAATATACTCATAGGTTGGTCCGCCCGCTGCTCGGATTGAACGGATAATCATCTTGTAAGTCTCGCTCGCATCCACTACTGCCCCGTCAATTGCGCCGTTATTATCCTGAACTTCTTCCAACGAAAGAATATCCGGCGATTTTAGATTTGTGACAATCGCCTTTGCCAGGGCATCGAACCTCGTCGCTCCATCATTAGGATCCAGGTTCTGAACATTAAATGCGCTGACGCTAAATTCCCCTTCCCCAATCTCCCCGGCAATGACCTGTTTGAGGCTCCCGCTTACAGGCTCGGGTTTTAATTTAGGAAGGATTTTATAATTTCCGTAGTTGTAATCCAGCACGCCCACAATGGGTTTATTGAACTTATCTCCCACATTCACATCAGGTAAAATCGCAAGCACATCATCCAGCATGATTCGTTCCGGGTTAGAGTCATCTTCCCGCAAAACAATTCCCCCCCGGTAAGATCTTACCCCCGCACCTTTTCCTTCATCCGCAAGAATAACAATTTCCTTATATGCATTGGTTGCACCTACCACCACCGCATTATTGACCTGAACCAGCATGCTTTCCAGACACTCGTAAAAATCTATTCCGTCCAGTTGAGGTTCAAAGCGTTTTAATTCATCATCCTCGATAGTTTTTGATGGCGGTACCCTTCCTCCAACGCCAATCACCACCGGTTCAGGCAAAGCTTTCCCATTGGCCAGCACCTTTATCGAAGGATTCTTTATCTCAGTGATAGTCAGGTTGCCCGTAATCATCCCTCCGGGGTAATATTCATCAACCGTTCCACTCACCAGTAATTCGTCACCTATCTTGACTGTTGGGGTTGTTACGGTAAATACTAGCAGTGCCTCAGAAGTATCAGGGTTATTATCAGGTTTTGTCTCCTGTAAATAGAACCCATCTGATCGAATAGCCGTTACCACACCTTTAACATCCTTCACAACCTGTCCGTTAATTGGAGAAATGTGGCCATTACCCTGGATGTCGTGAATTGAAATTCCACCCGCGGGAGGTAGCCCAACGGTGGTGGCTGTGGAAAGGTCCGTTGTGCAACCTAGTAAACCCATTAAACAGAAAACAAAAACGGTTAACCCTCTGATGAGTCCCATAATATTATCCTTTTCAATTCATCAAGTATACCTGTTGCAGCCTTAATCATAGAAGTATCATTCTTCCATATTGACCGGAAAGAAAATAATATTACAATTCATTCTGTCTTACCACAATATCAAGGAGCATAACATGCCAGTTTACGAATACCATTGCAATAAGTGCGGATCCAGGTTCGAAAAACTTCGCCCAATGAAGGATGCCGATACACCGATTCCCTGCACCAGTTGTCAGAGCCTCGAAACCAGCCGTCAGTTATCCACCTGCAACTGTTCCAGCGAAGGGCGTTCTCTGGCTGGCTCAGGAGGCGGGTGTGGAAATTGCAGCGGTGGTTCGTGCACTTCTTGCGGGCATTAATCCATGAAATCCTTTGAGAACCGTCTCGTCCTCATCACAGGAGGTTCTAGCGGCATTGGCCTGGAACTTGCCAAAAATCTTGCCGGGCGCGGTGCGCATGTTTGGATTATGGCCCGCCGCACTCAATTGCTCCAGTCTGCCCTCGCGGAAATCGAAAAAAAACGCGTTTCTACAACTCAAAAATTCAATATGCTTACAGCGGATGTCTCCAATGAAGCCCAGATCAATCACGCCCTCGATCAATTAATCACTGAACAAGGCATACCTGACCTGGTTATCAACAATGCGGGCATCACCTATCCTGGCAAGTTTGAAGACATACCCACCGATGCCTTCCGCCAGGTGATGGATATTAATTATTTCGGCATGGTTTATGTGCTAAAAAAAATTGTTCCCGGAATGATTTCGCGAAATTCAGGGCACATAGTAAACGTCAGCTCAGTGGCTGGTTTTGGAGGGGTGTACGGCTACTCCGCCTACGGTGCCTCCAAATTCGCGGTCAGCGGCTTATCAGAAACCTTGCTCTTCGAGCTTAAATATCATGGTATCAAAGTCTCTATTGTATTTCCCGCAGATACCGAAACCCCCCAGCTTGAAGAAGATAAACGCATGCGTCCTGCTGTGACTGAAGCGCTTTCTTCCCAAAATGCTTCTGCACTCCCTCCGGTAAAAACCGCTGAATTGATCATTAAAGGCATTCAGCGCGAGCAATATGTCATCACGCCGGGCTTTGATGCAACCTATATGTATCATGCCCGCCACATTCTCAGCACGTTCAGCCTGAAGATTATTGAATGGATGACCGACGCCGCAGTTAATAAAGCAAAACGTTCGGCATCATCTTGAACCAAAATCACTAAGAGCGTTATAATATAATCAAGTGAAAGGAAAGTAAACGATGTCTGAAAAAACTTCCCCTCAAATGGATCCCAATGTTAAAGAAGCTCGTGAACACTTTAAATCCGCGCGCCAATCCATGCGCCAGAGTGTCGAACAGTTATTCCCGAAGGAATTTGTTGCCAGCCGCCGGGCTGCCCGCAAGGAATTTTTGTTAGGCTTGCGCAAACTGCTGGATGCCGCCATCGAGCACACCGAGAAGAAAGAATAACCTACCTGGCAAAAATGATCCACCCCAGTGTCGCCAGGGCTGCTCCTCCCAGCAAATAAGCCGGTATCACAACTGCATTCATCATCAACTGCAGCGCTGCCCAGGTAAGCACGGCAAAAACAACCGCCCCCGTTAGTTTTCTCACGCCCTGATTCAACTGCTGAACTTGAAGTTCCAGGTCTGGGTTACGCACTTCCAGTTTACCCTGCTCAATCTTTTGGAGCAGGGTTTCTGTTTTACCCGGCAAACCAATCAGCACTTTGATGAACCGCTCAATCTCCTTAAATAGAACTTCGAACTTGTTCCCCGATTCCGATTCCACCAGTTTGGAAGCATATGGCATCACACTGTTCCAGACGTTGAAATCTTTATTTAATCCCGTGCACATACCGGAAAGAATCCCCAGACATCGCACCAGAAGGATCAAGTTTTCAGGCACCTGGAACGGCATCTCATAAATGAGTTCACCAAATTCTGCCACAAATGCAACAGCTTCTTCTTGATGTAAATCCATCATTTCGGTTGTTGTTTTCCCCCAGAAGCGCTGAAAAACCTTTGCCGTTGCCTTTTCTAAAAGTTCAACATTCGCTCCCGGTAAAAGCACACCCAGTTCCTGATACGCGCACACAATTCTTCCTGCATCCTGTGTTGCCAGAGAAATCAAGATATCCCTCAACCTTGCCAGCAGAAAATCCGGCACAGAGCCTGCCATACCAAAGTCTACAAACACCAGCTTCCACCGTCTGGCATCTCCGCCTTCATCCGACATGACGAAAAGGTTGCCCGGGTGAGGATCGGCATGAAAGAAGCGGTCCTCGAAGATTTGCTGCAGGTAGGTATCAAATAACCGTTCAGCCACCTCCGCCCTGGATATTCCAACTGCATCAATTGCCTCATAATCCGTGATTTTTATCCCGCGCAAATATTCCAGCGTTAGAACCCGCCGGGTTGTATGGCTCCAGATGACTTTTGGAACAACAATCTCATCGCTTCGTCCTGAGAAGTTTTCAGCAAAAGTCTCGGCATTCTTGCCTTCGTGAAGGTAATCCAGCTCCTCGTACAGTGAGGTGCTGAATTCCTCCAGCAGCGCAGGTACATTTGCCCGTTTTCGAATGGTTGGATACCGCATAACCCATTGTGCCACCACGCGCAGCGCTGCCAGGTCCGTATCCACAATCCTCTGGATGTGGAAGCGTTGAATTTTAACTGCCACCGTCTGGTCGTCCGGTTCCGAGGTTTCAGAACTTGCCCGTAATTTTGCCAGATGTACCTGACCAATGGAGGCTGATGCCAGAGCGGTAGGGCTAAATTCTACGAATTTTTCCTCCAGTTTAACCCCAAATTCAGCCTCAACCACTTTGCGGATGTTATCAAACCCTTCAGGAGCAACCTCATCTTGTAAACCCGCAAGTTCATCTGTGATGACCCTTGGCAGCACATCCAACCGGGCTGAAAGGAACTGCCCCACCTTAATCATCACACCCCCCAGGCTGATGGCTTTCTGTCGAAATGCTCTGGCAATTTTCTGCAACCGCTCAGCGCGCGTTTTACGCGCCAAACGCCGCAGCCCAATTTTCGGCAATACGACATCCCACCAGATTATCGAAGCAATAATCCTGGCAAAGAACCACAGTATTTTCCTGTACCGGTTTTTTTCCATATCGTCAAGTATACCATTCCGGTTAACACCCGATGTTATAATAACCAGACGAAGGAGAATATCATGACCAAACAATGGAAATACCCCCCTCAGATGGAAATTGATCCTAAGAAAGCGTACATCATCACCATGGAAACCACCCGTGGCGCCATCGAAATTGAACTTCACCCTGAACATGCCCCCATTACCGTCAACAACTTTGTTTTCCTCACCCGCCAGGGATTTTACGACGGCGTCTCATTCCATCGTGTGATCAACAATTTTGTCATTCAGGGTGGCGACCCTACTGCAACAGGTGCAGGTGGTCCAGGTTATCGCTTCCAGGATGAATTGACAAACAATCCGCTCAAGCACGAGACTGGTGCTCTCTCCATGGCCAACGCTGGCCCCAATACCAACGGAAGCCAGTTCTTCATTACCCATTCACCTCAACCCCATCTCAACGGCAAGCATACTGTATTCGGCAAAGTCATCTCTGGCATGGATGTGGTTAATGCCATTCGCCAGGGTGATAAGATGATTTCCGTCACCGTCGTCGAAAAATGATAGATGCGGTCGTCAACCTGGTTCAATACGGTCTGATTGGGCTGGCAGCCTTTCTGGTGATTGGATGGCTGGGGTTGCGCATCCCCGCGCGCCCCAAAAAGCCCATCCTTTCCACCCCAGAAAATCCTCTTGATCTCACCGCTATCCCGGAAGACTTACCTCGGCCAGTTGCCAGGTACCTTCAACTCCTTTTCCCGCAAGGTATACCCAACTTGTCTCCGGTTGTAGCCTGGGGAACAGGCCGGATTACCTCTCATCTCAGAGTTTTTGGTACGGTCTGGCTACCTCTTTCCTGGACACTTTACCTGTACCCGGCTGTAGGTTACCTGTGGAGAACCAACATCACCTGGTACATGCGTCCATTCCTCAAAGGCGGGGATCAATATCTTGATGGTCACGGTACCTACAGGATGGGCAACGACACGCTTGAGTCTGAATTCATTGACCTGAGTGAATTCACCATCCTCTGGATTCACACCCTGGTTTTTGCACCTTTTTCGCTACCCTACACCCCCGGCTTAAAGTGGCAGCTGATTGATGACCGTTCCATCTGGCTCACAGTAACCGGTCCAAACCAGGCTTCCTACAACTTCAAGCTGCTTTTTTCTTCCTCCGGCATGCTGGAAAAAATTGAGACCAAGCGAGCTGCCAGCCGGGATGGAACCTTGCTGGATTTCTCCACAACCATTGTCCATTCCCCCGTTCCAGAAAGTTCCCACCTCATCAACCTGAAAAACGCCTGGGAATCGGTTGTTTATCTCGATCTTAAATCCAACGGCATCTTCTATGACGTCAATATTGACCAGGTATTTGATGAAGGAATTTAAAAGGAGGATGCCTTAGCAGACCGCGATGAGTGAAATTCAAGCTTACGTCTCCAAAATCGTCAACAACATTGAGCGGGTCATCATCGGCAAACACGATGCCATCGAATTATTGATGGTGTCACTGCTCTGTGAAGGGCATGTCCTGCTCGAAGATGTTCCCGGTGTCGGAAAGACTATGCTTGCACGTTCTTTAGCTGCCAGCATCAACACGCAATTCAAGCGCCTTCAATGCACACCCGACCTGCTCCCCAACGATGTGACTGGCGTCTCAATTTTCAATCAAAAGACAGGTTCGTTCGACTTTCGACACGGGCCTGTTTTTGCGAACATTCTCCTGGTTGATGAAATTAACCGCGCCACGCCGCGCACGCAATCTGCCCTTCTCGAATCCATGCAGGAACAACAGGTCACTGTGGATGGCGTTACTTACCCTCTGGCACGCCCGTTCATGGTACTGGCTACCCAGAATCCCATTGAGTACGAGGGAACCTTTCCTCTTCCTGAAGCTCAACTTGATCGCTTCCTGATGAAAATTTCCCTGGGCTACCCCTCCCCTGCCGATGAACGCATGCTTCTCAAACGTCTCAGCCGTGAACACCCCATTACGCATCTGGCCCCGGTTGTTGATAGCGCCGAGTTGCCTTTACTCCAAAAGCAAGTATGGGATATTCACGTTGATGCATCCTTGCAGGATTACATCATTCAACTTGTTTCGGCTACGCGCAATCATCGCGATTTATCTCTGGGTGCCAGTCCGCGTGCTACCCTTGCTCTGTTTCGCTCCGCTCAAGCCCTGGCTGCCGTCCTCGGTCGAGACCACGTCCTCCCGGATGATATTCAACGCCTTGTTTCCGCCGTTCTCGGTCACCGTCTCATCCTCTCACCTGATGCCCAGCTGCGCGGTCATACGCCCCACAGCATCCTGACGGAAATCATTTCGTCTACACCCCTGGAGCTTCGCCAGTCACCCACTGCCTAGCATGAACGCCACCCCGCTCCTGTTCATCATTCTACTTACGCTTGTTGGCGCCTTCACCCTCGATAGCTTTGTTTTTCATATTATTTACCTGGTGGCCGGTGCTTACTTGCTCGGCAGTTGGTGGACCAATCGCAGCCTGTCAGCCCTAAAAATTGGGCGCAAGTTCCTTCCCTACGCTTTTCCCGGTGAAGATGTCTCAGTTCAGTTGCAGGTTAATAATCCCACCCTTCTACCTGTTCCCTGGCTACACCTCCAGGAATCGCTTCCCCTCGAAGCTTCCACCGTCAAGGTGATTCGTCAAGTATTCAGCCTTTCTCCCAAAGGCTCCTACACCATAGATTACCGGCTTCACCCCCGTAAACGCGGTTATTATCCGCTCGGACCAATCCAGTTCTCCTCCAGTGATTTGCTCGGGCTGTCACCGGAAGTTCAAATTTCAGGCCAATCCAGCTTTCTCACTGTGTTTCCACAGGTGAGCTCCCTTAAACCCATCCTCAGCCCCTCTCGTTCTCCTCAGGGTACTCTTCGCCACCACCAACCCATTTTTGAGGATCCAACTCGCTCAATGAGCAAACGCGAATACTCCCCCGGAGATTCCCTACGCCGCATCGATTGGAAATCCACCGCTGCTGCCGGTCGCCTTCAAGTAAAACAATACCAGCCTTCCATTGCCCTCGAGACGATGCTCTTTTTAGATTTGGATCGTGAGAGTTATTACCACAAATCGCTATATGACGCCTCAGAACTGGCTGTTGTGATTTCCGCATCCCTTGCAAACTGGATAACAGAGAGGAAGCAAGCAGTTGGCTTAATTACCAACGGTATCGATTCGCTTGTCAAACAGGTTCCACAACCCCTTCGCGCCGGAAAAGGTCGCGCCAATCTCATCCACCTGCTCGAAACGCTCGCCAGGATTGATCTCAACAATAACCTCACCATCATAGAATTGATCCGTCAGAATCGACCTCGCCTGAGCTGGGGGACAACAATTATCATCATTACCAGCCTGTGTAACCAGGATCTGCTTGACGAATTGGTTGCATCCAAAAGAGCCGGGCTCAATATCATGCTGGTTCTGGTTGGTATCATTCCCGATGCCCAGCAAATCAAAAGTAAGGTTGAGATTCTTAATATTCCGTTTTTCATCTTCCATGACGAACAAGACCTGAAAATCTGGCGGGGCTCATGAAAGATTTCTTTGCCCGGGTCAAGCTTGACGAGCGTATCACCTTCAATATCAGCTACCTCCTGATTGGTCTGATGATGGGCTGTGTAGCTGTCTCCTTCATCCAATTTGCTAACCGCATCTTCACTTCCTGGTCGGGTGAGTATGTCATCATTGTGGTGGTTGTCCTTTCCCTGATGCGCATTTTTTCCTATGAGCGCATCCAATCCCTTGATCAAGGTCAACGGCTTATTTACCACGCCGCTGAATGGGTAACCATTGCTGTCGGTCAAAAATTGCTTTTATATGCCCTTAAAGGGTTTGATTCGCTTATCCAGGATCTTCTCACCTGGCAAACCAATTTTATCTCCTTCTTTTCAGGAGAGTACATCCCCATCCTTGTTCTCCTCGGGTTGACCTGGCTTCTCAGCGGGCAGTTTGCTAACGACATGGAAGAGCTTCGCGTTGACAAACTGGATCTGAATTGGGAAGTCGGCATCCTGGAGAATCGCCGCCAGGATGCGCGTACCGCAATCATCAACCGCATCCTCTGGCTTGGGGCTATCATGATTTTCGCCGCGATCCTCACCCGCGTAGATATTGCCGCTCTTTTTGGCCCTTACTTCGCTGTGCAGGTACCTGTTATCAATGTTCTCTTATATTTTCTTGCTGCCCTACTTTTGTTCAGTCAAACGCATTATAGCCTTCTTCGCGGTCGCTGGATGTGGCACAAAACCGAAATACCAACAACGCTGGGAGTTTCGTGGTTCAAGTATGGTTTGGGATTCCTGCTGCTTATCACCATCATCGCCTTTCTGCTCCCAACCCATTACAGCTTTGGTTTTCTGGAACTGCTTCGCTTCATCATTGCTCTCATTATTCAAATCGTCCTTCTTGTCTTTGCTGTTCTTTCACTCCCGTTTGGCTGGTTGCTTTCCCTTCTCTCAGGCTCAAAATCCATTGACGAACCCTTGTCAACCCCGGAGTTAGCAAATATCTTGCCCCAAAACACGGCTCCTGCAGCAAATCCAACCCTGGAATTGATCCAGACAATAATATTCTGGGGTTTTCTCGTGGGCTTGGTTAGCTTCTCGATCATTTTCTACTTTCGACAGAATTCGATTAATTTTAAAAGATTTCCTCTTTTCCCCCACAAGAACTGGTTAACTGACTTCATTTCATTGCTCTGGTCATGGCTGCACGGAAGCGCCAATGGTCTCCGCGAGGTCGTCGCCGCTGCTCAAAAGCGCCTGATTAAAAGCTCGCGAGGCACCCTGCAGCGCATGGCTCAACGCCTACCTAATTTCAGACTACTCTCACCGCGCCAGCGAATCATCTTTTTTTACACCCACCTCCTCGAGCTCGCCCGTGAAAACGGCATTCCCCGCCATAACTCGCAAACTCCAGCCCAGTATTCCTCCATCCTGAAATCAGAATTACCAGAAAACAGTCCTGCCATCGAGGGCATCACCCGCGCCTTTGAAGAAGCCCGCTTTAGCCAGCACCAGATACCCCCTGAATCAAGCCATCACGTTCAAACCTTTTGGAACCAGCTTGCAAAATCCATTAAATTCCACAGAAAACCAGGGTAATTCGTGCCACTTTTTCCAGTCTTTTCCGTATATTGTTATGAAAGGAAAAGAAAATGGACTCAAAACCCACCTCTTGTCTTGCCTGGCCATTTGTCGCTATTTGGAATCTATTAACCTTCATCCTGAACCTCACCGGGCGCCTGGTCGGCATCATCCTGGGACTGCTCTTTCTCGTACTGGGCGCCATTCTTTGCGCTACAGTAGTGCTCTTACCAGTTGGTATACCCTTTGTGATCCTGGGTTTGTTGCTGATGATCCGCTGCCTTTTCTAGATCAAACGATGTCCATCCTCAAATCGGGAAGCTTCATGCGCTTCCCGATTTTTTTTATTCTGCCTGGGAATAAGAGAAACCGTTTTTGATTACCCATCCTGAATTTCGCGAGTAAAATCGTTAAATCATGGTCACCATCGCCTTTTTCATCTCTCCGCACGGTTTCGGTCATGCCGCTCGCGCCAGCGCCGTCATGCAAGCTCTCACCCGGCGTATTCCCCAGATCCTTTTTGAAATCTTCACCACTGCCCCTGCTTGGTTTTTTCGAGAATCCTTGTCCTGTCCCTTTAATTATCACCACGAGATAGTTGACATCGGCCTGGTTCAAGCTACCCCCCTCGCGGAGGATCTCCCCGCCACACTCTCCGCCCTTGAGAGCTTCATTCCCTTCTCCACCAACCTCCTTGACCGATTAGCTACCTGTTTGCGTCAAACCAATTGCAGCCTGGTTATCTGTGACATTTCTCCATTAGGCCTGGCTGTTGCTCGCCACGCTAACATTCCTTCTATCCTGATCGAAAACTTCACCTGGGATTGGATTTACGCTGGTTATCTCGAATTGCACCCATCGTTTGAACGTTTCATTTCTTTGTTTAAACAGCATTTTGCCTCCTGTTCATGCCATATCCAGACTCATCCTTTATGTTCCCACTCCCTGAACGCGGATTTTATTTCCCCACCCATCAGTCGTGACCCGCTCGCTTCAGCAGTGGAAACCCGGGATAAATTAGGTATTCCTCTTGACCAACCTGTTCTCCTGCTCACGATGGGAGGAATCCAGGCGGATTTTTCTACAGTCAAAGCCAGCACAAAAAACGCTCAATCTCCGCTTATCATCATCCCCGGCGGTAGTCAGGTCTTAGAAAGGGATGGCAACCTCATCCTGCTGCCTCATCACTCGCCTTTCTACCACCCAGACCTGATAAACGCGGTAGATGCTGTCATCAGCAAAATCGGTTACTCTACCATCGCTGAGGCTTACTTTGCCGGCACACCATTTGGTTACATCCCCCGCTTATCATTCCGTGAATCGCCCATGCTGGAGAAATTCATAGAAAGATACATACCTTGCCTGTCATTCACTGAGAATGATTTCGTCTCACCCCTGCTGACCGAAAAGATCACCCGGTTGATGTCCCTTGCCCCACGGAAACCCGCCGCCAAAAATGGTGCTTCTCTTGTAGCCGAATTTATTCATCACCGTTTCTTACCAAAGGTTATGGATTGAGTTATCCCCGATGAATTCGATTATAATCACGTCCAGCCGCTTTGTATCGCGAGGATGAATGAGTCCCTTCTGGTTTTTCCTAAAACGGGGATTGTTTTTGCCTGTAATCCTCTTTGCTGTTCATTTTCTCTCTTTTGGCTACGCGCATTTCGCCCTTCAAGTGCAGCGCTCTCTCAACCCATGGGATTCATCGGCTTCACTCTCTTTCGACATCATTTCGCTTTATTCACAATACCTTCAATCGGTTTTCTCCCTTGCCTCGTCATCAATGCCCGGAGGTACTGTTTCCATTTCCTCCGCCGTTTTTCAGGCGCTGATCAATAGCCTTGTTCTTTTTTTACTGGCAGCCGTCCTCAGCACCGCGCTTGGTTTGTTGCTCGGCTTGTCATCTGTAAAAACCGAACCGCCTTCGGTCTCCCGGTGGCTCACTCCTATCTCGACGCTCGGCCTGGCTGCTCCTGGCTTCTTCATCGCTGCATTATTCATCGCCGCAACGGTCTATTACCTGCTGGTAGCTGGTCCTTCTGCCAGGTCGCCTTTGCCTCTTTCAGGCTTTGGATGGGATGAGCATCTTGTGCTACCCCTGCTGGCACTCATCATTCGGCCCACCGCGCAAATTGCCCAATCATCCGCAGTACTGCTATCCGGCGAGCTTTCAAAGCAGTACGTCGTCGCTGCCCGCTCAATTGGTAACACCTGGTCTTCCATCCGCCGCAAACATGCCCTTCGCAATGTTCTTGCCCCTATTGTTACCGGAATTTCCTCATCCTTTCGCTATCTCATTGCCGAACTTATCCTGGTTGAGTATATTTTTTCCTGGCCTGGCCTCGGGCGCTTGCTTTCCCTCACGCTTATTCCCCCTGCCACAGCCACACTACAAGGATTTGGCAGCCCTGCAGTTTACTTTCTTCATCCTGAGCTTCTTGCGGCGGTGATGACTGTCTTTGCGCTGTTCTTCTTCATCCTTGATACACTTTCAACGGGCATCGCACGTTGGGTCGATCCGCGCATTCGATCGCGTGAACAGCAGGTGTTCAATGGGTAACGTAAACAAAAATATTGCCTACGCGCCTAAAACAAGCCGCAACTGGCAGCTGTGGATTGGCGGAATACTCGTCTGGATGGTTCTCATCATTGCCATTTTTGGCTCCAATCTGTCCCCGCGTGATCCTCTACAGGAAAATTTTGTAATCTTTGTTGACGACTCAACCTTCGTCAAACCTCCCTTTGCTGCATTTTTAGTTCCAGGCTTTCCTCTAGGCTCTGATGAATTCGGCCGGGATATCTTCAGCCGCCTGCTTTGGGGCGTTAAACCCACCCTTATCCTCGTTTTGGTTACTGCCGCTTTAAGACTGATTGCAGGGACAGTTATCGGTATCATAACCGGCTGGAGTAACAACTGGAAATCCTCGCTGCTTAATTCACTCATTTCTCTATCCGGTGCTCTCCCCACCTTATTTATCGCCTTATGCGTCATAGCTGCCACCGGGCAAAAGCTGGGGATCCTGGCATTCATTCTCGGACTTTCCATCACCGGTTGGGGAGACGCAGCCCGCCTAATCCGCGATCAAACGCGCGTTATTCGCTCGCAACTGTTTATCGAAGCCTCTCAAGCACTGGGGTCAACCGGTCCGCAAATGCTTGGAACGCATCTTCTCCCTCAGATTATGCCTTCTGTTTGGATGATGCTCGCCTTTGAAGTGAGTTCATCTCTGCTTGTGACTGCCCAACTTGGCGTGCTGGGCTATTTTATTAATGCTGTCTGGGTACCGATTGGCGACTTCGTTGGCTTGCGCGCCAGCGGCCTGCCTGAACTCAGCCAGATGCTCGGCAACCTTCAAGGTCAGCCCTGGGGTGCTTTGGGTTCAGGATTAATCATCTTTATCACCATCCTCGGTTTTAACCTTTTAGGAGAAGGATTACGGCTCCGGGCCAGTCCTGAATATCAACACCGCCGCAGATCCGACCTCAATCTTAAGATTTCCGAATGGGTTGATGACCGCATCTTTTCCGATTCTGCGTCGTTCAGGCGCCAGGCTCCCATCTACCTTGGCGTTGTATCTCTTTTCATCGTCGCTATTGGTGGCGGAATCTATCTGTGGCAATCCCAGGTGCGGCAAGCGCTTAAACAAATCCCTCCCCTCCCCGGTAACCATCAATGGATTGCCACATACAGAGATTCTCAAGGCACTCTATGGACACCCTTTGAGGTTCCCAGTTCGCCAAAAATCGTCTGGTCTATCCAGCCTGGTGGTAGCTTTTCAGGTGGTCCGGTAGTAGATTCCAAAGGGATTATTTATCTCCCTTCGTCCGATCTCAAATTGAACGCTATTGCGCCAGAAGGGAAATTGCTCTGGAGTGTTAACCTTCCCAACCCACCGCTGGGCTATCCCGCTCTGACTGCCTCCGGTCTCATTTACATTGTTGACAGTTACGGCGGGCTTACCCAGGTTAAGCCCGACCGCTCCGTCGTTGAAGTGGTTAAAGGCACATCACCAAAATCCCCGGCCTTTATGGGTCCCCTGGTTGCCGCTGATAACGCCGTCTATTACGCAACAACGGATTACTTCTACGCCATTTCACCAGAAGGTGCTGTCAGGTGGAAAAAATCCCTCCCCACCTACTCATTAACTTCTCCAATCATCCGTCTCACCAGGGATGATCAACACCTGATATTTGAAGATTTCGTCATCCTGGCTGAAAACGGCGAAATCAAAGTTAAAGCCTCTCCTGATCCAATGGATCGCCTCATTGTCGGTTCAAATAACATCATTTACCGTCTTACCCAGGCTTATATTGAAGAAATTAATCCAGATGGAAATATCTCTCAACAACCAGAGCAGATTAAGTGGGATTCCCGCTCCCTCGGCACGAATTTTCGCTTCCCGCGCAACTCAGGAGTAACCCCCGAAGGCAATATTTGGCTGCTTTTTGGCGGCATCTACGAATCGAGCCGGGTCGTATGGTTAGATTCCAACGGCGTCAGTCTCAGTATCCTTGATTTTCCATTCAGAGGACCTCTGCCCATTATGGTTGCAATTGATAAAAGCAACACGGTCATTCTGTGCGGTCTGGGAACAACGGAGCCAGCTGGCGAGGAATGCCGCGCAAATGCTGTTAATTCCACTTCTCCGCTCTGGCGGATTCCCATTCAGGGAAATGCAGTCGGTGGAGCACTTATTCAAGATCGGTTATATATCGCAACCGGAGCCGGTATCCTCTATGCCATCGAAGACTCAAACTAAGATTTTTAATAATTACCAGGATTAAATAATGATAGTAGACGATTCAATCCAAAATGAGCACTGGCGACATCTCAAACATAACTATATCGCCAACCTGCTGGATGGCGCTTTCTTTGGCTTTGCAATGGGTTTCACTTCCTTCAGCACTATCCTGCCCCTCTTCGTCTCAACTCTAACCAATTCTGCCACGCTCATCGGATTGATCCCCGCTATCCACAACACTGGCTGGCAACTACCTCAACTGCTCACCGCCAAACGCATCGGCCGTATGGTACGGTATAAGCCTTTTGTGATGATGATGACCATTCAAGAACGCATCCCGTTTTTGGGAATTGCCGTTGTTGCCCTCCTCGTCCCGATCATTGGAACAGAGGCTGCCCTCATCGCCACATTTCTTCTGCTTATCTGGCAGGGTCTTGGGGGTGGTTTCACTGCCAATCCCTGGCAAATTATGATTGGTAAAGTTATCCCAGCCGATTACCTGGCAACTTTTTTTGGTTTTCAGAGTGCGTCCGCCAACCTGCTGGCTTCGCTTGGTGCTGTATTCGCCGGTTTGCTGCTCGAATCACTTTCTCCCCCCTGGGATTTTGCTTCCTGTTTCTTCATCGCCAGCGCCTTGTTCACAGTCTCGTGGTTCTTTCTCAACCTCACCCGGGAATTCGATCGCAAAGTTGAGCCGGGCTCGTTTTCGGAAATGCCCCTCCTACAGGGCGTTCGCAGAATCCTTTCAAAAGATCACTCGTTTCGCTGGTATCTCATCAATCGCATCGTCTCCCAGTTCGCCAACATGGCCTTTGCATTCTACACAGTCTATGCAGTTCGCCATCTACAAATGAATGAAATCACGGCTGGCGTGATGACCGGCGTTCTCATGATTACCCAGGTGGTCGCCAATCCCCTGTTGGGATGGATTGCCGACCGCTGGGGAAAGCGCAATGTGCTCGTCTTTGGCGCGTTAAGCACGGCTGCCAGCGCCCTCCTTGCTTTCCTCGCGCGCGACCTTAACATGTTCTACGCAGTATTCCTGCTGGCTGGCATCGGCAGCACAGCCTACTGGACTGTAGGCATGGCATTTACCATGGGCTTTGGCAGTGAAGAGGAGCGCCCCACCTATGTTGGCATGGCAAACACGCTCATCGCCCCCGCGGCTATTCTTGCCCCACTTATTGGCGGTTGGATCGCCGATATGGCTGGTTTTCAGGCAACTTTCCTGTTTGCGGCTTTCGCAGCCATCATCGCTATGGTGATCCTGCTGCTCTTTGTTCGCAACACCTCTAAGCTCGCGATGGTTTCTGCCGGTTGATGAGAGCCTGAGCTGCTGCCAGCGCTGCCTGGTAAACGTCAATCACCGCAACGCCGTTTTCTTCGGCACGTTTCAGGCAATCCTCATATTCTGGCATCGCCATGATGGGCTTTCCATCCTGGATTTTGACTTTTACGCCCACTTCACCATAAGGCGTCGCTACCGTGGTCATCTCCCGGTCTGCCTCATGCCGCCATATCGGACTAACCCGCACTCCAAAAGTGGTTGTATCCCTCAGCAGGATTGACGCCAGGGCTTCTTCATCCTTTTTTCTGGCAATCACCGAGACCATGGTAGCCGGGCGATTCTTCTTCATCATCATCGGCGTAAAGAACACATCCAGTGCTCCAGCTTTGAATAATGCCAACTGGACAGGCGCAAAAAGTTGCGGAGGCATATCGTCAACATTGGTTTCAAGAACAATCATTTCTTTATGATGCTCTTCGCTGTCTATCTCCCCCAGCACTAATCTCAGGATATTAGGCCAGGGTAATTCGCGCTTACCCGCGCCAATCCCCAGATTCTCAATCCGCATGGAAGGCTGAGAGAAAGTCGCAAACGCGGTTAGGATCGCCGCACCAGTAGGCGTCACCAGTTCTTTGGTCGCTGGCGATGGCGTGATGTTCATTTTCCCTTTGCGCATCAATTCCAGCGTTGCCGGCGCTGGTAAAGGTAACAATCCGTGCGCGCTTCGGGTTTGACCCGTTCCCACAGGCAATGCTGAAGAAAAAAGCTTCTCGATTCCAAAATATGTCAATCCCACGGCAGCGCCGACGATATCAATGATTGAATCCATTGCTCCCACTTCATGAAAATGCACATCCTCGACCGTGGTGCCGTGAACTTTGGCTTCTGCTTCTGCCAGCACTTTAAAGATAGCCAGTGCTTTTTCTTTTATCTGGTTTGATAGAGCGCTTTGACCGATCAACTTATGAATATCTGCATAAGTCCGGTGATGGTAACTTTCTCTAATCTCAAGCTCCAGCAGCATGGCTCGAATCGCCCCCTTCAATACCAGTCTCGACCCAATTTGGAAGGTTTCCTCGAACTCGATCTTTCCCAGCTCATCTTTCAACAGGGTAATCGGAAGCCCGGCATCAATCATCGCTGCCAGGAACATATCTCCACTGATTCCTGAAAAACAATCACAAAAAGCAATTTTCATGGTGTCAACACCTCATCCATGCTTCCGCTGCGGTATCCATCCAGATCCAGGCTCACATATTTGTACCCCAGCGATTTCAATTCCCGGCTGATCTCTCCGCTCAGCGCTGCTGCCCGGGTTATCTGCTCCGGTGCAACTTCTATCCGCGCCCCATCGCGGTTGCTTCTCACCCTTATCGAAGCAAATCCCATCTGAGCAAGGTACCTCTCCGCTTCTTTAACTCTTCCTAACAATTCTTCTGTGATTGGTGTATCGTATGGGAAACGCGTCGCCAGGCACGGTGCGCTCGGTTTATCCCAGATTCTCAAGCCCAGGTGCCTTGCCAGCATCCTAATTTCGCCTTTTTTCAACCCTGCTTCAGCCAGGGGGCTTCGAATGCCGAGTTCTCTCACCGCCCTCTTTCCAGGACGGTAAGCCAATTCATCATCCGCATTGGAGCCCTCCGCTGAGAACCGAAAACCGAGCGCCTTGCGAATTTCCTCCAGCAGCTTGAACCGGTTGAATTTGCAGTAATAACACCGATCAGCCGGGTTTCGGACAAAATTTGGATTTTCCAGATCATTGATTTGCACCACCCTGATGGTAAAACCAGCTTCTTCAGCGCACAAGATGGCTTCGCTTATTTGCGCCTCGGCTTCGACCGGTGATTGCAGTGTGACCGCAACCATTGCTTCTCCCAGAGCCTGGTGCGCCACCGAGCTCAATAAACCGCTATCAACCCCTCCTGAGAACGCCACCACCACCGACTGCATCTCCACGAGAATTTGTTTGAGGTTGATGTACTTCGCGTTTACAGCTTCAGACAATTGATTGGAATAATCCTCATTCATTTTTATCGTTCCGGAAAACTTGCCGATTAATCACACCAGCCAGGTATCCTGCACCAAAACCATTGTCAATATTCACAACTGATATGCCATTGGCGCAACTGTTGAGCATTGCTAACAAGGCAGCCAGTCCATTGAAGCTTGCCCCGTAGCCAACACTGGTCGGCACCGCAATCACCGGCGCCGAAACTAATCCCGTGATGACGCTCGCCAGCGCGCCTTCCATTCCCGCTACAGCCACAATCACATTGGCTACCTGTAACACATGGTTTTGACTCAACAGCCGGTGTATCCCCGCCACGCCCACATCATACAGCCGCGTCACCTCGTTACCCATCAATTCCGCTGTAACTGCGGCCTCCTCCGCTACCGGGATATCCGCCGTCCCACCTGTTGCTACCAGCACGCCCTTCAACTTGGATTCATTAGCCGCCCGGTTCACAAAAAGCAGCTTCGGCAAAGGCAGGTAGGTTGCTTCAGGTAGTTGTTCCCGAATTTGTGCATACATCACGTCGCTCACCCGGGTAGCCAGCACTTTGTCGCTTTTTTCCATCATTCGCCTGAAGATAATACTCACCTGCTCCGCTGTTTTTCCCTGCGCCATAATCACCTCCGGGAACCCCCTCCGTAATGTCCGGTGGTGGTCCAGCCTGGCAATACCTTCTACGTTCTCAAACGGTAATTGCTTGAAGACTTTCATCGCATCCGCGATTGATAGTTCGCCGCTTTTAACTTCTTCAAGCATTATTTGAATTCTACTTTCGTCCATTTAACACCTCTTCCTGTAATAAAAGGGATTATAACAAATTACCGCTGCTGTCTCCAATGCCATAAATCGTTATAATTAAGCCATGCCCTCTATCCCTCAATCGCTTTCCCTTCCGGCCGTCTATGAGTGTCTCGCCGAGCAGTGTCAGTTACGCTTCCCCGTTCTTTCTCAATTGGAAGTACAAAAAGCAGTCACCTGTCCCCGCTGTGGTTCACCCACCCGCGCTGTTGAATCCTACTTTCGCGAAGAGCCAGCCCGTAAACACTGCGTTCACCAACCAACTCCCCAACCGGTGGAAGTGCTGGTGGATAACTTGCGCTCAGCCTACAATGTCGGATCCATTTTCCGCACTTCAGATGGCGCAGGCATCCGTCATTTACATCTGTGTGGGGTCTCCCCGACGCCTTTGCAGCCTTCCGTCCTTAAAACCTCCCTCGGCGCTGAAAGTACCGTCCCATGGAGCTATCACCCCAACGGTGAAATTATGGCACTAGCCATGCGTGAATCTTCGTTTACCCTCTGGGCACTTGAGACTGGTCAGAGTGCCTCATCGATTTTTGAGGTTACGCTTCCACCGCGAGACTCCCCCGTCTTGCTGGTCATCGGCAATGAAGTATCCGGAATTGATCCTGCCATTTTACGCCTGTGTCACCAACAGGTTTGGATTCCCATGCAGGGATTCAAAGAATCGCTGAATGTTGCCTCCGCATTCAGTGTCGCTGCCTATATCACCTGCTTCAGGTTGAGAAAAACCGAGTCTTAATATTTACACAAACCTTGCCATTTCCGCAGGTTATGATATACTAAATTTGCAAACCGTTAGGGTGCCCCCCTCACCCTGGCGGTTTGCACTTTAAATGCATAATCTACCTGTTCACCATCCGCCTAATCCTTATATAATGATACCGGAAATACATTCACTTGTTCTGGTGTGTTCAGTCAAAGGAGGAAGCGATGCAACTTCAGAAGCAAATCTGTCCTCAATGTGGAGCGGGGCTATCCCAGACAAATTCACCCAACATCACCTGCGCTTATTGCGGAACGCACTTTATTCAACATAATCCTCCGGCACCTTCTTCCCCTCAAACCTCATCGCTTATTCAGGGCATCAAATTTACCCCATGCGTTTGCATGGACTCTGAAGGTACCAGCCTGGAGGCGTTTCGCTTCCTTATTCCAACCGGTTGGGAATTTCGCGGTGGTGTCACCTGGATCTCTGATAACCCGGGCATGCCGGCAACGTTATCCTTTACAGCTTACAATCCTTCCGGTCTTGAAGCCCTCGAAGCCTTTCCAACGTTGCCTTTTTACTGGTCCAACCATCCCTTATTGATGATGACCAATCCTCCTGGTTCGCGCTACTTTGGCAATGAAGTTCGCCAACCCTGCCGTTCTGCCTTGGAAGCCATGCAACAATTCACCCTTCCCCGATTTCGCAATTTTTCTGGTCTCAGGGTGGAAAACATTGCCCCTATGCCTGAATTGGTTCAAGCCTATCGTTCACTTTCCCCCGATTCATCACCTTCAATCGCTCAGTTAGATGGTGCTAAGGCTCGCATCACTTACCCGACTGACCGCAATACTACCGTCGAAGAAGACATCACATGTGTTCTCGAAGTCAACCGGATAGGTTCTCAATCCATGTTTGGTGGGGGTGAAATGTTTTTCTGGAATGTTACCTTCCAGCTGGCAACCCGTGCAGCCGTCGGCAAGCTTTCTTCTGCCAGCCTGCTTTTTAAAACAATGCTGGGTAGTTTCAAAATTAATCCCATCTGGTTCAATCAGGTTGTTACCATCAGCCAGCATCTGATTCAAAACCAGATTCACCATATTCACAATATCGGACAGCTCAGCCGCACGCTTAGCCAGAACGCCGATTACATCCGCGAAACGAATACGCAAGCCTATGAGCGCCAACAGCAGATGATGGACCGCGTTTCCCAGCAATTCTCTCAGACTATCCGAGAGGTCGATTCATACCTTGATCCCAATACCAATCAAGAGGTTGAGTTGCCAACTGGCTATGCGCAGGCATGGTCCAGTCCTCTCGGTGAATACATCGTAAGTGCTGATCCTAACTTCAATCCTAATATTCAATCCAACACCACCTGGACTCCGCTCGTCAAGAAAACACCCTGATCATCCTTCTCTTTTTGGGAATATCCAGGATAATGAATTCTTGAAATTAATGCGTCAGAGGATAAACCGGCGTATTCTGGTTTGACAATATCCCTTCCCTGCTCTAGAATAATCTAACCCTTCTTTACAGGTGATCTCATGGCAACCAAAAAGAAAAAGTCAGGTCGAACGCTTTTTGCGCTGGGACTCGGCTACCTCATTGACCAGGGCGAAAGCCAGGCGATGGGCGTTCTCTCCCCGGTCATTCAGAGTATGTGGGGCATTTCCTTCAGCATGATTGGTCTGATGGAAACCATGCGCAGTATCGCTCAAACCGTCAGTGCCCCCTTCTGGGGTTACGTTTCCGACCGCTGGTCGCGTAAGAAAGTGCTCATCTTTGGTACAGGCATCTGGGGAATATGGACCCTTGCTGTCGGCCTTGTCCCCGATTTCACCTCCATGCAAATTATCCGCGCCATTTCTGGGCTGGGTTTGGGGTGTCTCATGCCGGCTACCTTCTCCCTACTCGGAGACCATTACCCTCAGGAAAAACGCGGACGCGCGCTTGGCGTGATTGGTCTGGTCGGCCTGATGGGCACCGTTTTCGGCGTGTTAGCCCTCGGTTTTGTTGCCAACCCCGAAGGTTGGCGCTGGGGTTTTATCGGATTGGGCATTGCCAGCATACTCACTGGCATTGTGATTTGGCTCTTCGTTGATGAACCGCCGCGCGGTGCAGCCGAGCCAGAACTTGCCGGCATCATCACCCATGCTGATGAAAAAAGATATGCGATTAACATTAAAGATATGCTCAACACGCTCAAAATCCCAACCATCTGGGCTGCCATCCTTCAGGGTGTCAGTGGCACCATGCCCTGGGTTGTAATGGAGATTTATTTCATCAATTGGATGGTGAGGGAACTCAAGTACTCCAATGAAATCACTTTTTCCGATCCCAACGGTAGCGCGCCACTCATATTTGCCATCGTGGTGATTGGTGCCGCCATCAGCAACTTCATGGGTGGCGTCATCGGTGACTACGCTGAAAAAGTCAGCCCCAAATTCGGGCGCACGATCATCGGCCAATTCTCCGTCTTTTCGGGCGTGCCCCTCATGTACATACTCCTGACCCAGGGAAAGGTAATTTCCTTTCCGGTCTTTTTCGGATTAGCCTTCTTCACTGCCCTGATGATTGGTTGGCCCGGACGCGGCGCAAAAGAACCGATGATGCAAGCAGTTGTCCCACCCGAAATGCGCTCCAGCGCCTATTCTATGGTTAGCCTTATCGAAGGGGGGCTGGCTGCCTTCTCAGGAGTAATCGCCGGCTATATCGCCGATTCAATCAACCTCACCGACGCCCTCCTCTGGACTATCCCATTCCCCTGGATTTTCTGCGGCTTATTCTTCAGCATCTTTTATTTCACCTACCCCCGGGATGCCGAAAGAGTGCGTAAAATGATGGCACTTCGCCGTGAGGAGTTGGTAGAACTGCACGGTAAGGCCGCCCAGATTTCGCAATAACCTTTTTTGGAGGAACACATGAAACCCCTTACTCTCGCTGTTATTATCGGCAATCGCGGCTTTTTCCCCGATCACCTGTGTGATTCGGGTCGAAAAACCATTCTCAAAGTTCTCGCCGAGGAAGGTATCAACGCCATCCTGCTCTCGCCAGTAGAGACAAAATTTGGTAGCATCGAATCCATTTCGGATGCTCAAAAATGTGCTGACCTCTTCAAGAAGCATCGCGAGGAAATTGACGGCGTCCTGGTTACACTCCCTAACTTTGGGGATGAACGCGCCGTAGCCAACGCGCTGCGTTGGGCTGCCCTGGATGTACCCGTCCTCATTCACGCCTTTCCAGATACCGTCAACAAAATGACCATCCTCGACCGGCGTGATTCTTTCTGCGGCAAAATGTCCGTCTGCAACAATCTGCGCCAGTATGGCATCAAATTCTCGCTCACCCAGTTGCACACCATTGATCCTGAAAGCCCGGCTTTCCGCCAGGATCTTAAACGATTTGCCGCCATCTGCCGCGTGCGAGGTGGGCTCAAAAACGCGCGCGTCGGCGTGATTGGCGCTCGCCCTGCAGCCTTCAACACTGTGCGCTTCAGCGAGAAGCTTCTTGAACAATCAGGCATCAGCGTGGAAACCATTGACCTCTCCGAAATTCTCGGCAAAGCACGCCGTATTGCTGATGGCGACCCGCGTCTGGTGTCAAAAGTCGAGCAAATCAACGCTTACGTCCCCACCAGGCAGGTTCCAACAGAGTCGCTCTTACGACAGGCTCGCCTGGGAATCGCCATAGACGATTGGATGAATGCCAACCGCCTTCAGGCCAGCGCCATCCAATGCTGGACTGCGCTTGAGGAACTCTATGGCATTGTCCCCTGCACCATCATGAGCATGATGAGCAACAACCTGCTGCCAAGTGCCTGTGAAACCGACATCGCCGGAGTAATCGGCATGTATGCCCTGGCCCTTGCTTCCGGAAAACCCAGCGCCATCGTGGATTGGAATAACAACTACGGTGACGATCCAGATCAAGGCGTTATCTTCCACTGCTCAAACCTGCCCCGTGATATCTTTGAATCCGAAGATGCCTCCCAGACCCCTCCGGCAATGGATTACCAGGCGATCATCGCCGGTTCAGTGGGCAAAGCGAATACCTTCGGTACGGTGGTTGGGCGTGTAAAGCCTTCTCCATTCACCTACTGCCGCGTCTCCACTGATGACGTCAACGGCATGATAACCGCCTATGTGGGACAGGGCCAACTGACCAAAGACCCCCTCAACACCTTCGGCGGTTACGGCGTCATCCGCATCCCCAATTTGCAGGATTTGCTAAAATTCATCTGTGAAAACGGCTTCGAGCATCACGTCGCCATTAATCTTTCCCAGACCGCGGACGTGATTTACGAAGTTTTCAGTAAATACCTGGAATGGGACGTCTATCACCACGGAGCCTCTGAATGAGCCCTGCTCGGTATGCAATTGGGATTGATTTCGGCACCGAATCCGGTCGGGCTGTCTTGATTGACATTTCCAACGGCGCTGAGGTATCCACTGCTATCTACACCTATGCCAACGGTGTGATTGATGAGACGTTACCAGGCACATCAATCCGACTGGAGCCCGATACCGCACTTCAGGATCCGAATGATTACCTGAACGTCATAAAAACAACCATCCCTGCCATTTTACAGGAACGCCAGGTCAATCCAAAGGATATCGTTGGCATCGGCATTGATTTTACTGCCTGCACCATGCTGCCCACTTTAAAAGACGGCACACCCCTCTGTTTCCTGCCGCAATATCGCTCCAACCCGCACGCCTGGGTTAAGCTCTGGAAGCACCATGCCGCACAACCTGAGGCCAATCGCCTTAATGAAATTGCGCGTAATGAAGGCTACTCCTTCTTAGACCGTTACGGCGGCAAAATCAGCTCAGAATGGTTTGTACCCAAGGTCTGGCAGATTCTAAACGATGCCCCCGAAATCTACACCGCAGCTGGTCGCTTCATCGAAGCCACCGATTGGATCGTCTGGCAGTTGACCGGCGTGGAAACCCGCAACAGTTGCACCGCCGGGTATAAGGCTATCTGGTCCAAGCGTGAAGGCTTTCCCGATCAAGTTTTCTTTAAATCACTTGATCCCCGTCTCGAAAACTTTGTCGAAGATAAGATGTCTTCTCAAATCCTGCCGCTCGGTCAAAAAGCCGGTGGTTTATCTGAACAGGCCGCCTCCTGGACGGGTCTCCTGCCAGGCACTGCCGTTGCTGTAGCCAATGTCGATGCCCATGTTGCTGTGCCAGCTTCCACCGTCGTTGAACCTGGGCGCATGGTGATTATCATGGGCACCAGCAACTGCCACATGGTTCTCAGCAGCCAGGAGAAAATCGTCCCCGGCATGTGCGGCTACGTCGAAGACGGCATTATCCCGGGCTTTTTCGGTTACGAGGCGGGTCAATCCTGCGTGGGCGATCACTTCGCCTGGTTTGTGGATAACTGCGTTCCAGCTCACTACCAGGTGGAAGCTGACCGGCGAAGTATCAGCATTCATGCCCTGCTCGAAGAAAAAGCCGCCAACCTTAAACCCGGAGGAAGTGGGTTGGTTGCCCTTGATTGGTGGAACGGCAACCGCAGCGTTCTGGTGGATGCAGAGCTCTCCGGGCTGATTGTCGGGCTCACCCTCTCAACTCGCCCTGAAGAGATTTACCGCGCCCTCATCGAAGCCACTGCCTATGGCACCCGCGTGATTGTCGAAGCCTTCAACCAGTACGAAGTCCCCATCCATGAAATTGTGGCAACGGGCGGTCTTCCGGATAAAAATGCGCTTCTCATGCAAATCTATGCCGATGTCACCGGCATGCCTGTAAAAGTGGCGTCTGCAAAGCAAACGCCTGCCCTGGGTGCCGCCATGTTTGGAGCAGTTGCTGCCGGTAGTGCCGCCGGAGGTTACGATTCCATCCTTGAAGCCAGTCACGCCATGGCACGACTTCGCGATGGGGTCTATTTACCCCATCCGCCTGCCCGACAGGTTTATAATCGCCTCTATGCAGAGTATCGCCTTCTCCATGATGCATTCGGTCGCGGCGCAAACGATGTCATGAAACGACTTAAATCAATCCGATCGGAGCAAATGAAATAAGTTGATTATCACCGAATCCCTTTCCAAAGAGTTCAAGCACGGTAAACAACCCCCTATCGTTGCTGTGCGGGATCTCACCCTTGAGGTGCAGCAAGGTGAGGTTTTTGGATTCCTGGGTCCCAATGGCGCAGGCAAAACCACCACTATCCGCATGCTCACCAGCCTTATTGCCCCCACCTCCGGCAAAGCTGTCGTCAATGGTTATGTGGTTGGCCAGCAGGATCAACAAATCCGCCAATCGGTAGGAATCCTCACCGAAACCCCCGGCATGTACGATCGGCTCAGCGCCGAAAAGAATCTCTCGATTTTCGCCCACCTTTATGGTGTGAAGGATGCGACCGGTCAGATAGAAAAATTTCTGCGCATGCTTGGTCTCTGGGAGCGGCGCATGGATGAAGTGGGCAGCTTCTCCAAAGGCATGCGCCAAAAACTGGCAATTGCCCGTGCTTTGCTTCACCAGCCACGCGTGCTATTCCTGGATGAACCCACCAGCGGTCTCGATCCCGAATCTGCCAAATTGGTCCGTGATTTTATCGCGGAACTTAAGCAGGAAGGCACCACCATTTTCCTGTGCACCCATAACCTCGATGAAGCTGACCGCCTTTGCCAGCGTATCGCCATCTTCAAAACCCATCTCATAACCGTTGATACACCTGAGCAGCTGCGCCAGAAAATGTTTGGCCGCCGCGTTGTGTTCCATTTCAAAACCTTGCAACCTTCCTGGTTGCAGCTTTGCTCCGCTCTTGATTTTGTTAAAAATGCCGAACAAATAGAAAACAAGCTCATCCTCACCCTCGATGACCCCGAAACGCAGAATCCCATCCTTGTGAAGAAACTCGTTGAAGCCGGGGCTGAGATCCAATTTGTCGGTCAACTGCGCCATTCCCTTGAGGATATATACCTCCAACTGATTCAAAACTCACCTGAGGTGGTTCAATGAACCGCATTCAAACCATCATTGAAAAAGAATGGGCTGAAGTCTTCAAGAACCGCCTGGTTCTCTTCACAGTCTTTATCCTGCCTGTCTTTTTTACAATTCTGCCACTTGTCATCCTCTACTTCACCCGCACCACCGGTGGTGCCGACATGGTCGATGCACCGGTACAGGTTATGCAGGCGTGCGGCTCCTTACCTGTTCAGGATTGCCTCTCCTTATACCTTGTCAACGAATTCCTCATCCTGTACATGATTATGCCGGTTATGATTCCCATCACCATTGCTGCCTATTCGATCGTTGGCGAAAAAACCACCCGTTCGCTTGAGCCGCTCCTGGCTACTCCCGTCACCACTGTCGAACTACTTGCCGGCAAGAGTCTTGCCGCAGCCATTCCTGCAGTTGTTGCGACTTTCCTTGGATTTCTCCTCTTTGTTGCCCTCATCCCCCTCACGGGGGCAAGCAAGGCACTGCAAGCTTACATCGCCGGTCCAACCTGGCTGATAGCCATCTTTGTCATCGGTCCGCTCATGGCTGTCCTCGCGGTCAACTTCGCTATCTTTATTTCCTCGCGTGTAAATGACCCCCGCGTGGCAGAACAGACCTCGGCCATTCTCCTCATGCCTATCCTTTTGCTCATGTTCGGACAGATTGGCGGTTTCATCATCCTTAATCCACAACTGATGCTGGTTGTAGCCGCAGTTCTGGCTGTACTGGATATCGGCGCCGTCTATCTCGGCGCTATGCTCTTCCAACGAGAAACCATTCTCACCCGGTGGAAATAACATGAAATCACGTATCATTTCTCTCGCCCTACTGATCTTTCTCTCTCTCTTTTTCGTCTCCACAAGTTCAGCGCAATCCGAAGAGGTTCGCCTGAACGTTCAGCGCAAGTTCGGCTTCAGCAGCGGTAGTCAAATCCGGGGCACATTCGCCCTGGATATATCGACACCCCTGACCGTTCAATCCGTCAAGTATATGCTCGATGGTCAGCTCATTCAGGAAGTAAAACAATCCCCCTTCACCCTCACCTTTCAAACCACCGAGTATTCCACCGGCTGGCATGAGCTTTCAGCAGTTGTTCTAACCTCCGATAACCGTACCCTTCAAACAGTGCCTCGTCGCTTTGAGTTTGTCAGCGCTGAAGCTGAAGGACAGGCAGTCTTCGGAATTATCGTCCCTCTTCTCGGTGGTATTGCCCTGTTGATGTTAATTGGTGTTCTGACCCAGGTGTTTATGTTCCAAAAGAAGGGGCTTAATCGCCTTCCTCTGGGCGCTCCCCGCACCTACGGCATGCTGGGAGGTACCATCTGCCCCAAATGTCACCGGCCATTCTCCCGTCATTGGTGGGGCATCAACATGGTAGTTGGTAAATTCGACCGCTGTGATTATTGCGGAAATTGGAGCATTACTAATCGCCTCAGCAGCCAGGAATTAGCCGCTGCCGAAGCCGAAGAATTAAAGCAGGCACAAACCCAGAGTTCTATACAGGGTCAAGCGCCTGAAGATAAAACCAAGAAAATGATTGACGATTCTAAATTCTTGGATTAAATTCCTGGAACCTCATCAATCCATCCGAATCTTATGGGAACTTAAATAAGGTGGGAATAATTCCGGGAGGAAGGATGAGTTCAAACGTAGGAATAATATAAATTCCGCCTCCTGTGCCCATGCAGTAAGTAGGCACCGGAGCTGAATAATTAGCTGTCAGCGAAGAAGAACGATTCCCAAACGTTGTACCATTCCACCGGTCACTGATGGTTTCGGTATAACACGGGCAACAGCTCGGTTCTCCTCCGGAATAATATCCGCGTTTAATCGTTAAAACATTGCCAGAAACGCTCCATGTACCCTTCTTGGCGTAAATGTAATACACCTGCTTAAATCCGCTGCCAGTCCACTGGTAAACGATGAGTTCCAGCACTGCCGTCGTTCCAGGATATTGGATGGGAAGGATAAAGAGTTTCTCGCATCCACCAAACGAATAAAATCCCACCTGTGAGGTGATTTTCTTCACCGCGGGGTCTCCGCTTGTCACAGTCCACACTGGGTCCCAGCTTGCCCCATTCCATGAATCAATTGTAACTGTTGTTCCCAGCGATCCGGCATCCACAACTCTTAGCCGTTGGTAAGTGTCATCGCATTTCAAGCTCACGCCTCCCGCAGGTACAACCTTGGTGCCCGTCCTTGTTGGCGTGGGTGTTCGTGTAATCGTCGGTGACTTAGTCGGCGTTGCATCTGGGTCTTGATCCTGAGCATCCTTTATGCCGTCCCCGTCAGTATCCTCCTTTAACGGATTAATGCCCCGGTTCACTTCTTCCCCATCCTTTAACCCATCCATATCTGTATCCGGTTTCAAAGGATCCGTCTTATATGTGATTTCCTGTCCATCCTGCAGACCATCCTCATCTGTATCCTGCTTGTTAGGCAAAGTCCCTCGTTTCACTTCCTCCTCATTTGAGAGACCATCCCGATCGTCATCCTCCCCTAACCATTTTGCTGTTGCGGTTGCCCCGCCAATTTGCCTGGAGATCTCATCATACGTCTGCGTCAAAGCTGCCACAACCGTATGGGTCAAATTTGCCGATTGGGTCTGCATATTTCCATAAATCACTGCCGCCCCTGAAGCCAGTAAAAGGCACAACACAACCAGGATCGGCAGCAGCCAGGATGGCAGCAGTGCCCGGTTGACAAATTCCGCCGGAACTGTTTGCGCTGCACCTTCTGCAGAGACGACCTGTGCAGAGAAATTATTGAATTGCTCTCCGCCCAGCCATCGAGGCTTTTTCCGGTTAACCTTAAAATCGGCTGCCAGCGTTTGGCCCGGTTCGATTTGTAATTGGATTTGTGCAGGTTCAAACCGCAATTCATCCGCTGTATCCAGAAAACTTGCCTGAAAGACATTTTTGGCATTTCCCTGGTTCACCACACGTAGTTGTGCCACCTCGCGCGATTTTAATCTGGAAGGGCGAATTTCACAGGCGAACTGGTTGAAAGCGCCCACATTCAATATCGTCCTTCCCTCCACGCTTTGATCCGGCGAAGCCTGGCTGGTAACTCTAATAACCAAAGGATACCTTCCCGCCCGGCTCTGTGCATTGCGCCCTGGTTGGATATTGACGCGCACTTCCTGCGTCGCGCCCGGCATCAGTTGAATTGGCGGCACATGCGTCGGGATCCACTCTGGTGCAACGCCAATCACCTGCACGATGAAGTGATCCACGACCGGTCCCTGGTTTAAGATCGTAACCCCAACCGAGACGCTCCCGCCCGGTTGGACGGAGAACTGTGCCGCTTCAATCACCATGCTGATCCGGCTGCTTCCGCCCCCTGCGCGTACCTGGCTGCTTGCCGCCGCTGTCCCAGGTGGGGCGATCTGCCCTCCTGCAGCAGCCACAGGCGTCTGAGCCATCTCCAACTTAATCCAGCAATCGCCAATCCCGATTAATTTATCCACCGCCCAGGCTTCAGGAACGCCCGGGAGCAGTTTGGCATTTGCCATGAAAGTTCCATTGGTGCTGTTCTGGTCAACAACCCTGTAACCAGTTCCACTTCTTTCAATCAGAAGGTGCTTACGCGAAACCTTCGCAAAATCCAACGTAATATCGCATTCTGCCCCGCGCCCAATGACGGTTCCAGTAGGCTTAATGGGGTATACCCGCGTTGATCGATCCGGAAACATGACCACAACGCGATCTTGCGTCATTCCCCCAGCTTGCTGCGGGAATGCATTGATTTCAGCTGCGTCTTTCACGTCAGCCTGACTGCGCTCCCACTGGGTTGCCAGATTGTTCTCAGGCGCGTGAACTGCCGCTGCCGTCTTCGCCTCAACAATGGATAGATTTGCCAGCGACTCAGCCAAAGCTTTCGCGGATGGGAATCGGTTCGAGGGATCTTTTTGCATAGCTTTCAAGATGATGGCTTCCAACTCGGCAGAAATATCGCTTCTTATCGTACGCGGTTGCGGGGGTGGTTCCTTGGTGTGATAACGAATAGCTTCACTGATCGTCCTGGCCGGGAATGGAAGCCGCCCTGTTGCCAGTTCAAATAACAACACCCCCAGGCTGTAAACATCACTTCGCGCATCCGTTTTCTCCCCCAGTGCCTGTTCAGGGGACATATACGCCGGCGTCCCCATGGATGAGCCTTCCTGCGTGACCATCCCTCCTTCCGCCAGTTTTGCCAGGCCCAGGTCGGTGACCACCGGTCGATATGGCAGCAACCCGCTCGGTTCCGCTTTCAGCATCACATTTTCTGGTTTCACATCCCTGTGGAACACCCCGTTCTTATGGGCGTAGTCCAAGGCTAATCCAACCTGATGGATAATCTCCAGCGCTTCACCCAGATCAATCCACGAACCCGAAGCCCGCATCCCTTCCAGCAGCTTACGCAGGTTATCTCCTTTGAGGTATTCCATCACGATGAACAGGTAGCCGCTATCCTGGCCAAAATCAAACACCTTTACAATTCCCCCATGATCCAACCGCGCAGCCGTCCTGGCTTCCTGTAAAAAGCGCTCCTGAAAATCTGGCCTGCGCGCAAATTGCGCATGCATGATTTTCACCGCCACTTCGCGTTGTAGAGTGATATCAAAAGCCTTGAAGACCGCC
The DNA here is from genome assembly GCA_964453035.1 of uncultured Anaerolineaceae bacterium. Taxonomy (GTDB): domain Bacteria; phylum Chloroflexota; class Anaerolineae; order Anaerolineales; family Anaerolineaceae; genus CAYVOX01. The sequence continues at coordinate 40,498 of CAYVOX010000007.1, forward strand.
CCCATCCCACCTTCGCCCAGTAATTTTACCAGTCGGTAGCGATTAATGTTTTGGCCAACCAGTTGCTCCATGGGTTCCTCTTTTCGCTTGCAAAATTTGCCTAACTACTGCCCGACTAACCAATTTTTAAGATATAGAACGATTGCGCAGGTTTATTGCTGTCGATCAGACTCTCCACCAACGCTTTTTGCGCGGTTCCTATTCCATATTTGAAGATTACCTCAAAATGAAATGGTTTTATTGTTTCTCCCTGGTCAACGATTTCAGGTTTGTTTCCGGTGTAAATCTCCAACATCCTCGTCAGCGACCATCGCGTTCCCCTGCGTGCATACAACAGCACCGCTTCCTTCAGGAACTGGCGCTGCTGGGCTTCCGTCCAAGTCGAGTCAAATGTCAATCCGTACCAACTCGCCAGCCAACTCAGAAACCCAATCGGAGAAGTATCAACATCCAGAAAGATGTCAAAATTATCAATATTCCACTCAATCGGCAACAAAATCGACTCAAACAACCCCAAGAACCGCTCCATGAAGTCATTCTGGTAGATTCCCGGCAGGTAATTGATTAAGAACCGGCTTTTTAGAACCGGTAGCACATCCGGTTTCTTTGGCGTCTCTCCATCGCCAGTTGGTTGAGTACTTCGTATACTTTGGGGCGGCTCACCGGCCCCTCCCACTCGCGCAGCCTCTTTCTTCGTTTTTGCCTTTACACCCTCATTTGTTTTTTCTTCTTGCTTCAAAGGGGTTGCTGAGAGGGACTCTTCTTTCTTCCCTTGTTCTTCTTTAAATATTTGAGCGGTTTCGATTTCCTGGATTTCCACCGTTATTTTAAAAGGGCCTATTTGAATCACCGCACCTTTTTCAAGCGAAAATGCCAGTTGCTGCCCAATTATCTCGCCGGCTACACGCGTTCCATTGGCGCTTCCCAGGTCTGTGATTTGCACCCTATCACCTTTTACCTCAATCTGCGCGTGTCGCCTCGAAACTTGCGGGCTGTCCAGCACCAGCTCATTTCCTGGTTGCCTGCCAATTAACGTCAAACCGGTCTTTATGGGTAAATCTGAACGCCCTTCCGGACCGTCCACATGCAGGATTACGCTCACTTCAGTCATGGCATTCCATCCTTAGATAAACTCAACAAAATGCTTGCCCGAAGTAACCACCGCATGAGAGACAAGCTCAATCTGCTCAATCGGCATGCCTTCCGGTTCTCCTCCCGGTCTGGCGTTATACATTTCAATATTTCGCACAAATTGCACGTTTTCCAATCCCTGTAAACACTGATAGACATCCGAAACAAACAAATCTCTCCCAAACGGCCAACCTTTGCCTTCAGGACCGCCAGTCAGAGGATTGATAAACCGGTTCAACCTGGTTTTGATGGCTTTCTCCACCGACTCGCGCTTTGCACCCGGTGATATCTTAAGTTTCACCTTCACCGCAACCCACATGTAAACCGGCGCGCGAATATCCATCCGGGTGGTGAGCAGACGCCTCTCATCCAGGAAAGCCGTCAACCGCTTCATTTCCTCAGGGTCAAGTTCAAGTTGTTCTGGCGCAATGTAGTCATCCGCTCGCGCAATGCGCGGAACCACAAGCACGTAAACCTGCCCTGGCACAATTTTTCCTGCCTCAGCCGGGATCGGCTGCAGGCATTTTACCCGCCCAATGGAGACCGGCAGAGCCTGCCGTGCCAGAAACTCAAAATCCGATTCCGTCACCGCCCTTTCCCGTGAGCGCAGCAGTTCAGGCACCCGCATCATCGCCGATTCCAGAGTCTCGGCATCCAAACCGCCCCAGGCCGCTTCCCGGTTCTTCACTTTTGCCAGGTAAGGGATAGCCGTTTTCAAGGTGTTTAGCACCCCAGCCTGGATGTTTCCCTCCTGCCCACCGCCGTACCGGTACTTCTGAAAAACCAGGTTCGCATCCCGCGCAGGCACCGCTCCATACATTTTTATCGTGCCATCCTGCTCACGGATCGCCGGGCCAAAGCGTATTTCGCCACTCAACCCATCCAGGGTATAAACCTCATCCACAAGCGTTGAACTGGCAAAATCCGCAACTTCCTTCCAGACATGCGGTAACATGCCATTGACCTGAACAACCAGGCATTCTTCTTCCTGCCGCTCCAGGATCGGTGTAAATTGCACCCTGAACCGCTGCCCGGGTGAACCATCACTGACCCCAACCATCTCATTGACTACCGTTCTCGAATGGGTTGCGTTGGTACTACCTCCCCAGGAGGCGACTTCGGCCTTTCGAATGCGGGGGGAAACCTGGTAAGGCCTCATTCCTTGTTCGGCTTCAAGTGCCGAAATTTCTTTCACCCTAACCCTCACCCAGTACAGGTTTTGTCCGCTGGTAGTATATCGGCCCAGTCGGGGTAAATGGATCTGGATTTGACCTGTCACATTCATACCCTTGGTCGTATCGCTTTCCACCTCGCAACGCCTCCAGCGCGGCTCTTCCAATCCAGTCGAAGCCTCCCATTCGTACGGCGGCATCGTAGGGTCTACTCCTGCACCGCCTGCCGGGTCGCAATCCATGTCAATCCCCAAAATATGCTCGCTCAAATCATTTTCAAACCCAAAATACAGCGCATCATCCACCTGCGGCGCCCTTGAAAATATATAAAATCCCTCAAACCCACTTTCCAACCGCCGCAAATTGATTTCGCTAAACACTTTCTTTGAACCGTCATTGGAAGCCGTTCTTGAAAGCACCGCCTTCAAAACTGGCGGCTGAATCTTGAAATCAGCACTTGTTGTAAAAATCACCGAAGGCTTGGTCTCTATCTGGGTGCTGGCTACCTCCGTACCTTTTGGTATCAGCACCGGGTTAGCTTGCGGAGCAGAAAGCCAGAAACTCACCGGCACACTTGCGGGAACTGGCGGCTTTAACTGGATGCCGAGCATCTCCATAAATTTGATGTAATGCAAGTCGGGCACCTGGTTCAAGCGGTAAAGTAATATATCCGTCATCCAGGCGAACAATTCAATTAACGTAACGCCCGGGTCACTCACATTATGGTCTGTCCATTCTTTACAGTACTGTGGGATGCGCTTCTTGGCTTCATCCACGAGGTCTTGAAAGTGCCGGTCATCTAATTTTGGGGTCGGTAATTGCATGAGAACCTCACTATAATGCCGCCAATTTACTCACCAGGAATCAAATAGAAAGGATGCACCAGGCTTCTCCGGTCGTGCGTCGGTTTGATCTCATACTGCACTTCAATTTCCAGGCAGTTATCCTGCCTGGAATGGGGTCGCACCTCCACCCGCATCACCGATATTCTAGGCTCCCACATCCCGAGCGCCTCTTCGACATATCTCCTGGCCTGTGCTGCTGTCAGGCTGTTATTCGGTGAAAAGACTAGTTCCTGCAACCTGCAACCAAATTCAGGCCGCATCACCCGCTGACCGGGCGATGTGGTCAGGATGATCTGGATAGCCTGCTCTATTTCGTTTCTATCATTGGTCAGCGTCAGCCCCCCTTGCTGTCCTACTTGCAGTGGAAATGACCATCCCCGTCCAACTATTTCCTTTGCCATCTTGCTCATCCTCCGATCATCACGGTGCTGTTTGCCACAATCACGCCAGCTGTGTTTGGAATCGGGTCAGCGCAGGTCTGCACGGTATCGCCTAACCTGGCAGCAGGCTTCCCATTAATCAGAACCGTCGAACTTCCATTCATTATCGTTGCCTTATTCATCGGTGGCATTTGAAATGCCGTTCCTGGCGGTGTTGGAAAATGTGGTGGGTTGTTGTTGGCTGTGCTGCCCATGGTTGCTGCAGCCATCCCCATAACCTTCACATTGGAGCTCAGGTTGCCATCCAACATTCCGTTAAATGGGTGCGGCAATGGGGTCGGCACAGTCCCACTTGGGGAGGGAACCATCACAATGTGCATATCCACCGCTGTTATCAAATCACCCTGTTTGGCAGCCGGAGCGCCCATTTACTCTCCTATGAATTCAGATTTACCATAGCGCCGTTGATGTTGACCTGCCCGTTGGCTTTGATATCCAGGTTCATACTGGCCTCCAACTTAACATTGGTTCCTTTGATGCTCACCTCGCCCGAACTTTCCATCACCAACTTATCCTGTTTCAGATCAATCTTTACCGCCGGCGATTTTAACGTGATGGTGTTGGTGCCTTCGTCCATCGTGATTTTCAATCCATTACTCGTCTGTATCTCTATCCGCTTATCAACATCATTGAACAAGATATAATGCCCAAGAATCGAGTGCCACGTGCGCATCCTCGGCTGGTTGCCTCCTTTAGCGTTCGCTACTTCGCCTGGTAGTTCAGCCTTTCCATGCCACACCCCACCTAGTACCACCGGTTGGCCAAAATCACCCCAGTCAAAAGCCACCATCACCTCATCGCCCACCGATGGAATGGAATAAAACCCGGTCCCTTTTCCCGCCCCAATTCCAATCACTCGCGCCCAATCACTTTCCGCGTCTTCACTCATCCATGGATACTTGACTTTCACCCTTCCCCACTTTTTCGGGTCATCTGTATTGGTTACCACGGCCGTCACTACCCCCGGCCATTGCTGGGTTTTGACTGGGTCGCGTAGTTGCTCGCCCAATATCCCCAGCCGCGAACCTGTCACGCTGATAGTTGTTTTCAGTCCTTCCGGGCTCACAACATGGATAGCTCTCGTGATGAGATACTTGCCAGTAAACTTCGTTCCCAACCCCTCTATTTCCACCACCCTGCCGGCTCGCAGATCCGGTCGGCGCAGCGCTGTCCCTTCAGCTTCCAGAAAAGCGCCGCTCAATTCATCCATGCGGGCTGCCGCCATCAAATCCGCTTCTGCCTGGCTGACGACCGGTTGGTCAACTAGGATCTTTTTACCCTTGCCAAAAGGACCCGCCAGTACCGTTCCACTGCGCGTCTCCTGTATCTTTGGCGAGAGTTTCCCGCTGCTTGCCCGGCCTACCAGAGGTTTCTGCTGCTCAGCATCCCACCCCCTTACGATCACCTCGTCCACCTGTTCGCTCAGGCTCATCCTGGGTCTGAAGGTCGTCAGGTCGCTCCCCCAGGTCAGCGTGAAGTGACTACCGCTCGTCACCGGTTTACGGAAGTACAGCTTGCCCTGCTCGACAAAACACTCGTAGCCAATTCTCCACGCGCGCCTTCTTAAAAACTCAAGGTCTGTCTGGTTGTGCTGAAAGATATGATCATAAACGGTAGACGTCGCGTCCACCACTGCCTGCAATCCCACCTGCCCGGCAAGTTCTCGTGCCAGGTCAGAATCTTTAACATTAACGTAAGCTTTTGTTTTCGTCTCGCGGTACAGGCGATGAGATTTGTCATATCCTCTCACCACCAGTTCGGCCGTCATTCCCTCACCAAAATTCGGCTCAATGGCGGTGATTTCTCCTTTGGTCAGCACAACGCTCTGCCCGTCTTCTCGTTCTGCTGATATTTCCACTTCTTTTGTGAGGTCAAGTTCTTTCCCGTTGATTAGTTCCAGCCCGGGGTCATTGAATCGCAAGATAAACAAATCCGGCAGGTGGGTATGCTGGTCAATACTCACCGATACCAGCTTGACCATCACGCCCCGCTGCAACTCCACCCCACCGATTTTTATATTTACCTGGCTTACCAAATTTGATTCAGGCATAGGCTCTCGTTTTCAGTTTCATGCTTCAGGTATCATCAATACCGAACCTGCCGGTATCCGCAATGGATCAACAATATGGTTTGCCTCCGCAATTCTTCTCCATTTTGTCGCATCTCCGTAAACTGAAAAAGCGATCAAATCCAGCCGGTCACCCGCTGTTACCCGCCAAACTCGGTTCACTTCGCCTCCACCTGAAGTAGGGTTGGTGTTTTTGTAATCTTCCAGGTCTTTGTGCTGTGTGAAGGTAATTTCCACCTTGGCTCTTACTGGCGTTCCTTCCTTTGTAAACAGCGTGAACTTCTGGCTCATTTCTGTGATTACCGCCACAAATCGGAAGATTCCCCATTCAAACGCTACTTCTGGTGGCGGTATCTTCTTGTTCTTGTTGGAATCCGTCCGCGTTTTTGCCTCCATCAACTTCCATAGTTTACGAGTCGTCTCCGTCACATCCTCGCCAGCCTCAAAAGTATCAAATGTCAGACTTAACTTTAAGACCTGTGGCCCGGCACCCTTAAATTCGACCTGGGGCACATCCGATCGGTTCTTCGATTTTTGTTCGTATGAGTTTGTCTTGCTTACGGTGTACTCAAAGGGATTGAACATGCACTTGACAGAAATCCCATCTGCCTTGTTTTGTCCCTTATCGTCCACCTCAGTGATGGTTGCCGGGCTTAAGTTGCTGCGTGAGTTAGCCATATCCAACCTGTTAGCCTATTAATGTCGAAATCGTTCCCACTCAACCTGTAATTTCCTGCGAACTTCGTTGTAAACCCGTCGCGCCAGGTCCTCAATTTGCTCATCTTTTATTCCAGTTAAATCCTTTTCACCTGACGAAAAAGCAGGCGCTTCCTCTGCCTCGTTTTCCTTCCTTTGAACGAAAGGTTTGGAAGCCCTAATCGGCTCCACTGGCCACGCTTCAGGTTCAGACTGTTTTTGCAGCTCGCCTGGTGGTGCCGCTTCTATAGACGCATGTAACTTATCAGTCTCTCTCTCTACCTCCGGGCTCAACGCCACTTCTGGAATGGGTTCATCAATCAATGTCCACAATTCTCCCGGCAGCGCCCCAATTTCAGTGACCACCTCTCCGGATGCCCGTTGTTCCGGGTATTCTTTCTCACGTTCATCAGGTTCTGGAGTCCTTTTTGTGGCCTTCGCTGGTGTGGTTTTTCCTTCTCCGGGTTTCACCTGCTCGCCTTGCACAGGGGGTGGTTTTCGAGCAACCACAGCCGGTTTAGCCTGCCGTGGCGTAATCAATTCCACGCTGGAGTCAGTCTGATCTGCTGGAGCGATGGTTTGAAGAATTTGTTTCACCTCCTGGTGGCTGGTTTGCAGCGCGTGGTCACTCATTAATACCGTCGGTTTGTCTCCCATTCTATCGGCGATCACCATACCCGATTTTTCAGCCTGCATCTGCACCGGCCAGGCAGCTTGCAATGGCACAACCTGCTCCCCTGGTTCAACACCACCAATTCCCGGCGATTCTGACCCCTCCTCCACTTGTGAAACAACCCTCGCAGGGTTCTCAGGCTTTGCAACAACTGCTATCTCCCTGGCTTCACCCGCAGCACTCACGTTTTTTTGTGGTGTCCCTACCTTCTCCTCAAGCCCACTTTGAACGTTGCCGATCTGCCTCCCCCCAATTTCCTCACCGGTCACACCTCGTTTGACCTCGGTTTTTTCTCCAGCAGATTGCTTCACCTGTAATGGCAATGTAGTACTTTCTTCAATAGCATATGTTGCTGACTCCGATTCTCTTTTTTGTAGCGGTAATTGCCCTTCTCTCCGCGCTGGCAATTCACCTTCCTCCAGCAGCATCCCCTTCCTTTGTCCTGTTTCAACTGCAGATGGCAATCTACCGGCTTTTTCTGATTTACCCTCCATTGACGATCGGCTCTCCCTCAGGATTTCTCCCTCCTCTCCCGCCTCTCTTCCTTCACTCACAGGCGATCCGGCTTGAGCCGCCAGGGTCTCTTCCGCTGCGGCTTCCTGTTTCCCCTCAACCTCCTGGTGCCTTCTGAAAATGGTCTCCAATCTTCTCCATACCGGATCGCTATTGGACTCGCTGCTCCTGACAGGTGAGGTTATTCTGGGAGCCGCAGGTTCAACGGGCATTGGTTTTTGCTTTACAACATCTCGCCTGGTCTCTACCGGCGCCTTCACCACGCTTTCATCTGATTGTGGCATCGCCTCCCATCGGCTTTCCTGCGGCAGGATGAACGCCTGCCCGATGGCACTTCCCATGCTCTCAGCAGTCCAGGGAGAAAGCGCTGCCATCCCTCCAGCCTCGCCTTTGAATTGCCGGAACAACGCCGTGGCATTCGCATGGCGTGATACCCTGCGCATCAATAAATTGCGTGTTCCAAAACGCTTTTTCATTCCGGTCAATTCTTTATCTTCCTAGCCGTAGGTTATAGAAAACTCGCCGCAGATGAATTCGAGCGTTTGTATCGCAATCGAGTTTTCATCTGACTTTAATTGCGGTCCTGCCCATTTTATCGGCAGTGCTTCATCTAACCGCCACACCATTACCGCATCCTTCATCGAGTTTTTCAAAGAAATAGTGACGGTCTTCCGCGCGAACTCACCCGATAACGTTTTGAGATACCAGTCCATCAGCTCAGTTTTTCCAATCCCGTTCTTCAGCGTAACCTTCACTGCTTTCGCCATACCCGGCAGTTGATGGACAAAAGAATTGAGCCCTCCCTCTTTTACTTCCTCAATTTCGCGCTCAGCGGAAGGCAGGCTGCATTCAGTAAACGCAGCCTGAGCCTTACCATCAATTTCAACAACAAACCGAAACGAAGGGAAGGTTTGCTTGAGGAATGTATCATCCAGCGGCATTACCGGTATCCTCGATGAAAATCGTTATTCAAATAGCCGCGCCCGCGCTCATACTCTAATTTGATGTCTTCCATCAACATCTTGTAAACGCGCTCGGCAATTTTTTCCACTAGTTCTTCAGTCAATTCCAGTTTTCCGCTGTTGCCCTTCGGTTGAGCTTCTTTTTGTGACAGAACGGGATTTTCACTCATGGCTTATCCAGAATCCTCCACCTGCATAATGGGTGCTACTCTTAATTGGAATGCCTTTGAACAGTGCGGGCAGGTTGCTCCCAGCAAAATCTCGTCCGTACCGTTGATTCTCAAGTACAAATCTTCCAGGTAGCTCAGGTCCGAAGCGAAAAGGGTCTCTACGACCCGCGGGGTCACTTCCGGCAGGTTTTCCAGCGCAATGACGACCCTGCTCAGCAGCACCACCGGCAGGTAAGCCTCATTTACCAGCACCCTTGGGTCATTGACTGACTCGATTTCATCTAGTGCCGTAGCCAGCCGCATTTTTCCCTGGCGGTGCAGGCTGCCATCCTCCGCCAGGTAGCCCCTCGGCAGTTTAAAATCATAGACCGTCATGTAAGCCATAAACCCATCCTGGGGGATTCGAACATCCTCGCTCGAATCCCCCCAAGTTGTGAATTATTTGACGCGCCGGATGAATTCGTGCGCGATAGTCAACTCTTCGATCCCAATTTCGTTGCTATCAGCTTTGGGCTGCGGTCCGGTCACCTTAACGGGCCAGGCCCGCTCAAAGTTCCACCGTGCCACCTCTTTCAGGGTCGAGTCATACATGATTATCGAGCCGTCATGCCGCGCCCCTTCAACATCTCCATCTTCCACCTGCTTGCGCCACTTCCAGATGTCCATATTGCTC
>CAYVOX010000008.1:0-47690 GCA_964453035.1 uncultured Anaerolineaceae bacterium
GGCTGAAAACGCCGCTCCTGCCCCTTTAAGTTTAGCGCTACCTCTGCACCTGTCTGCTCCCTTAAGGTATCCACATAGCGTTTAATCGTCGGGTATAACCCCAGGTCATCCAGCATCATCGGGCGCAACTCGCTGATGAACAAGCGCACCTTCTGGAAAGTTCCCATGGCTGAGTTTCTCAAGTTGTGCAGCTCTTCCTTGGCGCGCGCCGGATCCATCTCAAAAAACCGCGAGGCAATCTCCGTCTGAACGATAAAATTGCTCAGTGCCTGCGCCGGTCCATCATGCATCTGCCGCGAGAGGCGCTGGCGCTCGGCTTCTTGCGCGCTCACAACCATTTCGAGAACAGCCGATCCGCCCCCTTTGTTTTTCTGGGTTATCGCTCCACTTTCCACCATCCCCAGAACCTTCTCCAGCATGTTGATATGCCTGTTCAGGTGGGTCTGATCGCTCTGTAATTTCTCCAACTGACCGCGCATCACTAGCAACCTTTGTTGAGCATCGAGAGCAGCATTATACGATTGCTTAATTTCAGAGCGCGGTAAGGATTCAATCTGAGCTTGAACTTGTTGCAGATGTCCGGTTATCACGGCATTTCGTTGTGTTTGTTTGGACAACTCCACCTGGCTTTGCTCCAGCAACAGCGAAATCTCCTTGAGCGTCCTGTTAGCTTGTTCCAGCTCCTCTTTGATTTCCTGCTGGAATTGTTCAACCGGGTCATCTTTTTCAGCCTGAGAGTGAATAGCCATTTACTATCTCCTGAGCGTAAAAAACCGAATAGCACCTCAATATACGATTCACAACCATCGAGTATAGCATAACCTGCTTTTCTCGGGCAAATATTGATAGAACACTTTATTGATTAAGTCGAAAAACAGCCATGTTTTCGCCACCCGCCAGGGGTGAGAAAGGCGCCGTGCTCTGGTAAACCCGCTCCAGCCCCTCGGTCATCTGCGGATACCACTCAGGAAAGGTCACCAGATACTTCACTTCTTTTTCCTGCATAAATTCGAACAACCGGATTTCATCTCGAATAAACGGAATCACATCCGGAGAAACCAACCCCGCAAGGTCAATTATTTCTCTCTCGCCAAAGTAGCCCAGCGCGCCAATATCGTGCGCGCCAATCAAATCTTCCTTTGAGGTATTACTGGAGACCCATTTGGCTGTCTCAACCATCTCAGAGTTGATAATTGCCACATCTTCCTCATAAGTTTTTCCGCCGAGGAGAAGAAAAATTCCCGCAACCAGCCCCAGCCCAAATCCGCCGGCAAATCGCAGCAGCTTTCTACGCCCTTCGTTATTAATGGATTCAAGCAGATATTTACTTCCTACCCATCCAATTATCCAAAAGACGGGCATGGCAGGCATTAGATACCTTCCATGCTGGTAAGTCACAGGCAATCGTGCCGCGTAAATCAGCGTAAATCCCAACCACCATAGTACAGCGCCAATTCCCAGCCACTGCCTTGTTCGGATGAACCGAACGCAAGCTACGAGGAATCCAGGGAGCAGGACAATTCCCCCACCCACTATTGGTAAACCTAATAAAGTGATTAGCCTTTCAAAAAACGGAACCTGCAAGTAAACAGCATATTCGGCCTGCTTGGCAAAAAAAGTGTTTGGCCAGAACGAACCAGATAAAAAATAGTTCAGCAATAAGTATGGCAAAAACAACGCCAGGAAACCAAACATGATCCGCAACCCATGAACAGCCTTCCGTGTTACAAAGTCTCGCGGAAATAATAGGACCAGAAGCGCCGGTCCCAGCAGAGTAATTCCATCTGGCCTCAGCCAGCACGCCAACCCAATCAAAGCTCCTGCTGCCCAGGTGTTGATTTTTACTTTGCCCAGGCTCCAGAACACCGCCAGGATTACCATGCTGAAGACAATCGTCTCCATTCCAGAAAGAGCTGCCCAAACCAGGTGCCATTCGGTGATCAGAAATATTCCAAGCCAGCTAAATCGCCTCTGGTCACCGGTGATATTACTCAGAATTCTGTTTCCAATTAATGCTATGCCAAGTAGAGCTAGAAACCCCGAAAGGAAAGCCCACAGGAAATGATCCACCCCCAGGCGATATCCAATAGCCAGCCAGAAAGTCCAGCCAGGTGCCGTTGACCCGGCTGAAGGCTGCCCGGGTTGGAAGGACCATTCCTCCAACAAGCCCAGGTTGCGTGCATAGGTCTGGTGGATCCAGGCATCATCCAGTGGAAATCCGGATGCAGTTGTGCGCTCAGCCGTAATAAGGTAAGCCGCGCAAATGATGCCCAACAAACCAGAGAGAACCGCCCAGCGAAACCAGTTGCTTCTTATCATCGTAAAATCCTGAAGATTTGCGTGGATTCTATCGTTGCCAGGTGAATCAGGTTGTTCCTGTTTTCAGGGTTGAGATAAAGCTGCGTGAGTCCCTCAACCGTATTCTCCTCCAGAATCAGAAAATCGGCCCCAAAAGTTCTGGCTGCCGCCAATGTGTCTTCTTCTCCGCCGTTGGGAATCACAATCGCGCTGCGGCCTGTCGCCACAAAATATCCCGGGGGATTGTTAACCACAACAATAGCCTGCCGCTCAGCGCCTAATCTAACCAGTTCTCTGTCAACCTCACGGTAAATCTCCCAAGATTCTTGCCAGGTATTCTCACCTGTATCCAGGTTAAAGATTCTTACAGCAGTGATTCCTGCACTCAACAGGGCAGCAACCACCACCAACAACAGGCTAAAACCAGGCAATGCACGTTTAAGCATCCAACCTCTTTTTCGAATCCCTACCTGGATCAGTTGAATCAATCCAACCGGGCACAATCCCCAGATGAGTGGTTGTAACCCCGCAGCTGAGTGAAAAAAACCACCCCGGCTTCCCGCCAGTGGAAAAACAAACGTCATCAACAGGAAGTAGGCACTCCAGGCCATAAAACCTGATCGCACTATCACATTTTTCCGCAGAGTCCAACCACCGATGAGCGCCAGCGGCAGCAAGAAAATCTCACCCTGTACTGCCAATACCGTCTGCAAGTTTAAAAGCAACGCTTCCCAGCGTTGTTGAATCAGCATCCCAACCCCCGCCCCAAACCAGTTTGAAAAATTGAGCACGCTTGCAGGGTAAGAAAACAACTGGTTATACTCAACCAGCCAAAGAGCCCGGCTGTTACCCGGCGGAAAAAGACTGCCAAATTCACTCAGGTTGCGCGCGTACCACCCGCCCATCACCGCCAGGTACCCTCCTGCAAACGCCCCGGCACCTAAAACGAGATAACGCAGTTTCACAGGATTACGCCTGACAGCCTGAACAACAATTCCCGCCAGACCGGCTGCCGCCCAGAGGATGCCATCTGCCCGCGTCAGGTGTAGCAAACCAGCCAATCCTCCCGCCAGGGCTAACTGGAACCATTTATTCGGGTTCGCTGCAACCAGCATCAAAATCAGAGTTGTGAACACCATCGTGGGCGCAAAGGTTTCAACCAATCCCAGGTAAGCCAGGTAATACCCCGAGAAAACCACCAATCCACCTGCCAGCCAACCGCCAACCCTCGTTTTTGTAAAGCTAAAACTTATCAAGGCCGATAAGATTGGAATAATGCCTGCCAACACAAGGAAGAACAATCGCGCCGAGTTGAAATCCCTGCTTCCCGTAAAGATCATCCCCAGGGATGCGATGACAGAAGGCAGCGGCATCCAATACGTGAAAGATGGGTGCGGCAATTGAACCGGATCATCCAGGTAATTCCATAAAAAGCTGTCCTTCGCACCTCCACCAGCCATTAGGTTGATTCCCCCCGCGTAGTAGTAATCCGCGTCCATGTATCCCGGCGCAGCCTGGAAACCGCCAACGAGAATTAAAACAACGACTTGAATGGTGAAGAGAAGGAGGTAGTCAATTCGCTTCATGGTGCTATTTAAAGTAGTATATCCGCAGGTCTCCAACGGCTTCTTGATTTCTTAACTTCATCATAGAGCTCAACAGGCTGACCTTTGGGTGCTCCATTAATCCAGCCGCCTGGTATTCTTCAATCGTTTTTTGAAACGTTACAAAATAAACGCCGCCAGCCTTGCCAACCGCCTCCTCCAGCGTCGAGCTTGGTATCAAACCTATCGCCTGCTGAGATGCCGGCGCATAAGTGTCGTTTGGAGAACCAGATTCATCAGCAACAAAGCGCTGATTCAATTCCGGCGCGTAATAATGAGCCGGGAAGTAACTCAACTTGTTATCATGCACAACCACTTCATCCGGCTGAATGTTCTTCTGAATCTCCCGCGTCAATTTTGAAAACGCAGAGCGTGGAAATTCTTCAAATCTCAATTGGTAAGGCAAGGCGATCACCGCCGCAATCACAAATCCACCAACGAGCAACCCCTTGACCCATCGGTTACTTGTCCTCGCCACCACAATCCCCGCGATCCCCAGGTAAGCCATGATCGCAACCAGAAAACCGCGTGGAACAAAAACCGGTCTCATCAAGTAAGAGACTATGAAAAGTAAAATCGGCGGAACCAGAAACATCCACAGCAGGTACCCGGCCTCTTTTATCCTTTTACGAATAAGTTCATAACCGATAAGGATAATCAGAGCAATACTGATAAAAGCGCCTACCATCAACCAGTTTCCATCCAGAGGCAGGTTGGTCGTCATCACGATGGCAGCTTGAATAATCTCCATCAAGCCCGGTTGCGGTGTCCAAAAGGCGCGCTGAATCTTCTCAACCTGGCCTGGAACCATCAATAACCACGGAAAAGCCAGCAGTCCGATAACCGCCTGCGCTTTAATGAGTCCACTAAGCTTCATCCAATCCCGCCTGGCTAAAAGGATGAGATCGGGCACAACTAACCCGAAAATCGCCAGGTTGTGAGAATACATCGCGAGCACCCCCAAACCAATGAAACCCATCCATGACTTCCATGAAGCGCCAGCCCCCTCAATAACTCGCAAAAAGAAGTAAAAGTAGCCCATCTGCGCTGCGGCTAAAAGTGCGTACATGCGTAAATCTTGCGCATGGTAAATTTGCAACGGAGAAATCGAAGCAAGAAAAGCGGCGTATAAACCCGCATTTCTCCCCGCTCGGTTCTCAACAATCCTGAAAATAAAATAAACTCCCACCAGGCTTAACCCCACCGAAAGTAGCCTCAACCAACCAAAATCATGGCTGACGAGCAGCCATAGATGGAGCAAGTAGTAATAAAGCGGAGGCATGGTGTCGGCTGCCGTCCCCACGATGATGGATTGTAGATCTTTCTCCGCCAGGAAGATGCTGAAAGCATCATCATACTGTATGCTGCGCGATGATAGGTTAACGCATCTCAAGCCCAATCCCACAGCAAAGATTAGAACTACGCGCCAGTCAATTCGCTTACCGTTCATGTAATTGGGTTATCTTTGTCATACATCAAATCGAACCACGTCTGAATGGGATGGAATGCCCACCACCTCACCCAGTAGAGCAACACAACCAGCAACCCCGGCAGCGGGAAGAACAGTATTGGGCTTTGTATTGGTTGGTCAGCGTAGGTGACAGTAGAAAGGAATAACCACCACAATCCCCCCAGTAACAGTATCAAAAGCAAAATACCGGCAATCCAGCCACCCTTTCGCCAGCGCTCATCCATCAATGCCACAATCAACATCACCGCCGGGTAAAGCACGATAAAATTCCCCGGATCTGTCTGTATCCCGCTCCACTGAGAAAGCACCAGCGTGAAACAAGCCGTCCAGAAGAAGCCCCGGAAGTCAGCTCTACGTGCCCTGACCCACTCAATAAGCAGCAGGATGGCTACCAGCCCGGTGATCACCCAACCCAATCGCTCTCCCTGCGCCGGAAACCATACCGCCAGAGCCGAACCGGGAGTGCCCGGCGGGTTATAGCCCGGGTATCGGATGACTTCGCGGATGTTCTGCAAAATCCAATCCGGCAGCAGAAACAAACCCGCTGCGATGAGCAAGACTTGCGCGCCCAGAAACCAGGCAAATAACCGCCACCGCCTGTTTATCAACGCCCATAAAACTACAAAAACCACCAGGATGATGACAACCTGCGGCTTAATTGTGGTCAGTGCCAACAAAACACCCGCAACCTCATCTGCTCCAGCGCGAACAGCCAGCAGCACGCCAACAATCCCCAGAGCCACCAGGATGACTGCATTTCCATTGACTAACGGTCTGATGGCGTGATACCACAGCACCGAAAACAGAAACAGAAACACCAGGCTGATGATATTCGGCTTCCAGGAAACAGCCCTGAGGCCAAAATACGTCATCAAAAGCAATCCCACTTCCAGCAAGGTCATCCACAAAGCCCTCGACAGGGTAAAATCGCTGATTAAGGCAAAGGGTATGAAGAAAATGATGGAGTAGAGAGGATACGCCACGCGTAGTTCGTGTTCCCCTTTTTCTGCGGGACGTCCGTATGCCAGGGTTTGAATTCGGACCGCCGTCTCATCGCTGTACGGGCTCAATCCATCCACCAGAAAGCTTCGCGCCCCCACCCAATGTACCAAAAAATCATTGCCTCCCGGATTTTGTTGAGAGAACTGGTAATTGCCCCAGGTCATCACCACCAGAAGGGCAAACAAAGCTACAAGCGCCAGAGCAACCTTCAACATTACATTTTTCTTCAAAACTTACTCCTTGGAGGGTCTAAAGCAATTATAACCCACGCGAAAGTCATCCTATCACGGCACCGAGCGAACGAAGACTACCGATAGCGAATCCGTATAAACCTTCTTCCAACCGTTATCCATCAAAACACCAACAATCGGGCGATTTGGTTCAAGTAACACAAAACCAATCTCATACCCATCCAGGATTTCTCTCCAGAATTCGCCAGCCTGCACCAGGTGGATCCATTCATTGATGCCGCAATCGCCGTAAAGGTCTGTCCTACCATCAATAAAGATGCGATAATCTCTTAACATCCAGCTTAAGTACCCTCCCCAATTGTACTCATTGAGCATCTGACCTTCCGGCTTGTTCTCCTCTATCCAGGCTACAGCGCCAGCCGGGTAGGAGGTTTGAATGACCTGCTCAATAAATTCCGGACGGTTGACCACGTAGCCTTTACCCAGGCTTGTAAAGAACAATATTCCCACCAAAGACAGGTTGATGCCCTTCTGCCAGCGCGGAATAAATCTACCCGGAAGCTCGGTCTCAATCCCACTGTTCAACTGGGTTTTACCATCGCGGAGTGATTTCCAGGCCAGCCACGCATACCGTGAAAGAATCGGTGTCGCCGCCAGCGCAAACGGACCGAAATTTCGCCTCGAGGTCAACCCCATGAAGCCAAACACCACCACGGCAAGCACATCCCCGGCATCTGCCTTTCGTCCAGAAAGAGCGAAAGCCGCGATAGTTGCCATCAACAACCACAGAAACGGTTGTTGGAAGAGCTCATGAAAGTCAGGCGACGCCCATTCCTGGATGAGTTGCTGCACAGCTTTCACTTCAACCGTCTGGAACGGGATTAGCCACATGTTAATGCCGTTTGGATTGATGACTACCGCCAGGGCGCTGGCTGCGCCCACAATCACCAAAAGCCTGATTTCTTTCCAACTCAATTCTCTGGAAAGATCAATTTGCAGCCACCGGTTCACCAGCTCACCCACGATTGTCACCCCTATAAGGATTAGCCCCAGGGGGTACCCCCCATGCAGATTGGACCACAGAATGAAAATGATCGGTAACCATCCAAGGTAATTATTCTGTTTCCATTTAAACAGAAACAAGATCAAACTCGTCAGCGAAAATAGCGCCAGCGAGAAGATTTGCGGTCGTGCAGACCACACTGTTGCTGCCACCATTGCCCCAAGAATAAGCAAAAAAGCCCTGATAATTGGTTTGCCGGACATTTGGAGAAACACCAATGCCATACTGAGCGTGGCGGTCGTGGCAATTACCAGGCTTATCCCCATAAAACCTGCCATCTTATACACCAGGTAAAGGATGACCTGAGACAACCATGAATGATTGACCCAACCTGTTCCAATCCTCGTCACCGAAAAATGATCCTCCAGCAGTGGATAACCCTGAGAGATGGTTTCCTCTCCAGCGCGCAGGTGCCACCACAAATCGCTATCAATCGCAGTTCTTCCAGCCGCCAGGAATATTAAGACCGTGATAACGAAGAAAATCAGCCAGTCACGTTTGTAGAACATGCCCTCTCGCTTTATCGGGTTTGAGTTGCCCGGTAAATCTTCATTTCATCCGGGCTAATCCGCCGGGATAAATCATAGAAAACGTGATAATCTCCAATCTCCTGCTCCCGCCAGGAAATCCCCCGATTGGTAAACTCATGCCGTAATACATCATTCAGCGTGGGATGGTTTGTTGTGATATATGCGATCTGATCCGCGGTCTCCACTTGCTTCGTGTAGACCGGGTACCTGTCATCCCGCGCTGTGTAATCCAGGTTGGCATGATACGGCAGTCTTGGCGAGTAAATCACCTCCTCTCCCGAAAGGAAAGCCAGCGGATAAGCCACCCAGTAATTTGAATACCCTCGTGTTGCTCCATTTTCGCGCAGGAAACTGATTAATTCAGCTTGATAGCTTGTATCCACCACGGATATGGAATTAAATTGCGTGGTAATCCCCGGCGGATTTATCCTGGCGCAATCCAGCGTGCCCCAACCCTGGAATAGTAATATCAAGCCCACTACTCCAATTTGCCATTTTACCTGCTTCATGGAAGCGATCAAGCCACCAGCAGCTAGGCTTAACAACACGCTGAGCGGCAAGAAATACCTCCCTGAAGGGTCCACACCAAAGGGCGTGAAGAGAAATGCTGCAATCAGCATCAGTGCCACCCCTCCCAGCAATCGAAAAGGCACGCACCTATCCCCCTTAGCGGTCTGCCTGATGCCATAGCCGACGCAAAAAATCCAAAATACCAGAACAGGGGGAATCAGGGGTTCAACCAGCCAGCGAACCTCCCAGGGCGGCCTCAATCCCAGTAAAGCCGTCAGGCCAAATAAAACTAAATTCAAAGCATGCTGCCCGGTGATAGAAAGCCACGATTGAGTCTCGACCGCCACCGCCGAACCCGTTAACTCTGAAAGCAGCGCCAGCATTCCATTTTGCGCGGCAAAAATCCACCACGGAAGGGAACCAATAAAAAATCCCAACAGGATCAACGCTAACATTAACGCTGCTCGCCCTACGCTCTGGCGTCCTCTGGTAAACACCAGGACAAGAATCATTAGAGCAACCGGCAGAGAATAGATGAGCGTCAAACCATTAGCCCACAGCCCCACTCCCATTGCCATCCCAAGCAGCAGCGGCTCAATCGTTATTGGCCATTTGCTTATTCCATTTTTCTGATAAATGCTGAGACCAATCAGAAGGATCAGGTTGCCAATCAACAGGGCTTCCCCGTAACCTCCCAGGCTTGCCGTGGTATAAAGCGTTGTATTTACCGTTGGAACCATTAACAAAACCCCTGCCACCCAGCCCGAAACCATCGTGCCAAACACTTTCCTGGCGATGAAAATCGTTGTTATAATGGTTCCCAGGTACAGAAAAACCTGCGTGAGTCGGATAGCCAGCACGCTTTCGCCGAGCGCGGCAAACACACCCGCCACCAGGTAAGCGTCCAGGCTTCCCATGTAGGCCTGGCCATAAAAAAAGATGGGACGTTCACCCGCCAGGATGTGCCGGGCCATCAACCCAACCACAGCTTCATCAGCATTAAACGGAAATACATCCCATGCCAGCAGCAATAGCTTCCAACCCGCAGCCAGCATTGGAATTAAGAGGGTTACAATCCATTCTTTTCGGCTCATTCTGATAATTTTATCCGCTAATGACTCGCATGGCAATTAAGATGACCTCACTATTTAGCCGGCTCAACGCCATTCTATTGGCAATCTTTATTCTGATCGCTACCCTTCTCTGCTGGTCGGGAATTCCCGGTGTGCCGTTCCATCCGGATGAGAGCACGCAGCTGTTCATGAGCGCTGATTTTGACCTCTTCCTGGCGTCTCCCCTTTCCCTTTCTTGGCAGCCAGGATCCGAATCCGATTTGCGTTCCCACTACCGGCTGATTGACGCTCCCCTGACCCGGATGTGGATCGGTTTTGCCCGCCGGGTCGCCAATATTCCGCCGCTTCCCGCCGATTGGAACTGGTCATTATCCTGGTTGGAGAACCTTTCAGGCGGCGCCTACCCAGACTCCGGATTGCTTAACCTTGGTCGTTTTTCAGTTGCCCTCTTCTATCCTTTCTCGCTATTCCTTGCCTACCTCATTGGCAAGCACCTGGGAGGTAATCGTCTTGGCTGGTTGGCGTTGATCTTGCTTGCAATCAATGCGCTTGTTTTACTCCACGCCCGCCGCGCCATGGCAGAAGGGATGTTGCTTTTCACTCTTCTGCTGGCCATCTGGGCTCTGCTCACGCTCAAACCCACCTGGCTCATCGCCTTGCTGGTTGGGTTAGCCTTCGCCGCAAAGCAATCAACCTTGTCCATAGCCTTGGTATCTATCGCTGTCATTGGTTTCCGTTTGCTCCATCACCGGCAACCATTTTCCAGGATAGTCTTCAACCTGTTGATATTCATTGGAGTTTTCGCAGGCTTCAACTTGGTGGTCAATCCATTCCTGTGGAACAGCCCCTTACAGGCAATTGAAGCCTCCATAAAAGAACGTCAACAACTGCTCGACCGCCAGGTTGCCGATATCGGCGCTGTTTCACAGGAGGTCATCCTCAACTCCCCCTCTGAAAAACTCCTGGGACTCATCGCTAACCTTTATATCACGCCTCCTGCAATCTCGGATGTCGGCAATTACAACTCCGACCTGGCAGAAACATCGCGTCAATACCTTGCTCAACCAATCCACACCATGCTCAGAGACCCATCGGGCGGCATCATCATCCTGATTCTCTCTCTCTTCGGATTCGTCACCATGCTCGTTTCTGTGTTCCGCCCCGACCCTCAAAGAGCAGCCCTTCTCATTATCCTGCTTGCAGGTCTCGCCCAGTTCGCATCACTCGCGTTAACCGTTCCTCTGCCCTTTCAACGCTACGTTCTGCCTTTGGTGCCGTACGTTAGTTTCTCAGTAGCCTACGGTCTCAACGCCATTTTCACAATGCTCCAAAAGAAAATCGCCCATGGGAAAAATCCTTAACAATCCCATCTTCTCAGCACTTCTTGCAGCAGTATTTTTCGGCGCAAGCGCTCCTCTATCAAAGCTTCTTTTAGGCTTCATTGAGCCCATCCCCCTGGCCGGTTTTCTTTATCTGGGCAGCGGCCTTGGGTCGCTCATCTATCTGCTGATAAAAAAAACACTTCCCCAAAATTTCGAAGCCAATATCACCCGTTCCGATCTTCCCTGGTTAGCCGGTGCTGTTCTGACCGGGGGTATTGCTGCGCCAATCCTGCTGATGGTAAGCCTCAACCATACCCCGGCATCAACCGCCTCCCTTCTTCTCAATTTTGAAAGTGTTGCAACAGCCCTCATTTCAGTGTGGATTTTTAAAGAAGCTCTGGGTAAAAAGGTTGTCCTCGCTCTGACTGTTATCACCCTGTCCAGCATCATTCTTTCCATTGATACCTCCGGTCAATGGGGGCTCTCGCTCGGAGCGCTGGGTATCCTGGCAGCCTGCTGCCTGTGGGGTTTGGATAACAACTTCACCCGCCAGATTTCCGACAAAAGCCCTCAAAAGATTGTAGCCATCAAAGGGCTAGCTGCAGGAGGTTTTTCACTTCTTCTCTCCCTGTGGCTCAATATTCCTCTCCCGCCCTTTTTGGTTAGCCTTGCAGCCTTCGCGCTTGGATACATTTGTTACGGCCTCAGTATTACCTTATTCATTTACGCTCTCAGGCACATGGGCGCTGCTCGAACCAGCATTGTTTTCAGCACAGCCCCATTCATCGGTTTTTTCCTCTCCATCCTTATCACCGGTGAACTAATCACCGCGCAATTCATCACCGCGCTCCCCTTGATGGTAGCCGGCACCTGGCTAATGATGAGCGAAAACCACGATCACATCCACCACCATCAGCCACTCACCCACGAGCACGCTCACAACCACACAGATGGACACCACGCCCATTACCATGCCGGCTTACAGAACGGCATGGCGCATTCCCACATCCATGCACACGCTGATCTCTCCCACTCTCATACCCACAAGCCCGATATCCACCACCGGCACGAGCATTCCCCATCTTAAATAAAAGTAGTTATCCTAGAAGACGATTGTCACTCTGAGCGAAGCGAAGAGTCTCTATAACTTGAGATGCTTCGCTACGCTCAGCATGACAAAATGAACTTTTTGGACAGTCCTGGAAATACACCAGGCTAGTGTCGTTAGATTTTCTTGTGAAACACCCGGTGATTTTTGTAAGCTTTACCACCCACGTTCTCTAGGTCACGGCGCATCTGAACGGCACTCTCCGCTACCTGGGTCAATTCAGCCTCAGTAAAGCCGCTATCCTTGATGGTTTTCTCCATTTCGGACATCATCAAGTAATTACCCCCACGCCCATGATATTCAGGCAGCACGCCAACACCGTTGAGGGAAATAAATTTCGTGCGTTTCATCTCCAGCATGTAATCCACAATTCCCCAGGGGGTTATCTTGCCGCCCTGGCGCTGCAGCGCGGCTGAGATATCCGGAAAACCGAACATAAAACCGACAACCTCTTCGTTTTTATTCACAATAATCTTGATGAGGTCTGGAACCACAACACTCAGCAAATTATCAAGGTTGAATTTAATCTCCCGGTCGGAAAGCGGGTAGTATTCCCAGTTGTTGACAAATGTCTTGTTGTAAGCCTGGCCAATCCGGTTAGCCCACCCCATCAATTCCTTCTTATTCTTGAACTTCATGACCTTAAACGTTCCCCGCTCCTGAACACGCCGCGCAATCTCATGGATCGGCTCAGGTAGGCTGAACTTTGCCGCTGTTAGATGGCAGGAAACGAAATCCACCTCTTTCTCAAAACCAATCGTCTCCACCAGGCGCTGATAGTAGGGGTAATTGTAGTTCATCATCACCATCATCTGGCGCAGGTCATTCCCCTCAATCTGGATGCCATACCCATCAAAGATGGTGAATCCCTTGGGGCCAACCACGGCGTTCAAGCCGCGTTTGTGCGCCCAATCAAAAACCCGGTTGAAGAGCGCATCCACCACCTCCTGGTCATCTATACTATCAAACAAGTAAAAAATGGCTTCTTTCTTATCATGATAGTCATTGAAGAGTCGGTTCTCCAGAGCAGCCACCCGTCCGACAACTTTTCCATCACGAAGTGCCACAAAAAAATCCGCTTCATTCTTATCGTAAAAGGGGTGCTTCTGAGGGTTCAGCATCACTTTAACATCTGAATAAAAAGGCGGCACCCACTGAGGACAACCTTTGTATAAGTCATAGTGGAACTGAACAAACTGGTTGACCTGCGTTTTTGAAGTAATATCAACCTGTTGGATTTGAACCATTTTGCACCTCTTATGTCTAGAATTTTTGAAGCGGAATAGAAAAAGTATACACCAATTTAGTTTCAGTATTTCGTTTATTTGACGAGAATCGCACTTCCTCTTATACTGTAAACAACTCTTCCAATAAGGTGGAATTATGGAAACGATTCTTTGCACCGAAATACAGCAGCAGCCCGATATTATTCACCAATTAATTGAGAAAGAAAGCCAGTCTGTTGCCACCATTGCCAGGGAGCTTAAAGGTGAATTTAAGTACATCGTGATAGCAGCCAGGGGCACCTCTGATAACGCCGCTCGATACGCTCAGTACTTGCTGGGCGCCTTCAACCAAATTCAGGTTGCTCTTGCCACACCTTCACTGTTCTCACTCTACTCCACCCCCCCCGATCTCAGCCATGCACTGGTCATCGGCATTTCCCAGTCTGGCCAATCCCCCGATATCATCTCAGTCTTGGCCGAAGCCAACAACCAGGATCGTCCCACACTTGCCATCACCAATGATATCCGTTCGCCTTTAGCTACCTGCGCGAGGCACATCATACCCCTCCACGCCGGCAAGGAGCAGGCCATTGCCGCCACCAAGACCTACACTTCTTCGCTTGCCGCGCTGGTTTTGCTCTCCTGCCACCTCTCCAGCGATTCCGCTCGCCTTGAAGAATTGAAAAAAGTCCCTCTTTACATGCATGAGACTATTCAAGGGCTGCAAACTTCAATTAAAAGAGCCGAACGCTACAGGTTCATGGAACACTGCGCAGTCATTGGCCGCGGCTTCAACTACGCCACTGCCTTTGAAATTGCCCTCAAGGTCAAAGAGTTGACGAAAGTCGTTGCCGAACCATACTCATCAGCTGATTTTCGTCACGGCCCCATTGCCACGGTGACGCCGGGTTTCCCGGTTATTTTGATTGCCCCCCGCGGTGCCGTCTCCAAGGATATGGAAGAACTGATAAATCAGCTTGTCCACCTGAAAGCCGAATTGCTGGTGATATCAGATGATTCCCAACTTTTAGATATCGCCCAATTGCCCATGCCTATTGCAACCAATATTCCCGAATGGCTCAGCCCGTTGGTCGGGGTTATCCCCGGTCAGTTATTTGGCCTGAACCTGGCCCTGGCTCGTAATTTGAATCCGGATAGCCCTGAAGGTCTAAAAAAGGTTACCGAAACGCTGTAGGTGTGAAAGCAGGTTAAATCAAGCGGATTTGAGTGCAATCAAGTCTGCTTGAACCATACGCTCCACCAGCTCGTTGAAGTGCACCCTGGGGCTCCACCCCAACTTCTGCCGGTCTTTACTGGCATCCCCCACAAGTGGAACCGCCTCCGCCGGGCGGAACAGCTTCTCGTCAATAATCACGTAATCGTGCCAGTTCAAACCAACCACTCTAAACGCCGTCTCAACAAAATCCCTCACGCGGTGCACCTCGCCGGTCGCAATCACAAAATCCTCTGGTTGTGGCTGCTGCAACATCAGCCACATGGCATTAATGTAATCTGGTGAATACCCCCAGTCTCTGAGAGCTTCAAGGTTACCCAGGCGTAGTTCATGTTTGTGTCCCAGTTTGATCCTGGCTACCCCGTGGCTGATTTTCCGGGTCACAAATTCAAATCCTCTCCGCTCTGATTCGTGATTGAATAAGATACCATTACATGCGAAGAGGCCGTAACTCTCGCGGTAGTTGCGCGTCAGGTAATAACCGGTCACCTTCGAAATACCGTAAGCCGAGCGCGGCCTGAAGGGGGTCAGTTCATTCTGAGGAGATGTTTCAGCCCGGCCAAACATCTCGCTCGATCCGGCAAAGTAAAATTTGCACTCTGGCGCTTCTTCCTTTATGGCCGATAACATGTAATGCGTCCCATCCACATTGGTGTTAAGCGTCGCAAACTCATCATCAACGGAATAGCTGACAAAGCTGGCCGCCGCCAGGTGATAGCACTCATCCGGTTGGATTCGCTCAACAATCCGGAACAGGCTCGGATAGCTTTCAATCGATGCCGAATGCAAATGAAGCCGCTCCAGGATGGGATAAATCCGCCACAGGTACCGTTCCGCATCCTCCAGTTCCACGCGCTGAACAATGCCGTGAACCTCGTACCCCTTTTCCAGCAACAACTCAGCCAGGTAAGAACCATCCTGGCCAGATATTCCGGTAATCAAAGCGGTTTTTGTCATAAGGATTCACCTATGAAGCGAATGATGTGATGATTGACCAGTTCTGGCTGGTCTGCAATAACAGCATGCCCAGCATTTTGGATGATAACGTGCTGAGTACCTGAAATTCCCCGTACCAATTCCATTTGATTATCCATGCCAACCGTCGAATCCTGTGCGCCGGTGATGACCAGTGTTGGCGTTTTAATATCGCCCAACCGGTTGCGCGCATTGAACAACCCCAAGGACCACATCGCCGATCGGTACACTCTCGCATCGGATTGCTTAATTCTGATCGCGATTTCTGCCCGCAAGCGCTCCTGCTCAGGCTTTGGAAAGAGCCTCTGGGCAACCATCCTGGATTGATAATCCTTTCCCCTCAGGTTTGCCACTGCAAAGCGCGACCCTAAATAGATCATCTCATTGATCTTCCTGGGTCTCAGGCTCGCAAAAGTGTTGATCAGGATGAGTCTCTCAGTTCGCGCCTTAAAATCAAGCGCAAATTCAAGCGCAATCGCCCCTCCCATCGAAATCCCGACCACAACCACGTTTTCAATGGATAAATGATCCGTGAACATTGCGATCATCTTCGTCACATTTTGGATCGTCCAGTTGCGTCCATGATACTTAGATTTTCCAAAACCAGGAATATCTGGTGCAATGGGACGATATCCCGCTTCGCAAAGGGCAGGAATCTGGTATCCCCACGAACCACCGTCCACACCCAATCCGTGCATAAGAAGCACAACAGGCTTTCCATTTGGGTTATAATCCAGATAATAGATATCTGCTTCGCTGATGTTTAGCTTTTCCACTGGCTTTTCCACGTCTGGTTTACCCGAATTATAAGCGAAATCACCATCTGTAAATAAACCAATGCATCAACCCGGCACGTCACTTTATCAAATTTGGAGGATGTGAATGGAAAAATTTATTATCCAGGGTGGAATCCCTCTGAAAGGAGAGGTTACGCCTGCCGGCAACAAAAACGCCGCGCTCCCCTTGATGGCAGCATGCTTGCTCACCGATGAACCGGTCATCTTGCATAATGTACCCGAAATCCTGGATGTTAAAACCATTCGCTCCCTCCTGCAAAGCCTGGGAGTTGAATTTACCCAGCTTGCCCCTCACTCATGGCGGATCTACTCCCCCGAGCTTCACCCCGCTGACCTCGACCCGGACCTTTGCCGCAAAATCCGCGCCTCAATCTTGCTTGCTGGTCCGGTTACGGCTCGCTCCGGTGAATTGCATCTCCCTCCTCCCGGCGGTGATGTGATTGGCCGCCGGCGCGTTGATACGCATCTCCTGGTGTTGCGTAAACTTGGCGCCCAGGTAGACTACGACCGCACCTTCCATTTCAAATCCAATGGCCTGGTTGGAGCTGACATCCTCCTGGACGAAGCCAGCGTCACCGCAACTGAAAATGCCATTATGGCTTGCGTCACCGCCAAGGGCAACACAATTATCCGTAATGCAGCCTCCGAACCGCACATCCAGGAGTTGTGCCACTTCCTCAATCACTTAGGCGCCAAAATTGAGAATATCGGCTCCAACACCCTTAATATTGAAGGGGTTGCAAAAATTCACGGCGGTGAATTCACCATCGGACCCGATTACCTTGAGGTAGTCAGCTTCATCGGAGCTGCGGCAGTCACCCGCGGGTCAATCTGGATTAGAAACGCCGGATCCGAATACCTGGATATGATCAGACTGGTGTTCAGCCGCCTGGGTGTTACCTGGGAGGTTCACGGCAAGGATATTTTTGTCCCCGCTGACCAGCGCCTGACTGTTGAAACGGACCTGGGCGGCGCTATCCCCGAAATCAGCGTCATGCCCTGGCCGGCTTTCCCTACGGACTTGATGAGCATTGCCATCGTGGTTGCCACTCAATCCAGGGGCACCGTCCTGTTCCACGACTGGATGTATCCCAGCCGGATGTTCTTCACTGATAAACTGGTTGGCATGGGCGCCCAGATTGTCTTGTGCGATCCCCACCGAGTTATCATCCAGGGTCCAACCAATCTCTCCGGTGAAAAGATGGAAAGCCCCGACATCCGCGCCGGCATGGCCCTGGTTTTAGCCGCTCTCTCTGCCAGGGGCCAATCTACCATTCGCAATATCAGCCAGATTGACCGCGGTTATGAACAGGTTGACCTGAAATTAGCTGCCCTGGGTGCTCAAATTCAACGCCTCAGGGAGCAGTAAATCACATTAAACAAAAAAGGCTGCCCTGTTGTAACGCTTCAGGGCAGCCTTTGCTTGTTAGTTGCCGCTTTTTACCTGGGCAAGAAATTCAACAACCACCTGCCTCAACATTTTTTCCGGTAAAGCCCCCACCTGCCGGTAGGCAATTTTCCCCTTGGTGATAAACAGCATCGTTGGAATACCCTGGATGCCATAGCGTGTCATCCATTCCGGGTTTTCATCGGTATTGACTTTTGCAATAACGAGCGTGCCGGCAAATTCTTTGGCAATTTTATCCAGGATAGGAGCAACCATTCGGCAAGGGCCGCACCACGGCGCCCAAAAATCGACAATCACAGGCAACGGGTTCTGCAAAACCGTCTTTTCAAATGCCGCATCCGTAACATGAACCGGTTCGTTAATCATAAAATCTCCTCATATTTATTTGCCAAAAGTATAACATAATATCAATAGCTGTCCTTTCAAACGTAGACCTGTAATAGGTTTTTGGGTCCTCACTGCTCCTAACCGTTTTTCCGTTGGTAATCCACAAACCGGTAACCCACGCCGCGTTCGGTCATAATGTATTTGGGGTTGGCCGGGTCAATTTCCAATTTTTGGCGCAAATAATTAATATACAGGCGCACGTAATGCGGCTCATCCCGATACTCATATCCCCACACCTTTGAAAGCAATTGATCATAGGTCATCACCCAGCCAGCGTTTTGCACCAGGTGATAAAGCAACCGGTATTCCGTCGGGCGCAGCTTAACCAGTTGCCTCCCAACCCACACCTCACGTTTGCCAAAATCAATCTTCAGATTGTCATCCACCTCAATGACTTCGCGTCCCCCCGCTGAGCCAACCTCATTCCGCCGCAGCACAGCCCGCACCCTGCTGACCAGCTCTCGCGGGCTAAACGGCTTTGTGACGTAGTCATCCGCCCCAAGTTCCAACCCCCGTACACGATCGTCCTCTTCACCCTTAGCGGTTAACATGATAACCGGAACCATGCTGATTTCCCGAATCATTTCCAGCACCTGAAAGCCGTCAATATCTGGCATCATGACGTCCAGAATGACAAGGTCCGGCATTTCATCTCTCAGCATTTGGATGGCTTTTGAGCCCCGGTAAGCCTCAACCACCTGGAACCCATCGTGCTCCAGGTTCAGACGGATAAAACGTGCCATCCGCTCTTCATCATCCACCACCAGAATGACGCGATTCTTGAATTGCTCGTCTGGCATCAGTCTCACTCCCTCACAAAGGTGATAATTTCCTCCTCTTCTTGAGAGGGAAGAATTTCAATGAAGCTCACTCTGGAAATTGGCCACATAACAGTTGTAACATTAGCCTCTAAATAGGAAACGTCTTTTCCATCCCGGCGGCGCGGATGTTTTAAGATAATCATCGTATCAGAAAGCTTCGGCAAGGATTCCATCTCTCCTAAAACCGGGTCCTCATTCGAAATGTGCACAATAACGGTTGGCATGTCTAACCTTTCCCATCCACCATGCGAACAAGTATTTGAATCTTGAGCTTTCCCAGTGAAACCACATCCCCATGGTTGACCGGGTAATCAATATGCGGCATGATTTTTTGGCCATTCACCCTGGTGCCATTGGAGGATCCCAGGTCGGTGATGATGATTTTCTGCTCATTGACCTTCAACGTCGCATGTAATCTGGAGACTCCCTGGGTGTAAGCATCGTAAGGTGAAAAATCCACATCCGGTAAAATCGGCTGGCCCTCAGTTGTCCGCCCCAGCGAATATTCCGCCCGGTCGGTCAGGTGCAGGATTTGACCGCTATCCACCAGGTAAAGCGAAATGGAGATACCCAAGCCCTCCAACGGGTTCTTTTTCCCCTGCAGGGGATTCGAATCCGGTAGGGCGGTTTCACTGCCAGATGCTTTTTTACCAAAGAGTTGGGTGTCAATATGCTCAATTAAAACCAGTTGCGCCCCGCATTCGCTGCAGAACAATGCGCCTGATATTTCCTGGTGGTGACAGTTGGGACATAAGATCATGATTTACTTAGGCTCCAAACCCGAAGGTAAGAACAAGGCTCGTGTCGCGTATTTTATCCGTTTATCGCCATCTTTGCTAAAAGAATGACTCTGACGGATATTTTCTGCCTCAACCAGCACCTCATGCGCCAGGGTGCGATCTCCCTGCGACAGCAGGTTGGTTGCCAGGTATTGTAAATGGCGGGTTGCCGACTCAATCTTCCCTTCGGCTACTTCTTTGCGCGCCTTTTCCTGCAGGCGGTACATGGTAATTTGCGACATCGCTTCCACCACGTTGGCAGGAGGGATTTCAGAGTCAAATCCGCTGGCTACCGCCATATTTGCCCTCACAAGAATCCTCGACCTGGTTTCAATGCCTCTCGCCAGGTCCAACCACAACTTGCCCCTGAACAATTCCAGCTCTTTTACTTCTTCCGGTGCCCGTTTGACTTTGAATTCAAACAAAACCCTTAAGCGATTATTATATAGCAAATCACCAAGAATCAGGTTGCTACGGTTACCCAGAGGGTTGCTTTCCGGTTCAATTCTAAAGCTGTACAGCAAATCAACCTCCGGCGAAAGAGTCAAATCCAGGCGAAGCCCCTCGGCAAAGAGCAGGTTGATGCTGTTAATCTTGGCATTAAAGAATTCCTGTAATTCCCTGTCCGACTTGATGAAGATTGCGTTCCCGCCTGTCTTTGAACTCAACTCATCCAGAAACGCGTCATTCCACTCATGCCCCAGACCCAACGCGTGGATAGTGACCCCTCCTTGCGTAGCTCTTTCTGACAGCGCCAGGCATTTCGGTTCATCTCCATATGTATGCCCATCCGTCAACAGCATTAATTGGCGCTTCGTCTTTATCCCCCGTATCAGGTTCAGTTGTTCCAATCCAGCTTCAAGCCCACGAGCCAATTCAGTACTACCGCCTGTTCTTATGAGGCTTATTCTCCCTTCAAATTTCTTAACTTCCGCTGCCCGGGTTGGCGGAATGAGAACCTCTGCCCGGTCGCTGAACACCACCACTGAAATCCAATCCTGCGGTTTCAAATTCCTGATGAGCTTCAGAACACTGGCTTTAACCATATCCATTCGCTCGCCCTGCATGGATGTCGAACGGTCTATCACCAGAGAAATATGCGCGGAAGGAATTTTGGATTTATCTGGCTGAGCCGCAGTCGAAATTTCGAGCAACGCATAGACAAGCTGCGCTTCGGCTGAGGGTTTGAGCGTCTTTCTGCTCCAAAAGAAATTGGTCTGAAGCTGCGGGTCAGGTGGTGCAGGAGGCAGCGAATGGTCATAATCACTTCTTCTGACAGGGTCTGAGAGAACCTCGTAGGCCTCATGCGCTGACAGGAATTGATCCTTAGCTCCAGGGTCAAGGTTGACGTCTGGATGCAGTGAACGCGCCGCCGCAAAATACGCCTCCCGGATTTCCTCCGGTGATGCGTCTCGCGATAATCCTAAAATGCGATAGTATTCCAACCTTCACCTGCACCCACAGAAATCTTCACAAATGCTTGACCAGTATCGCGCTGATGTTATCTGGTCCGCCAGCCAGGTTTGCCGCATCAACCAACCTGTGACACGCCATACTCGGATCGGGGTTCTGCTTCACAATCCGCTTCATTTCCTCATCAGCAACACAACCCCACAAACCATCGCTGCAAACCAGTAGATAACCATGACGTGGGAACATGTGCGTATGAATATCTGGTGTAAATGGTTCAAGCTGGCCAATCGCACGATAGACCACATTTCTTTGTGGATACACTTTGGCCTGCTCTTCACTCAACTGACCCAATTCCACCAATCTGTGCACCAGTGTGTGATCCTGAGTTAATAGCTGGATTTGGTCTTCGTGAATAAAATAAGCCCGGCTATCTCCGACGTGCGCCAGGGTTACCTGTTCCCCCATGATAAGGGCAGCCGTCAGCGTGGTACCACCACCTGGGGCTTTCTTCACCACAATCTCTTGCGCTGCATTAACAGCCTGCTCCATGATCTCCTGCAGGCTTTCGCTCTGCAATTCCGGCTCCACGCTCATCACTTTCGCAAACAGGGTGCGCATCACATAATCTTGCACCACCCTCGCAGCCGTTTCACTGGCAACCTCCCCATGCTGATGCCCCCCCATCCCATCAGCTACAATGAACAGACCAACAGCCGTCTGCCCTTTCTCGTCTGAGATTACAGAATTAATGAAGAACAGAGCATCTTCGTTGTGTTCCCTCTGGCGCCCAACCGATTGACCCGTACCCACCTGCAACTGAATTGGATAAAAGTCAACCTCCTCTTCCACGACTGTCTCAGGATTTCGGGGTACAGGTATGGTCAGGGGTTCCTCTTTTATCGGCGCATTGCCTTTTTTATCGTTTCCAAGTATCTTTCGGATGATGTCAATCACATTCCCTCCAGAAAAATGCAGCCTACACGGGTATGGCGTAGATTTTGTGGTCGTGCGAACCGATATAAATCACATCATTATTCACCACTGGTGCGCCAGTGATTGGACCGCCAGTCGTAAATTTCCAGCGCAGCCTTCCGGTGCGATACTCCAGGCAAAACAAGTTCCCGTCAGCAGCCCCGCAATAAACAGAATCCTTATAAACAATGGGAGAACCGCTCACCTGGTGCTCCGTTTTGAATCGCCAGATTTCCTTGGCATTTGAGGAATCCAGGCAATAGATATGCTCATCCGCTGAGCCAAAAATCAGGTAGTTGTCAATTCTGAATGGGCTGGAGCTGGTGCCCTTGCCCATCCTGAACCTCCAGATCACCCACCCCGACTTGGCATCCAGCGCATAAAAAGTGGTATCCAGCGCACCGAAGAAAACCATGCCTTTCTCAACCAGCGGAGAGGTTAAGATTCCCCGCTTGGCTTTATACCGCCAGCGAACGTGACCGTGATAATCCAGGCAGCAAATATCCCCGTTATCATCCCCGTAAATGATTTGATCCTGCGTGATGAAAGGTGTTGAGCGAATCGCCCCTGAAGCCTCAACTTTCCAGGTAGTTGTGCCAGTCACCAGGTTAACGGCGTGCAAATATCCATCGTCTGAGCCAATGATGATTTGAGACTCCACCTGGCGCGGTGAAGAACGTATCGGTCCTCCGGTCTGGTATGTCCAGTTGACTTTGCCAGTCTTGGTGATAACGCTGTAAAGATTACCATCTGCTGAGCCAAAATAAACTGCGTCCCCGGCTACCAAAGGTTTGGAGACAATCCCACCTTCGGTCGGAAACTTCCACAAAAACGTTCCATCTTTCGCATTAAGCGCATACAAATTATTGTCCAGCGCGCCTGTGAATAAAACGTCGTTATGCAAAGTTGGCGAACCACGCACCTCGTCTTCGCAGGTGAACGTCCATGCAGGCTTGATTTTCTCCCCCACATTAACCGTTTCACCCGGCACGCCCATCTGCGAGAGCGTCCCTGTTTGCCGGGCAACTGAAATCAAAGCTTCCTTCATCGCAATGACGTTGGCATATCGCTGACTTGCATTGTAGTTGAGCGCCGTGTTGACCACCGCCTCCAGTTCTATGGATACCGAAGGATTAATTTTTCGGATCGGCCGCTCTGCAAAAGTAAAAGGTGCTTCCAGACGCGGGTCTCGCCGGGTTAGAAGATGATGCATGGTAGCTCCCAGCGCGTAAATATCAGCCTGCTGAGAAGCCTCGCCTCGATACTGCTCAGGCGGTGAATAACCCTCCGTACCGATCATTGTCCCCTTTTGCCCCTCAGTAAAGATCTTGGCAATCCCAAAATCAATCAACATAACGTGATTGTCGTGGTTGATCATGACATTGGAAGGCTTGATATCCCTGAAAATGATTGGCTCAGGTTTGTGGCCATGCAGGTAAGCCAGCACATCGCACAGTTCCACCATCCACTGCACAACCTGAATCTCATCCAGGAAGCCCTTTGAATTATTGATAATGGCTTCCAGATCTTTCCCATTGATGTATTCCTCAACCAGGTAGGAACGCTCATTAAACGTGAAGAAATCGAAGATTTTAGGAATGGATGGATGCGCCAGCGAAACAAGGATGTGGGCTTCGCGTTCAAAATTCTGTTTGATGGTCTGCCTGACTAGGGGATCTCGCGCCTGGATGAACATTTCCTTGATGGCTACCAGTTTCACCACGTTAGGAAAATGCATATCTCTGGCGCGATAGACCGATCCCATTCCACCAATTCCAATCACTTCCTGGATGAGATAGCGGTTTGCCAGGGTAATTCCGGGAGGCAGTTGCTTGGTGTTCCCGGAGGGAAGGTCAAAATTTTGGGTGATATTTTTCGTGTCCAGGGTTACCTCCCCACTCCATTGCGGGGAATTTCAATCTAGGGCGTATATCAAAATATTCCTTAAAATTATATCCTCATTATGGATAATGACAACATGCCAGCGCCCACCTGACAAATTTGTTACTTCTCAATATTTTGAAGTTGAATATCTTTCTTTGACGGTTCACTGGCGATACAGTAAAATATCTATTGTGCTAAGTAAATATTGAGGATTATGGATAGGAGAAAAGAATGAGCGATTTTCCAGGCAAAGGAAAGGTTGCGGTTGTAAAAACCTCTCCCGAAACCGTTCTCGAAGATATCGAAAATCTCATGCGGCTGGCCCAAGTGGAGGCCGCATTACCTAAAAATGTCACCACCGGCCTGAAGATTAATATTTCCTGGCAAACCTGGTATCCAGCCTGTTCTACCACCCCCTGGCAACTAGAAGGTGTGATAAAAGCTCTGCAGAAGTTCGGTTACTCTGACCTGGTTGGAATCCACAACGATACCGTGGTGGTGGATACCAGCGTTGGCGAAACCAACAACAAACACCGCTTTGTCACCGATAAATACAACATCCCCTGTGAATACCTCTACCAGCAAAACTTTGAATGGATTCGCTATGAACCCAAGAAACCCTTCCTGGTTCTGGATAAAGTCTATCCAGATGGCGTTTATATCCCCAAAGCGCTGATTGGAAAAAACATCCTTCACCTCCCCACCGTTAAAACCCATGTGTTTACCACCATCACTGGCGCCATGAAAAACGCCTTCGGAGGCTTGCTCCACCGCCAACGCCATTGGACGCACTCCGTCATTCACGAAACCCTCGTTGATTTGCTCGCCATTCAACAGGATATTCACCCCGGTCTCTTTGCCGTCATGGATGGCACCTTTGCCGGTGATGGTCCTGGTCCCCGCGCCATGCGTTGGCACGAGAAAAACATCCTCCTCGCCTCTGCTGACCAGGTTGCCATTGATGCCGTCTCTGCCCGGTTACAGGGTTTTGACCCCATGTCCATCCCCTTCCTGCGCATGGCGCACGAAGCCGGCCTGGGGATTGCCAACCCGTCTGAAATTGAGATGGTTGGTTACGATATCAGCCAGGAAAAACCCTGGCAATTTGTCCAGGAGGATACTTTTGCATCCCGCGGGCAAAAGTTGATTTATCACGGCCCACTCAAGCCCTTCGAGAAGATCCTTCTGCAAAGCCCTCTGGTGCCCTGGAGTTACTTTGCCAGCAATTTCTATCACAATGTTTACTGGTACCCCTTTGTAGGTCGCCAGCGCGTTGAGGCAGCCCTGCAAACCCCCTGGGGGCAGTTGTTCAAGAATTACGGCAACGGTGAAGTGGTCATGCCGGGGATGGAGCCTAAAACCGTGGTTCAGGCCGGGGTTGCTGCCGCTGCAGCAGCTGCCTTCCTGGTTGGAGCGGCTGTTGTGTTATCAAAATCGGGTAAGAAAGACCAATAATTCATCTCATGGAGGCGCCAGTCGCCTCCAATTCTTAAGGTTAGAAAGGGAACCATGTTCAAAGCCTACTCAGATGCAGCCGCGTTTATTCGTGAACACGCTATTCGAATGGTTGACCTCAAATTCAGCGATTTATGGGGCCGCTGGCACCATGTGACCATCCCCACATCCGAGTTCTCGCCCTCGCTACTGACCGACGGAGTTGGGTTTGATGGTTCCAGCGTCGGTTTTAAGAGCGTCAAATCCGGCGATATGGTCCTCGTCCCAGATTTGAGCACTGGCTTTCCCGACCCATTCTGGGAGGTGCCCACGCTCAGTTTTATCTGCAACACCCTCGAAGCCGACAGCAAAGTTCGCTTTACCGGGGATCCCCGTGAGGTATTGCACCGCGCTGATGCTTTTATGCAAAAAACCGGCATCGCCACCGAAAGCCGCTGGGGGCCTGAGTTTGAATTCTACGTATTCAATGACGTCAGCTTTGAAAACGGCGTGAATG
Source organism: uncultured Anaerolineaceae bacterium (assembly GCA_964453035.1). Taxonomy (GTDB): domain Bacteria; phylum Chloroflexota; class Anaerolineae; order Anaerolineales; family Anaerolineaceae; genus CAYVOX01. The sequence goes on from CAYVOX010000008.1 coordinate 26,020, forward strand.
TCGCCAGCTACCGGGTCGACTCAACCGAAGCTAACTGGCACAGCGCCCAGGGTGGGCACGGTCACTACATTCCATTGCACGGTGGTTACCACGCCATCCCCCCCAATGACCAGCTCTATGCCCTTCGAACAAAGATGGTCACCGCCCTTGAAGATGTAGGCATCCCGGTCAAGTACCACCATCATGAGGTGGGAGGCCCGGGCCAATCCGAAATTGAGACCCCCTTGATGGGCATGTTGGCTGCCGCTGACGCAGTCATGATTATCAAATACGTCACCAAAATGGTCGCCCGCAAGGAAAACCAGACCGTAACTTTCCTGCCTAAACCGCTCTTCGGCGAAGCCGGCAATGGCATGCACTTTCACCAGCAGCTCTTCAACAATGCCACCAACTGCTTTTATGATCCTCAGGGTCCCAACCTATTGAGCCAGACCGCCCTTTATTACATCGGCGGTCTTCTTACCCATGCTCCCGCGGTGATGGCGTTCACCAATCCCAGCACCAATTCCTATCGTCGTCTCGTTCCAGGTTTTGAAGCCCCCGTCAATTGCTTTTTTTCCAGCGGGAATCGCAGCGCAGCCATCCGTGTGCCCATTTACGCCACCCAGCCCGAGAAAGTTCGCTTTGAATTTCGTCCGCCTGACGGTACCTGTAATCCCTACCTGGCCATGGCTGCCATGCTCATGGCCGGCCTGGATGGTATTCTCAACCGCATTGATCCCACCGAAGCTGGTTTCGGTCCCATCAATGAAGATATTTTCACCTGGCTGCCTGAACGCCGGTCTCAAATAAAAAGCCTGCCCACCTCCCTTGAAGATTCCATCAAGGCGCTTGAAGCTGACCACGATTTTCTCCTCAAGGGGGACGTCTTCTCTAACACCATTATCGAGAATTGGATCAGTTCCAAAATCAAAGAGGATTACGCCGTCAGGTCTCGTCCCCATCCTTATGAATTTCAAATGTATTTTGACCTCTAATCCCATATTTCCATCAAAAAAAACACCCCCCGCGGGGGGTGTTTTTCTTGGCATTTAGTTGGAAGGCACAATCACCAGGTAGTTGGCTGAAGCCCACCCCTTTCGATTTTCATCTGTTGGCGAGACCAGAAACCACCACACAATGCCGTCGGATTCCCTGGGTCCATCCTTCACCTGAAAAACCTCAGCATCCAACCCTAAGAATAGCGGGGGATTTTCCGTCCCCGGTCCCGAACGCAAGCGCAAACCGTCCCCCCCAGTACCGGTGATTTGAACAAATTTTTCCACCCCAATACCCGCATACTTCACCGGATCCAGAGTCGGCGTCTGGCTGGGAACGGGCGTCATCCCCGGCAGCAGCAGATGAGTTGGCGTGGCCGCGTTAACCACTTTAAGGATTGCAGTGGGTTCAGGGTTTCTTTGTGAGACTGGAAAAATCACCCGGGTCACAACGCCAAAAATCACCAGCAAGAGAATCACGGTTGCCAGCGCGCCTATAATTGAAAATCCCGTAACAAGTTTTTTGGCCAAATTATCCTACACTGTCGGCAGCAAAAAGAATGCAATGCCCAGGATGAGATACACCCCAACCAGTGCTGCTCCTTCCAGCCAGTTTGATTCTCCATCAGATGCCACCAGCACTGTGATAATCACGCCGGCCAGTAAAGCGAGCAATTCAAATTGGTTAAAAACCAGGGTGAGCGGATTTCCCATCAATAAGCTGACAAAAACCAGGACAGGCGCCACAAACAACGCAACCTGGACGCTGCTGGAAATTGCAATCTCCACGCTCAAATCCATCTGATTTCTAATCGCCACCTGCACTGCCACCAGGTGCTCAGCCACATTACCAACGATCGGAATGAGGATAATCCCAAGGAAGAATTCCGATAACCCCAGGTGCTCGACCACCACCTCCACTGCCCCTACCAACAGTTCACTCAGGATGACCACCCCCACTGTTGCCAGCGCCAGCACAATCACCGCTTGAATTTTTGTCCATGTGGGCTTCTCATGCTTTGCATCCGGATTGTGCGTAATCGGGCTGCTTGCATATTTCAGGCTGTAGATCAATCCCAGCACATACAGCAAAATCATCACAACTGAAACGCCCAGGCTCAGCGCCTCAACTTTTGGGTCGGAATCCGGGCCAATCGAGTGGCTGAACAAAGAAGGAATGACCAGCGCCACGATCGCCAGAGTGAGCATCACCGCGTGGTTGCCCGCCTGGCGTCGGTCAAAATTCTGAACCCCATTCTTTGAGCCGCCCAGCAGCATCGCAAAACCGAGCACCAGAAGCAGGTTGCCGATGATTGACCCGGTAATGGAGGCTTTAACAAGTTCCAAGAGGCCTGCGCGAATGGCCACCAGCGTGATGATGAGTTCCGCCGCATTGCCCAGCGTCGCGTTGAGCAACCCGCCAATGCGCGGGCCGGTATAAATCGCCAGGGATTCCGTCGCTGACCCGATATACCCCGCCATTGGCACAACCCCCAGCGCAGAAAAAACGAACACCCAGATTTCGCCCCAGTGGTAAGCCTCAGCAAGAATTGCCAGGGGCAGGAAGAGTACCATCAAACTCAGCGGGTTCTTTTTAACATGTTGCATTATCCATTTCATAATACCTCGCCGCCTTGGGAAACTGGTGAGAATATCCTATAATTATAAATTATTACCACCAAAGGAGCAAAAAATGAAGACTTGGTTAAGTTCCTTTTTTCTCACCTTGCTGTTGACGGCCTGTTCTCCCGCGGTTGCCACTCAGGCGCCCACTCATGCACCAACCCTTGCTCCCACCAGTGTGCCGGTTGAACCCACTAAAATTAGCATCACCCCCTCCCTACAAGCCATCCCCACGCCTGAATTAACGCACATCGTCCTGACGATGGCACCGCTTACCACTCCCACATCTCAACCTTTGATTATCTACAGTCCCTCTTTTAAAAGTGCTCAACCTATCCCATCTCAGTACACCTGCGATGGAGAAAATATCTCACCCGTCCTCAAGATCAGCGGCGTTCCAAAGGCAGCCGCCAGCCTGGCATTGATTATGGACGACCCCGATGCCCCCTCTGGCACCTATACCCACTGGGTGCTGTACAACCTGCAGCCTTCCCTTTCAGGGCTGGTTGAAAATATCCAAAAAGCATCCGAGGTTCAGGGGCTAGGCACCCAGGGGCTCAACAGCTCAAGCCGGATAGGTTACTTTGGACCTTGCCCGCCAGCAGGCACACCTCACCGCTATTACTTCAAGCTCTTTGCGCTGGATCTCAAGCCAGGCCTTCCCGCGGGGCTCAACGCAACCAGGCTGATGGAGGCAATAAAAGGTCACATCCTGGCGCAGACCGAGTGGATGGGCACCTATCAACGAAAATGAGGCGCTGTTTTTGGATTGTGTTTAGCCTATGATATAATCGCTTTGGAATGATGGACAAAAACGCTCAATCCACTCCAATTTTGGGTGAACGCTACCAGCTTCAACAAAATCTTGCAACCGGCGGCATGGCTGTTATCTACAAAGCATGGGATCTGCGCCTTGAAAGATTTGTGGCGGTAAAAATTCTCCGTCAGGATTTCTCAAAAGACGTCGCTTTTCGTGAGAGCTTCAGGCAGGAAGCCCGCGCCGCCGCTAACCTCTCTCATCCCAACATTGTCACCGTTCACGATTTTGGTTTTGACCAGGATCGCCTGTACATCGTCATGGAACTGGTGCCTGGCACTGATTTAAAAACTCTGATCAAGCGCCGCGGTCAGTTTACCCTTGATGAAGCCATCTCCTTGATGGTTCAAGCCTGCAACGGCGTTGGCTACGCGCACCGCGCCGGACTAGTCCACTGCGATATCAAGCCGCATAACATGCTTGTTTCGCCAGACTACCGCCTCAAAGTCACCGATTTTGGCATCGCCAGAGCTGTTGCCGCCATCCTCCCCGAAGAAAAAAACGATATCGTCTGGGGTTCCCCTCAATACTTCTCCCCCGAGCAGGCCAGCGGCATTGCGCCTTCTCCCGCCTCTGATGTTTACTCTTTGGGTATTATCCTTTATGAAATGCTGACTGGCACTTTACCCTTCAATTCGGATAACCCCACCGAATTAGCCCGCCTCCACCGCGAAGCATCACCCACACCACCCCGCCAGCTCAACCCTGATATACCCGGATCACTCGAGCAAATAATCCTTAAAGTGCTTTCCAAAGAGCCTTCGTCTCGTTATCGCTCAGCTGACCAGCTTGGCCGTATCCTGGTTAACTTCAGTACCCAGGCGCGCCAATATTCGCCTTCTTCATCGCCAACACCCACTTCAATCCCAACCCCCAACACGATTCCCACCATCGCATCGGTTGCAAGTGCGCCTGTTCCTTCTCAACCAATCGCCCAACCCTCCCCCGCCGCCACTTTTCAGCCCATCAACCCACAACCAGTTCCCGCGCCTGGCGCTACCCGCGATGAAGCCGCGCCTACCCAGGAATTTGATTGGCTCACCATTGGCCTCAGTCTGGTGACCTTGTTAGCCGTTGGCGGATTAATCCCCTTCTGGCTTTATATCTGGTTCACACTCAACCCTCCCCGGTGATGCAATGACCGATATCATCCTTTCAGCTTCCATTCTCTCTGCCGCTGACTTTTCTCGCCTGGGCGATGAGATTCGCTCAGCCGAACAGGCTGGCGTGGATATGATTCACGTGGATGTTATGGATGGAATGTTCGTCCCCAATATCACCATGGGACCTTTCATTGTAGATGCCCTCCACAAGATGACTGCTCTCCCCCTGGACGTCCACCTGATGATTGAGAAGCCCGAAAACCATATCAGGGCGTTTCGCGAGGCTGGTGCATCCATTCTTACTGTCCACATTGAAAATACGCCCCATATCAATAAAATCCTGCAGGAAATCCATTCTCTGGGCAGCAAAGCCGGGATCGCGCTCAACCCCGGTACGCCAGCTTCATCAATTTCAGCCGTCATCCCCCAGTTGGACCAGATTTTAGTAATGACGGTCAACCCAGGCTTCTCCGGTCAGAGCTTCATTCCCTACACAGTTGAAAAAATCGCTCAGGTTCACTCAATGCTTACCTCGCAACAATCCCACGCGGTTATCCAGGTGGATGGCGGTATCAACGTCCAGACTCTGCCCCTGGTAGTCAAAGCTGGCGCGCGCTCAATTGTTGCCGCCACTGCAATTTTCAAACATCCTCAAGGCATCGCCGCTGGCGTGCAAACCCTCAGGCGTTGCGTTGCTTAAAACAAAAATCGCAGCCAGTACTGCGACCTTTGCGTTGAATTAGGGTTTCAATATTATGCAGATTTTACCATCGTTCGGATGCATTTGGCGCACAACACTTTCTTCACCTTGCGGCCATTTTCAAGCACAGTCACATGCTGCAAATTGGGGCGAAAGGCACGGTTAGTATGGCGCTGAGAGAAGCTTACATTATGTCCGAACACCGTCGTCTTACCACAGGATTGACACTTTGCCATCGTTTATTTCCTTTCACAGCTTAAACGCCATTCAAATAATTAGCCAGGTTCTGCCTGGCAAGCACCAATTTTACCACAAACCGTATCTTTCAACAATAATAGAAGTTAAAGTAAAGAAAAGGGCTTAACACATGAACGAGAATGCAAATCAATACGGAAATATTTACATCTCTCATCGAGCCATTTCGACGATTGCCTCACAATCCGCACTCGAATCATACGGCGTGGTTGGCCTGGCAGCCAAAAACCTGGCCGAAGGCCTCGCTCAGGTACTGGTCAAAGATCCCCTGCTGGGCGTAGATATTGTCTACAGTAAAAACACGCTTGCCATTGACTTATATATCATTGTCGAATACGGCACGCGCATCAAGTCCGTAGCATCCATGGTTGCAGATGCCGTCAGGTTCAATGTTGAACGCGCGCTGGGCATGACGGTTAGCCAGGTGAATGTACACATTCGCGGATTGCGCATTAGCAACCCGGATTAATTGCAGACAGGCTTTTTTAGGAGTAATTAATGAGTGATTTTGAGATTCCACTGGCTTCAGAAGGACGTAGGCTTGCAAAGGAACCCCTGCTGGATGGGCAGGGGTTGAAAGAACTTATCTCTGCCAGCCTCACCTGGCTGCGTACCAATCAACAGACGGTCAACGCCCTGAATGTATTCCCCGTACCCGACGGCGATACAGGCACGAACATGGTTCTCACCTTGCAGGCCGCCTTTGCCGAAATTTCGGATTCGGGCGAAAAGAACCTGGGCAAAATTGCTCACGCCATTGCCCAGGGTGCGCTCATGGGTGCCCGAGGTAATTCCGGCGTAATTCTTTCCCAGCTTTTCAGGGGATTTGCGCGCAGTGTTGACAATCACGACACCATTGATACCAGAGCCCTGGTGCATGCCCTTTTGGAGGCTCGCAATACTGCCTACAAAGGTGTCGTCAGGCCGGTCGAAGGCACCATCCTAACCGTCGCCAAAGAAGTCGCCCAGGAAGCTGAAATCCTCCTCGCTGAGACCTCAGACATGAACGCCATGCTCGAACGCATGGTAGAAGCCGCCGATGATGCTGTTCGCCGCACGCCCGACCTCCTCCCCATTCTCAAACAGGCCGGAGTGGTCGATTCCGGCGGAAAAGGTCTATTCTTCATTCTTGAAGGCATGCTCCGCCATATCAAAGGAATGTCCCTGGAAACCGCAGTAACAACCGTCCAACCCTTAGCATTGATGAAAGAAGAAGCCATGGAATCTGTCGAGCCGGGACAGGATTACGAAGTCGTCGTTGATTTTCGCCCAGACCAACCCCTCGATCTGGAAAAGTTCTATAACGAGCTATCTGAAATCGGTACCTCCATCCAGGTCGGTGAAGGTGACGGGATTTACCGCATGCACATTCACGTCCCCACCGAAAAGCGCTATGAGCCCATTGACTACACCATGAGCCTCGGCGTCATCACAAAGGTGATGATGGAAAACCTCATCGCCCAGATGGACGAAGGCAAAAGTAAAAGCGCTCAGCTCTCCAAGTTACAATTTGCGCCCATCGAACCCAATCAGATTGCTGTCATCGCCGTTTCGCCCGGTCCCGGCATATCCCGGATCTTTGCCAGCCTGGGAGTTGCCGGTGTTGTTGAGGGCGGGCAAACCATGAACCCAAGCACCGAAGAAATTTTGCACGCCTTCGAAAATATACCTACCGATAAAATCGTCATCCTGCCCAACAATAAGAATATCATCCTGGCTGCCCAGACCGCCGCCACCATGACCGTAAAAAAAGTGATGGTTATCCCCAGCAAAAGCGTACCCCAGGGTCTGAGCGCCATGTTGCGCCTGCTTCCGGATGGCGACCTGGCCCAGGTTTTTCAGGATATGTCGTCTGCCATCAACGACGTGGATAGCGGTGAGATTACCGTTGCCACCCGCAGTATTGAATTAAACGGTGTCAACGTTCAGCAGGGCGAAATCATCGCCTTGCTCAACGGTCAATTGGTGCTTTCATCTGATTCTGTTTCCCACGCCTGCCTGGAATTATTAGAAAAAGCCAACACCGACGATCGCGAAAGGATCACATTATTCTACGGCAACAACATCACGAAGAACGAAGTCAATGAGATCGTCGATACGATCCGCGCCAAATACCCCTCACACGAAATCGAACTGCATGATGGTGGTCAACCGCATTATTATTTCATCCTTGCCATCGAATGATTATGAAGTCTGTCTGCATTCTAACGGATAGCTCAGTCCAATTTCCTCAACCCTCCTTTGCCGGTCGCAACACGGTGAGAACGATTCCGCTCACCGTTGACCTGGCTACTGTATCTGCCAGTCAGCCGAAATTATCGCGGGCAAATGAATTTCCGCCTCAAGCTGATGGAATTCACCCGCCAAAAATCGCCATCCCTTCAGAGGAAGAACTGGGCTCGTGGGTCATCTCTCCCGAAACTAACATGCCATATGACCACATCATTGCCATTGTTACATCCTCCCACCTGTGTCCCCTGTTCACCCGCCTGCAAAACGTAGCTAAAGCATGGCGCGGAAGGTGCAACATTCAGGTTATCGATTCACGCACCACGTCCATTGGTCTTGGCGTCATTGTCCAGGCCGCAGCCGAAAGCTTTGCCCGTGGAGAATCCATCAACGAGGTTGAGAAAATTGTCAGGAGCATGATTCCGCATATCTACTCCATCCTATGCACCCCCAACCTTTCCTACCTCTACCACTCCGATATCATCGATATGGCACAGGCCTATGTGGGTGAAATGCTCGGTTTCCTTCCCGTTTACGTTCTTGAGGAAGGTAAACTTAGCCCCCTTGAAAAAGTCAAAAACCAGCGCCAGGTGGTAGATTTATTCCAGGAGTTCATGGATGAATTCGACCACCTCCAGCATATTGCCTTCCTTCAAGGTGCAACAGCTTCCCCCCAGGTTGGGCGCTTGCTGCGAGAACATGCCGCCGCGACCTCGCCCAAAGTTTCCTTTACTGAGCATAACATTAATCTGACGATGGCAACCCTTTTTGGTCCTCAAACTACCGGCCTGACGGTTGTCGAGACCCCCTGAGTCCCATCCGACTCCGCAAATCTTGCCGTGCAATATCCGGCTATCAACCGCAGAATGCGGTAAAATTGTTCTATGTCATCGCTGATTGAAAAACTCAACCGCATTTTTAAATTAGAAGCCGAACTGGGATATTCCAACAAAGCCGTGGTGGGCGGGTTAGATAAATTCCTCCCCTCGTGGGTCAATGAAGCCCAGACTGACCATCTCAAAGATGAATTGATTCAGGCAGTTGTCCTGCGCATCAACCAGTATCGTCTTTTGGATAAAGAAGAACGGTCTCATCTGCTTGAAGAAATCCTGCAGATCCTGCAGGATGCAGACCGCGCCACACCGGTCCCAGATTCCCCAAAAACCTACCGGCAAAAACCCGCCGCCGAACCCCGCGCTGCTCCTCCCGCCAGGGCTGCTGAAGCCCCGCCCCAGGCTCGCCCCGCCGCCATTGATAGCGATAAGACGCCCGGCCTGCGCGCGCCTCTCACCGTTCTAAACGGGATTGGCCCTCGTAATGCCCAGTCGCTGGAAACGCTTGGTTTGAAAACCCTTGAAGACCTGCTCTATTATTTTCCCCGGCGTTATGAGGATTTCACCCAACTCAAACCGATCAACCGCATCGAATATGGCGAAGAGCTGACCATCATTGGCACCATTCAGAGCGCTGCCAGTCGCTCGGTGCGCGGAGGCCAAACTCAAATAATCGAGGCTGTCCTCAGCGATGGCACAGGATTTTTGCGTCTTACCTGGTTTAACCAGCCCTGGCTCCTCAACCGCCTCACGCATGGAACCCAGATCATCGTTTCCGGCAAGGTTGATATGTACCTCGGACGCCTGGTGATGAACAGTCCCGAATGGGAACCTTTAGACCAGGAACACCTCCACACCAACCGCATCGTGCCGGTTTATTCTCTCTCCAGTCATGTTACTCAGCGCTGGTTGCGAAAAATAATGCATCAGACGGTCACCTTCTGGGCATCCCGTGTTCAGGATTTTCTTCCTGAATCGATTCGCGTTTCAGCCGGCCTGACGATTATCACCAACGCCCTGCGCCAGGTGCATTTTCCTGATTCGATGGAGCAGCTCAACACCGCTCAGACGCGCCTGGCTTTTGATGAGATATTCTTCCTGCAATTAGGCGTCCTCTCGCAGAAGAAAGCCTGGCGTTCTGCTTCTGCTCGGGTTTTCAGCGTGTCGGACGAATGGCTGCTCGAACACATTGCCAGCCTGCCCTTTAAACTGACAGAGGCTCAAGAGCGCGTGCTCTCCGAAACCCGAGCCGATCTTGCATCCGGCAGCCCCATGAACCGCCTGTTACAGGGCGATGTGGGCTCCGGCAAAACCGTCATTGCTGCGCTGGCAATTGCCATCATCACTCAGCATGGTGCCCAGTCTGCAATAATGGCACCTACCAGCATCCTGGCAGAGCAACATTACCGCACCATGTCAAAGCTGCTTCAGAATATCCTCCAACCTGCTGAGATTGCTCTTCTGGTTGGCGACACCCCTGAATCTGAAAAGCGTGTGATTCGCTCAGGTCTTGCGGATGGTTCCATCAAGCTCGTCATTGGCACCCATGCCCTCATTGAGGACCCGGTCGAATTTCAACTTCTGCAGTTAGCCGTCATTGATGAACAACACCGCTTCGGCGTCTCGCAGCGCTCGCTGTTACGCTCCAAAGGACAGAATCTTCACCTTTTGGTGATGACCGCCACACCCATTCCGCGCTCACTTGCCCTCACCATTTACGGCGATCTCGACCTCTCCGTCATGGACCAGATGCCTGTCGGGCGTCTGCCCATTGAGACTCACGTTCTTCATCCGCTTGAGCGTGAACGTGCTTACCAGCTTGTCCGCAGCCAGGTTGCTGCAGGCCGGCAGGCGTTCATCATCTATCCCCTGGTTGAGCAGGGCGAGCGCGAAGAAACCAAGGCAGCCGTCGAGGAACACGTCCGCCTCCAGAAAGAGATTTTCCCAAAACTCAAGCTGGGGTTGCTGCACGGACGAATGAAACCCGACGAAAAAGAAGAGGTTATGCTCAAATTCCGCGACGGGGAATATCAGGTACTTATCTCCACCTCGGTCGTTGAGGTTGGCGTTGACGTTCCAAACGCCACCGTCATGATCATCGAGGGCGCCAACCGGTTTGGCCTCTCGCAACTTCACCAGTTCCGCGGCCGTGTTGGACGAGGTCTTGACCAATCCTACTGCCTGCTCATTCCCGAAACCGAAAACACCCTCGAAAACGAACGTTTGGTCGCCATGGAAGCCACCAATGATGGTTTCGTCCTGGCGGAAAAAGACTTGCAGCAGCGCGGGCCAGGCGATTTTCTTGGCACGCGTCAATCCGGCTTTCTGGATCTGCGCATGGCCAAACTGACCGATATTCGCCTGATTGAGAAAGCGCGTCACGAAGCGCAGCAACTTTTTGAACGGGATCCCAATTTATCCGACCCCGAACACCAACTCCTTGCCGCCACCTTTCACCGATTCTGGGGAGAGGGCCGGGGAGATATGAGCTAGGAGACCAAATGATCAAAGCCGTCTATCCAGGCACGTTTGACCCTATCCACTTTGGACACATCAACATTGCGGAGCGCGCCAGCCGTATGTTTGATGAACTCATCGTTGCCGTCTTTGATAAACCACTCAAGAATTTGCTATTCTCCCCACAAGATCGCCTGGATTTTACAACCCAGACTTTTCGGAATCATCCTAAAATAAAGGTGATGGGATATTCTGGTCTGACGGTTGATTTTTGCCGCAATATTCATGCTCAGGTGATTGTGCGCGGGTTGCGCGTTTTTTCCGATTTTGAATTTGAATTTCGGAATGCGCTGGCCAATAATCACCTCGCCCCGGATATCGAGATCGTTGCCTTTATCACCAGCAAGGAGCACACTTTTCTCTCCTCCTCCACCGTCCGAGAGATTGCTGCCCTGGGTGGTGATGTCAACGGCATGGTACCGCCTTTCGTGGCAGTCGCTTTACAGAAGCGTTTTCGAGAACTTGGAGAGGGACAGCAAATTGTCCCGCAATCTTCCTTGAGGGATTAAGCATTTGGCCTGATAATTGCATCAAGTCACATACCGCGGAGGATTAAATGGACATCTTGCACCTGGTTGACCGATTAGAAGAACTCTTCAATGAAAGCCGCTCGATCCCTTTCACCCACAACGTGATCGTGGATGAAGATCGTATGCTGGATATCATTGATCAGATGCGCATATCAATTCCTGAGGAGATCAAGAAAGCCCAACAATTGTTGGCTCAACGTGATCGTATCCTCGCCCAGGCGCAGGAAGAAGCTAACCGCACCCTGTCTCTGGCGCGTGAGAAGAGCGAAGCGATGGTTGACCGCGATTCAATTGTCTCAGCAGCCCAGGCTCGCTCTGAACAAATCATTGCCCAGGGGAAAATTGAAGCCGAGAACACCCGCCACGAGGCCGATGGATACGTCCTGGATACGCTCACCAACCTTGAGATGGAAATGGAACGAATCCTGAACCAGGTGCGCAACGGTATCCGTTCCATTCAGAATGATAAACAGCAGGTCGAACCGCCCAAGGATTAATCAGGCGATTCCGCTTTTTCCTTCGTTTCGCCATCTGCCTGACGCATCCGCTTATGGCGCGCTGGCTTTTCAGCCGCCGGATGCAGCGCCACCTCAAGAACTTTATCCATGTGGGTCACCGGGATGACTTTCAGGTCATCCCGTACTTTTTTGGGCACATCCACCAGGTCTTTTAGGTTTCGCTCGGGTAGAATCACCGTCTTCAAGCCCGCCCGGTGCGCTGCCAGAATCTTCTCGCGCACACCCCCCACCGGCAGCACTCTTCCACGCAGGGTGATTTCTCCGGTCATTCCAACATCTTTGATGACCGCCCGATTAGTGAACGCTGATATGAGCGCGGTCGCCATGGTGATCCCAGCACTGGGACCATCCTTTGGAATAGCGCCTTCCGGAATATGAATGTGCACATCCAGCCGTTCATACACATCTGGTTCAATTTCAAACTCAGCCGAGCGCGACTTAAGGTACGACATAGCCGCATGCGCAGATTCCTGCATCACTTCGCCAATCTGTCCTGTAATTTGAAGGTTGCCTTTCCCTTCCAGAATCAGCACCTCAACCGGCATGATTTCTCCGCCATTTTCAGTCCACGCAATCGCCGTTGCCACGCCCACTTCATCCTGGCGTTCAGCCTCAGTTTCAAAGAATTCGGGCGGTCCCAGGAACTTTTCTACCAGAGAAGGTGTCAACCGGCTTGGAAATGTTTTCTTTTCGGATTTTAGACGTGCCACTTTCCGGCACATCCTGCCAATTTCCCGTTCCAGGTTGCGCACGCCTGCCTCGTAGGTATATTGCCGGATTAGTTTTCGCACCGTTTCATCCTGAAAGCGCACCTCGTTCGGTTCCAACCCTGCGTCCTCAATCTGGCGTGGGATGAGGAATAATTTGGCAATTTCCAGTTTCTCTTCCTCAATATAGCCCGGGAACTCCAGCACTTCCATGCGGTCAACCAACGCCGGTGGAATGCTGCTTAAGGTGTTTGCCGTGGTGACGAACATAACCTTTGAAAGATCGTAATCCAACTCAAGATAATGGTCTGAAAATGCGAAGTTCTGCTCTGGATCCAGAACTTCAAGCAAGGCAGCCGAGGGGTCTCCTCGAAAATCCGCCCCCAGTTTATCCACCTCATCCAGCATAAACAATGGGTTGATCGTCCCGGCCCGCCGCATTGTCTGTAAGATACGACCCGGCAACGCGCCGATGTAAGTCCTCCGGTGCCCGCGAATCTCAGCCTCGTCCCGCACGCCCCCCAGCGAAAGGCGCACGAACTTGCGGCCCAATGCTTCAGAAATTGAGCGTCCCAGGCTGGTCTTTCCAGTTCCTGGTGGGCCAACAAAACACAAAATCGGCTGCTTGGGATGTTTAGGTTTCAGGCTGCGAACGGCAATGTATTCCAGAATTCGGTCCTTCGCTTTGCCCAATCCATAATGGTATTGGTCAAGCACCTTTGCCGCATTGCGCACATCCAGGTTATCTTCCGTCTGCTGGTTCCACGGTAATTCCAGGATCCAATCCACGTAAGTACGAATGATCCCCACCTCTGGAGCCATCGGCGGCATCTGCGTCAGGCGTTCAACCTCTTTTAATGCTGTTGTTCGCGCGCTTTCTGGAATTTCCGCCGACTCGATTCGCGTTCTCAATTCAGTGATCTCACGCGTCCAGATATCGCCTTCCCCCAGCTCCGTTTGGATCGCCTTCATCTGCTCGCGGAGGTAAAATTCGCGCTGGCTGCGGTCAACCTCATTCTGCACCTTGTTGTGAATTTCATCTTCCAATTGCAGAACATCCAGTTCTTGCGCCAGCAACCGGTTGATGCGTTTGAGCCTTTCTTTCGGTTCAAGCAGAAGAAGCAGAGCCTGCCGCTCCTTCAGGGGTAAGGAAATTGCTGTCGCCACCATATCCGCCAGCCAGGCTGGCTCAGAAATATTCAGAGAAAATAGATGCGCCTCATCGGGCAAACTGCGATCCAGTTGAACGCATTTTTGGAACAGGTCGCGCGTCGTGCGCATCAATGCGTCCACATGCCGGGTGACGTGAACGGTTTCGTCAATCACACGCGCCCGCACCTTGTAAAATGGCTCAACCTGGGTAAACTCAACCACCTCTACCCGCCTGCGACCCTGCACCAGACTGGAATTGTTGCCGTCAGGCATATTTAACAATCGCCCCACAGCCATCTCAACCCCAATGGGAAGAAAATCCTCGGGTTTTGGATCTTCCACTTCGGAATCCTGCTGAACCAACGCGATAACGGTTTGCTCATTGTACTGAGCTTCCTGGATCGCAAGCAGGTTGGAACCAGGCGTGACAAATAGCGGGGATATCATCTTCGGGAAAACAACAATATCCCTCAGGATGAGCACCGGGCATTCCAGATAACCATCCGCATCTACTTCTCCGTCGGGGATGCGGTAAAGCTCTTCAGTTCTCTGGTGAATGGAAGATGAGTAATCCTCCGGATCGCCCTGGTTATGACCCCAATCATCTGCTCTCATACCTGTCTCCTGTTCCATAATTCACGGGCTGCCGCCGCAACAAAAATACTTCCTGTCACCAAAATTCCATTTACATTACCCGCTAATTTCAGCGCTTCATCAAGCGCTGTCTCCAGCGGCAGTACAGAGGTGGCTTTAATTCCGTAATGGTGTCCCAACGCAACCAGTTTCCCCGCTTCCATGGCGCGCGGATGTTCCGATTGGGTGGCAATCATGCAACTCACGCGCGGAACCAGCTCCTTAAACATGCTTCCGATATCCTTATCTTCTGAAGCCCCAAAAACCAGGATAATGGGCAATCCCGGCAGGTAATCATCCAATGCCAGCCTGAGTTTTAGCGCCGAGTCGCCATTATGTGCCGAATCTATTACCACTGGTGGATTGCGCCGCAAAAATTCAAACCGTCCCGGCCAGCGCACTGCGCTGAAACCACGCGCGATATCCTCGTCGTTGATGGCTAAACCATTGGCTCGCGCCACCTGCAAGGTTGCGTAAGCTGTCGCCGCATTCTCAACTTGATGATACCCTAAAAGGGGCAGAGTCAACCTGACAGGTTGCCAGTTGCTTCTCCCACCGCTCTCGATATATTCATCCACCAGGGTCTGATCCTGCGCCGACCACACCAGCATGGATTGCTGCTCAGTGGAGTGAGATTGAGCCGCAAAATAGTAATCTCGCCCGATTAACGTCAGCGGCGCGTGACGGTCTCTCGCAATCTCCTCAACCGCGTTGCGAGCCTCATCTTTTTGCGGCGCCAGCACAACCGGCTTTCCTTCTTTGATGATGCCCGCCTTCTCTCGGGCGATCTGAGAGAGGGTATTCCCCAGCACGGCCATGTGGTCATAAGAAAGCGATGTGATGACCGAGACCAATGGTGCCACAACGTTCGTTGCATCCAGCCGTCCCCCAAGCCCCACCTCAATCACCCCCACTTCTACTTTCCGTCTGCGGAAGTAAAGAAAAGCAAGGGCTGTTGTGAGTTCAAAGGTGGTCAATTGCTCAATGACCGCAACATGCGGTTTAATCTCATCCACCAGTTGAGCCAGCTCTTGATGCGAAATCGCCTCCCCGTTCACCTGGATGCGTTCGGAAAAATCCTGCAGGTGGGGAGATGTGTAAAAGCCAACTTCATACCCAGCTTCCCTCAGCACGGATGCGGTGAGCGCTGAAACTGAGCCTTTCCCTTTTGTGCCGGCCACATGGATGATGGCATAATCTTGCTGGGGATTCCCCAGCCGCTCCATCAGTTTCCGCATCCTTCCCAGGTCAAACTTATCCGGCGAGTAACGCAGATTCCGTGTCAGGCTGTAATCAACAAAGCTGTAAAGGTAATCCAGAGCCTGCTGGTAGGCAGTTTCTATATCGTTCATAGCATCCTGATTTCTTTATTGCAGTAGGCCATTGTAACCGCCGCCCAACCTTTTCGCAAGAGGGAATAACTCTTGCTTGACGCTGCCGATAAATCCTGCTACATTTCTTCTATGCCAGTTGGGATTCTCACCCTTCACCTTACCTTGCCGGGATGTGCCTCCCTCAAAGAAAAACGCTCCATTATAAAACCTATTCTTTCCCGCCTGCATCGCGAGTTCAATATCTCCGTATCAGAAATTGGCCTTCAGGATAACTGGCGCAAAACTGTCCTGGCCTGCGCCATTTTATGCACCGATACTGGCTATGCGCAAAGCGCTCTACAATCTGTTCTCCACTTTTTCGAGCACACCTGGCGTGACTTGCAAATTGACGAATTCCATATCGAGATAATCTAAAAAAAGAGGTGGTCGAGTGGACTTACATCTTCAAGGAAAAATCGCCCTTGTCACCGGCGCCAGCCGCGGATTAGGTTACGCAACCGCCCTGCAACTGGCGCGTGAAGGCGCTCAGGTGGTTATCAACAGCCGAGATTCGGCTAAATTAACCGCTGCCGCGCGCAAGATTGAAACCGAGACTTCCCGGTCCGTCCTGGTCCAGCCCGGCGATGTGGTCGAATCTGCATTTTCAGAAAAACTAATCCTGCAAACTATCGCCGCCCTGGGTGGTTTGGATATCCTCGTTTGCAATGCTGGCGGACCTCCTCCCGGCGTTTTTGAATCCTTCGACGATCTCGCCTGGCAAAAAGCGATTGATCTTTCCTTCCTGAGCCAGGTTCGACTTATCCGCGCTGCCCTGCCCCACCTTAAAAAGTCAAACGCCGCCTCCGTTCTCACAGTGACGTCCATGTCGGTTAAACAGCCCTTGCCCAATCTGATTCTCTCTAATAGCGTCAGGGCTGCAACGGTTGGGTTGACCAAATCACTGGCTCTAGAACTCGGACCGTTTGGCATTCGTGTCAACTCAATTTTACCTGGTTGGACAGAAACAGAGCGCGTAACCCAGCTCCTTAGCGCCCGCGCTGAAGCAAACAACACTTCGATTCCGGTCGAATTGGAAAAAGTAGCAAGGGATTCACCCCTTGGCAGGATAGGCACCCCGCAAGAATTTGCCAATGCCGCCGTCTTCCTCGTCTCGCCTGCCGCCTCCTTCATAACCGGCGTCATGCTCACTGTGGATGGAGGCATGATCAAAGGAACTTTCTGAAATTCGGATAATTTCAGGTAAAATTGAAGCTTATCCAGGCTTTGGAGGTTCTTCTTGCCCTTGCTTTTACCCTCACAAATTGATGACCAACTCGACCGTGTTTTACTGCGCGTTCAAAAACCTGGTCGCTACGTTGGCGGCGAATTAAATCAGGTGGTTAAACCATGGGATTCTGTCAGCACCCGCGTTGCCCTGGCTTTTCCAGATATTTATGACCTGGGCTTGCCCAACCTCGGACTAGCAATTTTTTATCAGGCACTCAACCAACGCGCCGATTGCCTGGCCGAACGAACCTATCTCCCCTGGCTGGATATGGAAAGCGTCATGCGCCAGGCGGGCATTCCCCTCTATTCGCTCGAGAGCAAACACGCTCTGCTTGATTTTGACATTCTTGCCATCACCCTTCCTTACGAGACGCTTTATACCAACACGCTTAATCTGCTCGACCTTGCCGCTATTCCACTGCACTCAAAAGATCGAAAGGCCGATCATCCCCTGGTCATTGCCGGCGGTCACGCAACCTTCAACCCCGAGCCAATGGCTGAATTTATTGACGCCTTTGTCATCGGCGAAGGGGAAGAAGTCATTCACGAAATCATAGACGCGCACCGTCATTGGAAAGAAATCCAGCCCCAAAACCGTGCCGCGCTCCTGCTGGCGCTCGCAAGCATCCCCGGCGTGTATGTCCCATCTTTCTACCAGCCTGTTTACCATCCTGATGGAACCATCGAAACCTATCAGCGGATGCTTCCTACCGCGCCTCGGCAAATCAACAAACGCATCCTTGGAAAGCTGCCCCCTCCCCCCACGAATTTTCTCGTCCCCAATATTGAGGTTGTCCATAACCGGGTTGCTGTTGAAATCATGCGCGGTTGCACCCGCGGATGCCGCTTTTGCCATGCAGGGATGATTAATCGCCCTGTGCGGGAACGCCCTGTTGAGGAGATCGTCCATGCCATTCAATCCGCGCTTGATAGCACTGGCTTTGAAGAAGTTGCCCTGCTCTCACTCTCATCTTCAGATTACACCCAGATCCTTGAGCTGGTTGAGGCGATTAGTGTTCGCTTCACCGGAAAACACCTCACCGTCTCCCTTCCTTCGCTGCGCATTGAATCCTTTTCAATTGACTTGATGGAACACCTCAAAGGCTCCCGACAGGGAGGCTTCACGCTTGCTCCTGAAGCTGCCACCGAAAAAATGCGCTCTATCATCAACAAACCAATTTCCACCGAAAAATTACTGGAAACCGTCCGAGCCATCTACTCCCGTGGTTGGCTGACCATAAAACTCTACTTCATGATTGGCCACCCCCACGAAACGCTCGAGGATGTTGAAGCCATCGCCGACCTGTGCCGGAAGGTTATTGCTGAGGGTCGAAAAGTGGTCGGTCACCGCGCCAACCTAAATGTGGGCGTAAGCACCTTTGTACCCAAACCCCACACCCCTTTCCAGTGGGTGCCCTGTGATACTCCCGACAAAATCCACGAAAAACAGATGCTTTTGCGCCGCGCGCTTAAAACCAATGGCGTCAAATTGAATTGGACCGACCCCAAAGAAACCCTGCTGGAAGCCTGGCTTTCGCGCGGAGACCGCCGCCTGGGCCCGGTGATAGAATCAGCCTGGAGGAAAGGCGCCCGCTTCGATGCCTGGCAGGACCAGTTTAATTTCCAGGCCTGGCAAGAGGCTTTCACGGAGAACCAGATTAACCCCGATTTTTTCTCCCACCGCCAGCGCAACCTAGATGAAGTCTTCCCCTGGGATCACATCAATCCCGGTGTACGCAAATCCTTCCTGCTGGAGGAGTACAAAAACAGCCTTACCGCTTCTCTGCGGGCGGATTGCCGTGAGCAATGTTACGCCTGCGGAATCCTACAGATGTTTAATGAATTGCGTCGCCAGTTCCCCGGCCCTGAGTGGAAATGCCCGGATGTCTCCCCCAGCTCAAAACAACCATCGAAGTCACCAGTCTCATGAATCAACCTCCCGTATTCCGCATTCGCGTCACATTTTCAAAACTAAACGCCCTCAAATATACGGGCAGCCTGGATATGCACCGTATCTGGGAGCGCTCCTTTCGCCGGGCCGGGCTCCCCCTGGCTTACAGCCAGGGCTTTCACCCGCAACCCCGCATTAACCAGGCTCTCCCGCTTCCCCTGGGCATGACAAGCCGAAATGACCTGGTTGAATTCTGGCTTGAACAGGCAATGGATGTGGAAGAGATCGCCAAAATACTCAGACTGTCCGTCCCCCCGGGGTTAGAAATCACAACCATCGAATCCATAGATGTGCGCGCGCCTTCGCTGCCCCTTCAGGTTATTTCAGCGCAATATCACGCCGTGCCAATTGGTTCAGCCTTGCCCGATACGCTGTCAGGGAGGGTAGCCTCACTGCTCGAAAATTCTCAACTTTTACGTGAAAGGCGCGGAAAATTCTACGACTTACGCCCGCTAATTGAGCAGCTCGCCCTGGAATCCTCCGCTAAATCCGCTTCGCATCTCTTCATGCAGCTCAGCGCCCGCGAGGGCGCAACCGGCAGGCCGGAGGAAGTTTTGGCGGCTCTGGAATGCGACCCTCTGGAATTCAGAGTCGAGCGTGTCAGATTAATCCTTTCCCCCTCGAATATCTAATGGGCTTGCTACTATCCATCTTTTTTGGCTTCATCCCCATGCTGCTTTTCGCAACCTTCGTCTACTGGCTTGACCGGTACGAGAAAGAACCGCGCGATTTACTCCTGGGCGTCTTCCTGTGGGGAGTATTGGTTGCCGGGTTAGGCGCGTTTGTCATCAACACCTCCGTCGAAATTGGCCTCATGCTATTCACCCAATCCGAGGCAACCTCCGCACTGGCTACCAGCACTCTGGTTGCGCCTGTGATCGAAGAAACGCTCAAAGGATTGGCGGTGCTTTTGGTGTTCATCCGTAAGCGCCAGGAATTCGACTCCATTCTGGACGGCATAGTTTACGCCTCCATCGTTGCTCTGGGTTTTGCGGCTCTGGAAAATACTTACTATATCTATACCTTCGGCTACCTCAAGAGCGGCATGGAGGGGTTGTGGTTTCTCGTATTTGTCCGCGTGATCATGGTTGGTTGGCAGCATCCATTTTATACATCCTTCTTTGGCATCGGCTTAGCCCTTTTTCGCATCCTGCCCGATGGTCTTAAAAGAAGAGCCGCACCAATCATCGGATTCTTAATCGCAGTTTTTGCCCACGCCGCACACAACGCTTTCTCATCCCTCGCCCGCAATCCAATTGGCGTCTTTGTCGGCACAACCTTTGACTGGGTGGGTTGGACCTTCATGTTCATCTTCATCCTTTACCTCATCAACCGTGAGAAAAAGTTCCTCCTCACCCATCTCAACGAAGAAGTAACCCTGGGCGTCATCACTCCGGCCCAATATCTCACTGCCTGCACACCCTCTCTCAGGTGGCGTGCCCGGCTCAAAGCCCTGGCACAAAAACGCTTTCATTCCACCGGTCATTTCTATCAGCTTTGCGCGGAAATTTCCCATAAGAAAGTTCAACTCGCAGCCCGGGGCGAAGAACTTGGCAACAGTGCCATCATCAGCCAGCTTCGAGTGGAATTGCGCAATCTATCGCCACACATTCACAGCGGTTAATCCATTAAACTTCAACTCTCGTGGTAAAATAATTCCGTTATGCCCCAGTAGCGCAATGGATAGAGCGTCAGCCTCCGGAGCTGAAAATCCGAGTTCGAATCTCGGCTGGGGCACACTCCTCAATCACCTGCTTAATCGCAGGTGTTTTTTGTTCTCAAGATCTCCTGCGAGCAATTTCCATTATTCTTGTCCCATCAATCAACCTGCACTATAATTTTGTCAGGCTTAAGGGTGAAATGTCATCTCGTAATCTTGTTGTTCTAACCAGGCTCACGCCCCCTCGACTTAACCGGCGAATTCTGCATCGCGCGCGGGTCTCTCAGCGTTTGCTTGAATCACTTGAGTATCGCCTGACGATTGTCCAGGCAGGCGCCGGCTACGGAAAGAGTACAGCCCTGGCCAGCCTGTCAGATTCTCAAAAAAACATTGCCTGGTATCATCTCACAGGTGAAGATTCCGATCCCGTCACCTTCTTCCTTCACCTCATCCATGCCTGCCGGTCCTTTATCAAGAATCCGGATTCCCTCATAACATTCATCGAAAACCAGAGTAGCAACCTTGTAGAGATTAATTGGACTGACCTCACCGATGAACTGGTCAACCAAATTTCATTAGCGCTGAAAGAACCTGCGCTCTTGATCCTGGATGATTATCATCAGATTGCTGATTCCCCGCATGTACCTGTGCTGCTTGACCGCCTCATCAGCATCGCGCCAGCCGATCTTCACTTCATCCTCGCCTCACGCTACCCCGTCAGGCTTCCCAGTCTCAGCGACTGGAATGTCCGCGGCGAAGTCTTGTGGATTGATCAGAATGACCTGGCTTTCACACCTCAGGAAATCACCGAACTTTTCCACCAGCATTACGCCCTGGCACTTTCTCAGGAAGAAATCACTTCTCTC
>CAYVOX010000009.1:0-45458 GCA_964453035.1 uncultured Anaerolineaceae bacterium
CGATTTTCTCCATGTAGAGGAAGGGGCCGGGGTCAAACATGGTGCCGCGCGGGGCGAGGGCCACGGTTGAGATGGAGTTGCTCTGCCCGTTGGAGAGCAACCGGGTGCCGTCAATGGGGTCAACCGCAATATCCACCGCTGGCGCGCCGCCTGTTCCCAGGTGCTCGCCGTTGAACAGCATGGGTGCCTCGTCTTTTTCACCTTCTCCAATCACCACCACGCCGTCCATTTCGATGGTGTTGAGCACCAGGCGCATGCCGGCAACCGCGGCATGGTCGGCGGCGTTTTTATCGCCGCGGCCCATAAAGCGACCGGCGCCCAGCGCGGCAGCCTCAGTGACGCGCACAAGCTCAAGAGCCAGGTTGCGGGTTGGGGTTGTATTGGTCATTTGAACGCTCCTCGAGAGGTTTTAATCCAAATTGACTATAGCATAAAGAAGGTGATGATGTAGTAAGAAAGGGCGGCGGCCCACAGGGTGGAATCCAGCCGGTCTAACATGCCGCCGTGGCCGGGCAGCAACTGGCTGGTATCTTTGACCCCGAACTGTCGCTTGAGCATGCTTTCCCCCAGGTCGCCGAGGGGGGCGATGGCGCCGACGATGAGCCCGAGCAGGGCGCCGTTGAGCGGGGTAATTTGTGGAGCGCGCAGCGACCAGGCCCAGGCCAGCAGGGCATTGAAGATGATGGCCACGACGATCCCGGCCAGGTAACCTTCCCAGGTTTTCTTGGGGCTGACCCGCGAGGCGAGCTTGTGCTTTCCGAAGCGCATTCCGAAGAAGTAGGCGCCGGAATCGGCAAACCAGGCGGCGGTCAGACCTGTGAAGAGCCAGAGGTCGCCATCCGGCAGGTTGCGCAGGGCAATGAGATAGCTGCCCAGCCAGCCCAGGTAGAACAATCCGCCAACAGCCATGGTGAAGTGGGTGGCCGACCCATCCGAACCGCGCTGGTATTCGATGGTGTGGTAGGCCATGGCAGCCAGTAAAACCAGGCTGGCGGCCAGGGCTGAGCCTTCAAAACCGAAGGCTAAATGCAGCAGGATAATGCCAACCACGCCCACCACCAGCAGCACCAGCGAGGTGTTGTATCCCCCGGAGCGCACCATGCGCCAGTATTCCCAGGCGCAGATGCCCAGCAGCAGGGAGACAGCCGCAGCAAAAAACCAACCTCCCAGTGCAATAGCCAGGGCAACTAACGGCACCAGGATCACAGTCACCAGGAGACGGTCACGCAGCATTGGTCGCTTTGTTCCCCCCCTCGCTAGAAATGCGGCCAAAGCGCCGGTCGCGGTGCAAAAACTCCTGGATGGCGCGGTGAAATTCGGCTTTGTCGAAATCCGGCCAAAGGGTCGGCGTGAAATACCATTCAGAATAGGCGGCCTGCCAGATGAGGAAGTTGCTGATGCGCATTTCCCCCGAGGTGCGGATGATGAGGTCTGGATCGGGCACGCCAGCGGTAAACAGGTACTGGCTGACCAGCTCCGAGGTGACTTCTTGCGGTTGGAGTCCATCCGCGAGCATCTGGCGAATGGCGCAGACAATTTCATCCCTTCCGCCGTAGTTAAAGGCCAGATTGAGCACCAGGCGGGTGTTATGCCGGGTTAGGTCAACGGCGTGATGCACCCTGGCTTGCAGCGAGGGGGCAATTTGTTCCAGGTGGCCCAGGTGGCGGAGTTGAACACCTTCCTGGTGCAGTTCATCCAACTCGCGGTCAATCACCTCCGCCAGGATTTGCATCAACCCTTCCACCTCATCCTGCGGGCGCCCCCAGTTTTCGGTCGAGAAGGCGTAAAGGGTGAGGTACTGCACGCCTTCTTCCACAGCAGCGGTGATGATGCGGCGCAGGTTTTCGGTGCCGGCCTGGTGCCCGGCAATGCGCGGCAGCCCGCGCGCAGCGGCCCAGCGCCCGTTGCCGTCCATAATGATGGCGACGTGGGTTGGAATGTTCGTGACCGGCTGTGAGGGGTTCTGGCTCATTTTAGATGGGGGTGGTTAGACCTCCATAATCTCCTTCTGCTTGCGTTCGCCGATAAGCTCCACCTGGTGGATTTCTTTATCGGTCAGTTTCTGCAATTCTTCCTCGGCTTCTTCCAGGTCATCTTCCGAGATTAATTTCTCTTTTTCGTATTCGCGCAGGTCTTTCATGATATCCCGTCGCACGTTGCGAATGGCGATGCGGGTCTCTTCAAGGCGGTGGTGCACCACTTTGACCAGGTCGCGGCGGCGCTCCTCGGTGAGGGTGGGGATATTGAGGCGGATGGCCTTGCCGTCGTTGTTGGGGGTCAACCCCAGGTCAGAGGCCAGGATGGCGCGCTCGATGGCCTTGAGGGAAGTGGCGTCGAAGGGGCGGATGAGCAGCACGCGCGGTTCAGGCACGCTGATGGTGGCCAACTGCATGAGCGGGGTTGGCATGCCGTAATACTCCACCTGAAGGCGTTCCACCAGGGTGGGGCTGGCGCGCCCGGTGCGGATGCCTGCCAGGTCGTCTTCCAGCACCTGGAGAGCGCTTTTCATACGGGCTTCAGTTTCTTTGACAGTCTCTTTTATCACAATGACCTCCGAGAGATGGTGGGGATGTCAGTACACTAAGGATACCTTAATTCAGCCAAATGCGCCACTCCTCCGCGTGAAATTATTCCCTGCAGCTTTATGATTGGCGGCATTTCCTCTATAATTATGGCAACTGGAGGGACCATGACCCATTTGCCACTTTACCGCTCGTTCACGTTTCGCGCTATCCTGGCACTGACTGTCTTCATGCTGGGGGCTGCAGCCTGCACCCCGCAACAAATTATCGAGGTACTCATTCCAACGCAGACGCCCATCTACATCGTGGTGACGGCTACCGCTCAACCGGTTGTGGCTTCTGCCACCAGAGCGCTGCCCACTAAAGCACCGTCCACTGCCACCGCGGTGAAGAGCGCCACTGCCCCACGCCCAAGTGCCACCATCACGCGCCCGGCTGCATTCTGGACGCCGACCAGCCGCCCGGCGCAGCCCACCGCTAACTTGAACGAGCCGCGGATTGGCAAAGACGGCATGGTTCTGCTGTTGGTGCGCGCGGGAGAATTCAGCATGGGTTCAATCAAGAGCCTGGATGCCTTTGCCGACCCGGATGAGATCCCCCAGCATACGGTTTACATTGATAACTACTGGATTGACCAGAATGAAGTGTCCAACGCCCAGTTTGCGCGCTTCCTGTCTGCTAAAGGCAACCAGGTTGAGGGCGGCGCGCCCTGGCTGGTGACCAGCAGTGGATTTCCTCACATCCGGCTGGTGAACGGGCAATGGAGCATTGACACCGGTTTTGCCAGCCATCCCGTGGTGGGGGTGACGTGGTACGGCGCAAAAGCCTACTGTGATTGGGCTGGCAGGCGCCTGCCCACCGAGGCAGAGTGGGAAAAGGCCGCCCGCGGGCTGGATGGGCGCTTCTATCCGTGGGGAGACGGTAAACCCAGCGGAACGCAGGCCAATTTTGCCGATAAAAGCCTCAACCGCACCTGGTCCGACCGCACCGTCAACGATGGGTATGAGTTCACCGCGCCGGTGGGCAGTTACCCGGCAGGGATGAGCGTGTTTAAGGCGCTGGATATGTCTGGTAATGTATGGGAATGGGTCGCGGATTTCTATGATGAGGCCTGGTATTCGCAGGCGGGTACCTGGCGCAATCCCACCGGGCCTTCCACGGGCACGTACCGTGTGGCGCGCGGGGGCGGATGGGCCAACGAGGCGGTGGATTTGCGCGCAGCAGACCGCTACAAAAACAGCCCGATCAACGTGGATGGCGACCTGGGCTTTCGCTGCGCTTGGGTTTATTGAGCCTGGTTCACCCGGCAGTAAATTTTTTTATCTCAACAATGATCCCCCCAGGAGGTTTGCATGTCTAGCCTGACCGCCACTGACCTTGAAGCGCTGTGCCAGTACGATACGCCCACGGTGTGCAACGCCATTGAATTGTTTGCTGTTCGCCCGCGCAACACCGGCTATACCGATAGCCGCATCAAAGCCTGTTTTCCGGAGATGCCGCCGGTGGTGGGGTATGCTTCCACCGCCACTTTCCGCTCTGATGCCTGGCCGCGGCAGGGAAAAACCTATCCTGATAGCGAAGCGCAGGTTGCGGCTTTTGCACAGTTGCCCGGCCCGGCGCTGGTGGTCTTCCAGGACCTGGATGAACCCGCAGTTGGCGCGACCATCGGCGAGGTGATGTGTACCACCTACAAGGCATTTGGCGCGGTGGGATTAATCACCAGCGGCGCCGGACGCGACCTTGACCAGGTGCGCGCGCTGGGATTTCCGCTGTTTACCAATGGGACCATCTGCTCGCACGGTTATTCGCATATTCCCGCCATCCACGTGCCTGTGCGGGTGGGCGGATTGACCATTTTCCCCGGCGATCTGCTGCACGCGGATTGCAACGGCGTGGCGCTGATTCCGCTCGAAATTGCAGGGGAACTGGCAGGTGTGTGCGCCGAGGTGGCTGCAGCAGAGGCGATTGTGCTCGGTTACCTGAAAAGCGGACAGGTGACGGTTAAAGGATTGGAGGAGGCTCGCGCAGCCACCCGGGCAGCTTTTGCGCAGGCCAGCCAGCGCGTGCGGCGGGGGTAGCTGCAGGGTTTGATTCACTGCCTGTTTTTTGCCGCGCCCCAGATGGGGCGCGGTGATGATTCCATCTCCAGGTTGAATTTCTCTTAAAAAGCCCCTTGACAATTTAGAACATAATTGCTATACTATTGTAGAACATGAGTTCTACGCCCGAAACCATCGCGGGGGTTTGCGTAAGTGAAATGCAGACCGTAGGTTACCTGCCCAGAGCGGGTATAAAAATTGCACTGGTAATCAATGGAGAAAGATGATGAAAACTGGAATGTTGTGGTTTGATAATGACCCCAAAGCCGACCTGCAAACTAAAATTGCGCGCGCGGTGGATTACTACCAGAAGAAATATGGGCAGAAACCCGACCTGTGCTACGTCCATCCCACCATGCTCTCAAACACGACCCGCGCTCAGGGCGTGGATATTCGCCCCAACCGGCAGGTGCTCCCTAACCACTTCTGGATCGGGGTGCACGAACTGATTCCCCTCGCCGGGTAAATCAAAAGGCTCTCAATCTACCTGATGAACGGGCGGCGATTAGCCGTCCGTTTTCTTATCAGGCGAGGGTCTCTCCGGCGTGCTGCAGCAGGTTGAGCAGCCAGTGCAGCGGTTGCGGGGCGTATTCATCGGTAAAATGCTCGGCAGCCTGCTCCAGGCTGACCTCACCGTGATACTCTTCCCTCAAATACCACAGGTGTTCGATAATCCACAAGTACAGGTCTGATTCCGTGCGACCGGGAAAATCTGCCAGGATTTTCTTCTCGCGGATGACCTTCACCAACGGCAGGTAAACCTGGGTGTACCAGGAGGATACCGCCTCGGGATAGGGTACCTCTGCCTGGCGAGCCTGTCCCAGGAAGTAGCGGTGGGTTTTGATGTGGTCGAGCAGCTTAATCGGTCCGCCTGGCAGGCTGAAGGCGATGTTGGCCTCCGGGTGGCGTTTGGAAAGTTGCGTTTGTTCTTCAAAATAGTATTGCTCGTTTTTACGGATGAGGTCGTCAATATCCGTCTCCTGGCGCACGGGCTCAGCCACGTCAATTTCCACCACGTGCGCGTCAATGAAAACCTGCCCGCGCTGGCGGGCGACGGAAACGCGGTGGTTGCCGTCTTTGACGAAGTAAAAAGCGCCGATTTTATAGACCTCAATGGGGGGCAGCACAATATCCTGCAGCAGGGCGCGGTCAATGCTCTCCCAGCGGGAGCGTTCGGTGGTGCGGCGGGGCAGGAAGGCGTTGTCAAAATCGTTGTAACGTCCCACGCTGCCGATGATTTGCTCCAGCTCAATTTCGCGCAGGCCCAGGTCGTGCTGCCCGCTGAAGGGCAGTGCCTGGCGCACCTGGTCAAAGGGGAGCAGTTCGGTGCTGGTATTTGTGAGCCAGCTCCACACGCCGCGCCAGAAACCTTTGCGAATAGCCTGGTTGAAATCATCTTTGGCGCGAATTCCATGGATGCGAGGGGAGGAATTATCAGACATAGGCTTACTCCTGCCGGCGAGAAAGGATACCCGGCTTTCTAAAACGGTGCTTCATTTGCACCAGGTTGAACTCTAACTTGCGGTAGCCGTAAGAGTTAACCACCCGTGTTGAGCCAACCTGCGTTTCGGTGATGGTATCTGAGCGATAGATGTGGATATGCCCGTGCAGGTGGTAGGCGGGTTTAAACACCCGCGCCAGCCAGTTGAAGGCTCTGATGCCCTGATGGGGCAGGTCGTCGGCATCGTGGATCTTCCACGGGGGGGCATGGGTGACGAAGATATCCAGGTAGCGTCCGTAGCGCAGGCGGTGCCAGAACAGCGCGGGGGTCATCAGAAAGACCATGGTCCACATTTGGCCCTGGGTGTACTGGTGGCTGCCGAAGTTGTAGCGGATGCTGCCTTCCACGCCTGCCAGAATGAGCCCGGTGGCATCGCTAACCACGCGGCGGTGAATATCCACCGCGCCCCAGGGCTCACGGCGTTCGCCGCCGCTGCCCTGCTCCACCAGGCTGGAGTGGTTGCCGCGAACGTAATACATCGGCACGTTGAGTGTGGAAATCATGTATTCCAGGTAATAGTAGGGCAGGTCGCCGCAGCCGATGAGCAAATCCACATCTTCAAAGCGCCGGGTAATCTGCGGGCTGTAAATGATGCCCAGCTCCACATCGCTGACGGAGAGAATCTTCACGGCAGTTTAAGGGCGGTCACGGCGGCAACCGCGTAGGTGCGGGTGTGGCTGATGCTGAGCGACCAGGTGGTGAATCCCAGGTGTTCAGCAAGTTGAAGGGCTTTTCCGCTCAGGACGAGCAGCGGTTGGCCCTGAGCACCGCGCTGAATCTCGATGGATTGCCAGCCAATTGCGCCGATGCCGCAGCCCAGGGCTTTGGCCACGGCTTCCTTGGCGGCAAAGCGCCCCGCCAGGCTGGCATTGGAACTGCCCACTTCGGCCAGTTCGCGCGGGGTAAAGACGCGCCGCAAAAACCGCTCGCGAATTTCTGGACGCTGAGCGGCAATGCGGCGGATTTCCACCAGGTCTATACCGGTGCGCAGTTCAGGCATGCGTTACACCAGCTCCGGGCCCGCGCTGACGATGGCCAGTCGGTCTGCATCCAGGTAGCGGCGGGCCACCTCCAGCACCTGCTGGGGGGTCACCGCTTCTACCATCTGCGGGTAGTTGCGGTAGTAATCCAGCCCCAGCTGGAAGCGCTCCAGGTTGAGCAGGGCGTTGGCGACGCCGTTGTTGGATTCCAGAGAGAGCGGCAGGCGCCCAATGTAATTGGCCTGGCTGTCTTCCAGCTCGTGGGCTGAAACAGGCTCGGCGGTGAAGCGGCGCAGCTCGCTGAGGATGAGATCAATGGCGCGCTGCAGGTTGGCGGGGTTGACCCCCGCAGAAACCTCCCAAGAGCCGGAGGCTATCCAGGCGTTGAGGCTGGTGCTGGCGGAGTAGGCCAGCCCGGCCTGCTCGCGTACCACGTCGCCAATGCGGCCCATCATGCCGAATTGCCCGAGCACATTGTTGCCGAGTGAGGCGGCCAGGTAATCAGGTGAGCTGCGCTGCGGGCCTAGGGTTCCCAGGTTGAGATCGGTCTGGCTTTTGCCAGGGATGGCGAGATGCTGGCGCGTGGTCTGGGCGGGCGGCAGCACGGCTGGCAGAGCGGGCGCTTCAACCTGCAGGGGGTTGAGCCAGTCTCCCAGGCTGCGGGCTACGGCTGCCACGGCTTGCTGCGGCTGCACGGCGCCCACCACCACCACCACCAGCCCGCGCGGGCCAAAATGCGCCTGGTGGAATGCGAGGATTTCATCGCGGGTGATGGCCTGGATTGTTTCAGGGTAGCCATCTTCCGGGCGCCCGTAGGGATGCCCCGGGAAGAGGATCGAATCGAGCGTGATGGAGGCCATTTCGCCCGTATCCTGGGCGCGGACAGCCAGGCTGGTGAGAATCTGGGCGCGCAGGCGTTCAATGTATTCAGGGGGGAAGACCGGCTGGCGCAGCGACTCGGAAAGCAATTCCAGCAGCAGGGGCAGGTCTTCCGCCAGGGCGCGACCGCCAAAACTGGTGTTGTGAACGCTCGCGCCAAATCCCAGGCTGGCGCCGGCCGATTCCAGGTCGTTGAAGATTTGCTGGAAGGTACGGCGCTGCGTTCCGCGCATGAGCGAAAGGGCGGTGAAGTGAGCCAATCCCAGGCGGTCGTCGGATTCGAACAGGCTGCCGGCAGCCAGGTAGCCATTGATGACCACCGAGGGGCTGTTGAAGTTGGCGCGCGCCAGAACGGTGATGTCGTTGGGCAGTTCGACGCGGGTGATATCATCCGCGCCGGGCAGGGATTTGAGGTGCAAAGCACGCACAGGGTTCATGCTTCACCGCCTTCCTGGCCGGTGGGCTGGTAGAGGCCCACCACGCGGTTTTGGTTCGTGAGGTAGGTTTGCGCGGCGCGCTGCACGTCGCCCGGGGTGATTTTGCTGAGCTCATCCACGTAATGGATGAACCAATCGTAGGTGGCGAACATTTCGGCGTAACCCAGCCAGAAAGCCTGGTTGGTGATATTTTCGCTGCCGTAGGCGAACAGCGCGCGGGCCTGTTTGACGGCGCGGGTAATTTCCGCTTCCTCAACCGGCTGCTCCTGAAGGCGCAGGATTTCACGGTCGAGCGCCTCCAGCACTGTTTCCGGTTGCCGGGAGGGATTAACCGTCAGGGTGATGTCGTAGAGGAAGGGGTCGGTGGTGGCCTGCAGGCCGCCGCTGATGTTGATGGCCAATTCTTTTTCCACCAGCGCCCGGTAGAGCCGTGAGGTTTTATTGGAGATCCCTCCGCCGCCGAACACGTTCAGCCCGGTGGGACCGGTCAGCAGGCTATCGAGCACGGTGCAGGCGAAGAAATCCGGGTCGGACGCTGCCGGACAGCGGTAGGCCAGCTGCAGGTAGGTGGTTTGTCCCGGGCCCTGCACCACGGGACGGCGCTCTCCGTTCAGTTGAGGCTCGCGCCCTGCCGCGCAGGGCGGGGTGGGCGCGGCGGTTAACGGGCCGTACACCGCCTCAATCCGCGCCAGCATTGTGGAGGTGTCAAAATCCCCTGCCATTGCCAGAACGGCGTTGTTGGGGGCGTAATAGTTGCGGTAATGATGGTAGAGGTCATCCCGGGTGATGGCATGCAGGTCTTCTTTGAGGCCCACAACCTCATTGCGGTAGGGGTGGTGGTCAAAGGCTTGCCGTTGAACAGACTCGCCGAGGCGGAAGAGGGGTTCGTTTTCGCTGCCTTCCCGCTCTGAAAGGATCACGGTGCGCTCGGATTCAACCTCCCTGGGGTCAAAGGCGCTGTTGACCATGCGGTCTGCTTCCAGGCGGAGGGCCAGGTCAATTTTGTCGGCGGGCAGGGTTTCAAAGTAGGCGGTCCAATCCAGGTAGGTGAAGGCATTCCACATGCCCCCCTCGCGCGAGATGGCTTTATCCAGGTTGCCGGCGGGGAACTGGGGGGTGCCTTTGAATTGCATATGCTCCACCCAGTGCGAGATACCCGTCAGGCCGGGCGTTTCATAGCGCGAGCCCACCCGGTACCATACCCAGTGGCTGATAATTGGCGCGGTGTGGATTTCTTTCAGATGGACCGTCAGTCCGTTGGCGAGACGGGTCTTGGTGATGAATTCGGGCATGAGACCTCAGTTTTATTTGGGGAATAACAGCCTGCACAGGTCGCTGGGTTTTGGACCGCACACCAGTTCCTGCCACGAGCCGGGCAGATCGCTCAACATCGTGTAATACGGGTCAATCACCTTTTGCAGGCCGGTGAATGGCTGGTGCAGGTCGGTCTGGTTGAGGGGGATATCCACGTTCACCGAAAGGTTGACGGGAATTTTCTGGTCAACCGGTACGGTCAGATCCAGTTCAATGGGCAGCAGCGTGCCGGCTGGCAGGATGATATCTGCCGGGGCGTTGGTGATGCTCAGGCCGCCGGTGGTGAGGGCGGTGACACGCGCGCGGCGGATGGTGGTTTCACGGGTGAGGGTGACGGTGGTTTCCGTCTTGAGGGGCAGGTTGAATTTGGCGGGCACCTCAGCCTTGACGGGGATGATGGTTTTTATGCGGGCCTGGTCCATCAGGGCGAAGTTCTGGCGCAAACCGCCAATGAGCTGCGTTTGCAGCACGGATTTGAGGTTAAAAATCTGGCTGGCAAGCGCCATGACAATCACCACCAGGATGATGTTGACAACCAGGGAGAGGATGCCGGTCACCGTCCAGAAGGCCGGCCAAAATTTGAACGTTCGACGGCGCGGTTGTGGAGCAGCCTGGGCGCTTTCGGTTGAGATGATATCTTCACCCGGGACGGCTTCAACGTTGTAGTTGGCGGAGTGGATGGACGAACTCAACTGGCGATATCTGCGGCGGGACATTCCCGGCGGGGGTTCATCAGCCTGAGAAGCGGTGGGGGGATTGGGGTTGGACGTGCTCATACAAAGCTCCTGAATCTGGCAAAGCGGCTTTTGGCACGCTTTGATGCTTGGTTAATCAGAATATAGCATAAAGTTGTTTTCTTGCGTACTAAAAACGATATAATCAGGTATATTATGCGGTGAGGAGCAAGGTTTAATCAGAGAAACAATAAAACTGCCGAGAATTGGCTGATTTACAGGCAAACTTTGAGGGCTTTGCATGAGTGAACAATACTGGGTGGCGGTGGTTGGAGCGGGACCGGCGGGGTTGTTTGCGGCGCGGGAACTGGCGCTCAATGGCGCGCAGGTGGTGGTATTCAATCGCGACATCAAGCCGGGAGGGCTGGCGGAGTACGGCATTTACCCCGAAAAATTCAGGATTAAAGAGGGGCTGCGCTCACAATTCCGCCTGGCGCTGGGGCTGCCCAACCTGGAATACTACGGGAATCTCACCATCGGCGCTCAGGGGGCACTGACCCTGGAGGGGTTAAAACAACTGGGCTTTCAGGCTGTTGTGGTGGCGGTGGGGGCACAGGGCACCAAACGGCTGGGATTACCCGGCGAGGATTTGAAAGGCGTTTACCACGCCAAGGACCTGGTCTTTCATTACAACCGCCTGCCGCCCTTCAGCCAGATTCATTTTGAAATTGGCCGCCGCGCTGCCGTGGTGGGGGTGGGCAACGTGGCGCTGGATATCACCCGCTTTCTGGCAACCCTGCCGCAGGTGGAGGATGTGGTTGCGGTGGCCCGCCGCGGGCCGGGCGAGGTGAAGTTTTCCAGGGGGGAACTGGAAGAGGTTGTAGCTTTGCTGGATATGCAGGACCTGGATCATGAGCTGGAGCGGTGCATCCCCTTGATGCGCTTGCTGGGCGAAAACCCCGAAGATTTTCTGGGTCTTATCCACCTGGCGCTGGAAAAAGCCAGCCAGCATGAATCGCATACACACTTCACCCTGCGTTTTCTGGCTTCGCCGCGGCGCTTGCTGGGCGATGCGGCGGGGCGGGTGTGCGGCCTGGAAGTGGAAGATAACACCCTGGTGATGCGTGATGGCGAGATCACCGCGCGCAGCCTGGGAACGCTGCACACCCTGACAGTGGACACGGTCATTTTTGCCATTGGAGACCGGGTGGATGAAGCCCTGGGGCTGCCGGTGCACGGAGGTGAGTACGTCAAATGCCCCGAGCCGCGCTTCCCGGTGGATGGCGTCTCATACGAGGTGTGCGATCCGCCCAACCATCAACCGCTGGAAGGCTTTTTTGTGGCGGGGTGGTCGCGCAGACCGAGCAGCGGATTGGTGGGCGTGGCGCGGCGCGACGGCGTGGCGTGTGCCAGGGCGGTGCTGCAATACCTGCAAACGCTGCAACCTCTTGAAGAATCTCCGGCCTTCCGGCTGCATGAGCGTCTCAGCCAGTTGCCACAACCGGTGGTTGGCAAGGCAGACCTGGCCCGCCTGGAAGCGGCGGAACGCGCCCGGGCGGCTGCCTGCGGGTTGGCGGAGTTTAAGTTTGCGGATAACCAATCGATGCTGGAAGCGATGGGGTTGGGGTAGGGTTCCGCGCGGCTACTGCGCAGGGGGTTCAGCGGGTGGCGCGGAGCGCCGGAGATGGATGTGCGAATACGGGATCAGCATCAGGAAGCCGATGGCGATGATGATTTCACCGCTGACCACTCCCAGTGCCTGGTACGGGCCAAAATACGGAATGATGGGGAACGGGTGGCTGCCAAAGCCGAAAATATCTGCCATGCCGGTGAACACTGCAATGACGTAGCCGGTAGAAACCAGGCGCAGGCCGATATCCGCTGCGATGCTGGTGACCAGGCCTTTCCAGAGGGCCAGCAGGCTGATATATCCCCCCAGGCACATGATGGCTAAGCCAACCAGAAAGACCGCGATTTGAACAAATCCAATCACCGGGGAGCGGTCGAGGCCGAACACATCTGGCTTGGCGCCAATCATGAACACCAGGAAGCCAATCAGCGTGAGGATTAAGCCGACCCGAATGCGCATGACAGGCAGGCGGATGGGAAGGGTGGGGGTAATACTGGCGGCGCTGTGCTGATCCGACATTCAAACCCTCCTATTGCGGCAGAACCTGATGCAGAAGGCGCTGCCAGTTGCCCCCAAAAATAGCGGCAATATCCCCAGCAGCGTAGCCGCGCCGGGCCATTAACGGCTCCAATTTTTGCAGGTCGGCGATGGTGTCCATTTCAAGCGGGATGGCGGGCCAGCCAAAGCCACCGTCGAAGTCGGTGCCCAGGGCAACGTGCTGCGCGCTGCCGGTGAGCTGGCAGATGTGGTCAATCTGCGCGAGGACGTGCTCCAGCGTGACCAGGGCGCGGTCATCGGTATTGGCCCAGCCGGGGAGCAGGAAGCGGTTGAAGGGTATCACACCCATCACCCCGCCGCGTTCTGCCAGCCGCCGGATGGCCTGGTCAGTGAGGTGGCGCTCGCCCTGGACATCCTTGAGCAGGGCGCGGGCGTTGGCGTGCGAGGCAATGACTGTGCCCGGGTAGCTATCCAACGCCTGGAGCACCGAGATTTCGTTCATATGTGACAGGTCCAGTGCAAAACCTGTGCCAGCCATCACCTCCAGCATCTGGTGTCCAAGTGGGGTGAAGCCGCCCGGCTCGTTGGAGCCGCCACAGAAACGCCCTCCAGACCATACCAGGCCGATGATACGCAGCCCTTTTTGCCACCATTCTTCCAACTCGCGCGGATCTTCAATGCCTTCAGCGCCTTCCATCACCAACAGCAGGCCAACCGGGTGCGTGACGGTGGGGTAAGCTGCCGGAGCGGTGCTCCACGGGGCGAGGACTGCATCCAGGTCGCGGCGGGTGAGCACCAGGCGGAACTTATCCGGGGCGGATTCAGCCAGGCGGTGGTAATGGTCAAGCTGCAGGTAGTGGACTTGGCGAGCTTCGGCAAAGGTGGTGTAAGCCAGCTTTTCCCAGTCAGCCTTAAGGTAGCGCCGGTGAGCCTGGAAGATGGTGCTGAAGATGACCGCCACCTGCCCGCGTTGAAAATCAGGCCAGCCCACGGTGGTGTGACCGGTGTGCTGGGGATAGGGGGAGTCTTTTTCGAGCAGGCGCGTTTCGGCCGCGCACCTGCGAGAATCTCGGTTGAAGGTGAGCGCGTTATAGGCCAGGTCTTGATGACCGTCTATGATCCAGGGCATGGGGGAATAACCTCAGAAAAAAGGCGCACCGGTCCGGTGCGCCTTTTCATCAGCAGCCAGTTTATTTATCTTCGGGCTTGTCTTCAGGCTTGTCTTCAGGTTGTTCTTCGGGCTTTTCTGCCGGTTCATGTGATTCGGTTTCCAGCAGGGTTTGCCAGTCGAGGTCGGCATAGGCCATTGATTCGACGCGGCGAATGCTCAGGCCGATACGGTGGTTGTCGGGATCAATCTTGAGGATGCGCAGGGTGACGACTTCACCTTCATGCAGCACCTCTTTGGGGTGTTCGATGCGCTTCTCGGAGATCTCGGAGATGTGGATGAGGCCTTCGATGTCACCCTCCAGGCGGGCAAAGGCGCCAAACTTGGTGAGGCGCGTGATTTTGCCCTCGACCAGCTGGCCCACTTGGAATTTGGCCACCTGCGACATCCACGGGTCAGCCAGGAGCTGGCGGATGGAAAGGCCGATGCGCTTTTTGGAATGGTCAATGCTGATGACCTTGACTTTGACTTCCTGTCCAACCTTGAGCACCTCATTGGGATGGTTGATGCGCTCCCAGGAGATTTCGGAGAGGTGAACCAGTCCGTCGGCGCCGCTGATGTTGACAAAAGCGCCGAACTCTGCCAGGCTGGTCACGCGCCCGGTGCGCAGATCGCCTTCTTTTAGCTCTTCGATAACGCGTTCTTTGAGGGTTTCGCGGGTTTCGGTGCTGGCGGCGCGCTCTGAGAGGATGAGGCGGCGGCGTTCGCGGTCAACTTCGATGACGCACACGTCAATCGGCTGGCCAATCATGCGGCTCCACTTCTGCTCGGGGGATTCACCCGAGAGGTTGGCGCGGCGCGACAGGCTGATTTGCGAGGCAGGCACAAACCCGCGCAGGCCGCCCACCGGCACGATGAGGCCGCCCTTGTTGTAGCCGATAATCTGGCTGTGGGTGGTTTCTTTGCTGTCGCGCATCGTTTCCACCTGCTGCCAGCTCACTTCTTCGCGGGCGCGCACGTAGGAGAGCACCAGGTTGCCGTTGGAGTCCTCGGGGTTGATGACGAAGACGGGAATTTCCTGGCCGATTTGCAGGGCAGCCAGTTCTTCTGGCGGGATTTGTTCGTATTCTTTGCCGCTAATCACGCCTTCGGACTTGGTGCCGACACTTACCAGGATCTGACCCGGCGTGAGACTGGCAACGACGCCCTGGCGAATCTCGCCCTGACGTGGAAAGTCAATACCCTGGCCCTCCTGTGCAAGTAGTGATTCCATGTTGTCATGGTTTTCAATGTTGTTGTTCTCGGGTGCAGCATCTTGCTCGAGGGGGGCATCGTTCTGATCCATATGTTTATGAACTCCGACTTTTAAAGAGATGTAGTCCATTATATGATGTAATTTAGAAGTTGGCAACCCTCCACCGGGGAAAAATGTTTACTTTTTAACATATATTTTTCTGTCAAGGTGTTGTTTTTTCACTTGAGGATTAGCAATAACTCCGGGGTTTCACAACCGCGGGCATTGGCAAAGCCAGCGCTTTCGCCGGTGATGGTAAACCCGCATTTTTCCAGCACGCGCAGGGAGGGGAGGTTATCTTTGGCGGCGCGGGCGTAAACGGGCCGGGAGGTGAATTGCTGCAGGAATAATTGCAAAGCCCAGGTGGCGATGCCCTTGCCCCAGAATTCCCGTCCCAGCCAGTAGCTCACCTCGGGATGGCCTTCATCCTCATATTTGAGGATGCTGCCCGCCACTCGACCCTGGAAGAGGATGGTGCGGATGAGGACCGCGTCCTCCGCTAGAATGCGAGCCCAGAAGGCGTCAAATGCGGCGCGGTTGGAAGGCTCTCTGGCGGTGAAGGCTGCCATGTGGACGGCGACCGGGTCACGCTGGTGCTCGAAGAAAACGGGCAGGTCAGATGGTTCGACGGGGCGCAGTTCCACCTGATTTGTTTGGGTCAAAATCCCCTCCGGTTACCTGGCGGCGCGGCTTAGTGCCCATTCATTTGGAATGGGTACTTAGTGACGGCGGCGCTTCTTTTTGTTTTGATCCTGAAGCTGGGCGCGCGGCTGGTCTGCGGAGGATGGCGGCGGGTTATCCGCGGCGGCCTCAGGTTCGGAAGCATCAGCGCTGCGCTGTTCAACACTGGCTTCGCTGCCGCGGCGCGGCTGAGTGGTAAACATGCGGCTGATGGCGCCCTGGCGCACGTCCCTCAGCAGGGCGCGGAACAGTTCGCTGGCTTTGCCCTTGTATTCCACCAGCGGATTGCGCTGGGCATAGGCTTCCAGGCCGATTGAAACGCGCAGGGCCTCGACCTTGGTGAGGTAATCCACCCACTGTTCCGAGATGACTCCCAGCAGAATCTGGCGGTAGATTTCGTTTTGCAACCGCCAGCCCAGCACGCTGGTGACCTGTTCGCGTTCCTCCGGGCTGAAGCCCAGCAGCGGCTGCTGCTTGAGCTGCGCAAAACGCTCTGCGCCGGTCAGCTCGATGATGTGTTCCTGCATGCGCTGATCCAGTTGGTCGAGGGTTACTTCACCCAGCGCCAGGCGGTTCCATTCCACCTTGCCCCAGGCAAATTGCAGGGTTTCGCGGGCTTTTTCCAGGTGCTCCAGAATATCGGCAGTGGCGTTCTGCGCGGATTCGCCTTCCAGCAGGCGGGCAGCTAAATAAGGATAGGAGAGCCTGAGGAAGCGCCGCCAGTTCTGCTGGTGGGTGCGGCGGTCAAACTCAAGGCGGCTGCCCTGAGCTACCAGGCGGGTGAGTTGAATCAGGCTGCGCTCTTCCAGGGCGGAATCCCCCAGCCGCTCCAGGATGGGGGCCAGGTCGCGCGCAATCTGACCGCTTCCACCCAGCAGCCTTTCGGCGCGGCGGGCGAGGGCTTGCTCAAAGGCCTCCAGAATTTGTCCGCCGGCTTCGTCCCAGCTCAGGTTTTGCAGGCTGGTCAGCTTGAGTCCCAGGCTTTCTTCCAGTCGGCGTTCCAGCGCGCCGACTATGCGGCTGGCGTGGGTTATCTGCAGGCTGGCGTTGACTTGCTCCGCGAGTGCATCCTTCACCGCCTCCTCGCCGGAGGGCAACTGGCGCAGCAGGTCGGGGGTGAGCTTGAGGGGCAGGTGAGTCAGCGTGGAAAGCTCATCAAGCAGTTCCAGCGGGCGGCGCGGGGGGGTGCCTTCCTCGGCGGGTTCCTTGAGGCCCTCAAAATATGCGTCCAGCGCGTCAATGCGCTCAGACCGGGCGCTGGCGAGGGTCTCTTCGGATTTTTCAAGCAGGTCGCGCGCGCTGCGCAGCAGGTGGTCGCGCTCGGCTTCGAAGGCACGCCCGGCCATTTCCAGCAGCGCGGTTCGCACGCGGTTGGTTGGCGTGCCGCTGGCAGGCAGGGCGCGTTTGACATCATTGAGAATCAACTGCAGGGTGTAGGAGGGGTAGAGCAGCTCGTCGAACTCGATGAGCGGCTGGATTTCTTCCAGGTAGGCCAGCAGTTTCCAGGGGCCTTCTTCGTCTTTGAGGGCTTCGGGGATGCGCTCCTGCAGTTCGGTGCGCAGCATTTCGAGCACGTCATCGCTCAGGTCTTCCTTGGTGAAGACGCGGTCGCGCTGTTCGTAGATGCGCTTGCGCTGGGCGTTGAGCACGTCATCGTATTCCAGCAGGTGCTTGCGCACGTCAAAGTTGGCGCCTTCCACGCGCTCCTGAGATTGTTCCACCAGCCTGCCGAGGATGCCGCTTTCGATGGGGAGGGATTCTTCCACGTTGAGGCGTTTGAAGAGCCCCTCCGCCTGCCCGCCGCCAAAGAGGCGCATGAGCTCGTCTTCCAGCGAGAGGTAAAAGCGCGAGGAGCCCGGGTCGCCCTGGCGGGCGGAGCGCCCGCGCAATTGGTTATCAATACGGCGGGCTTCGTGGCGCTCAGAGCCAATCACATGCAAACCGCCCAGCTCGCGCACGCGCTCCATATCCAGCCAGTACTGCAGAAAGGCTTTGACCTGCTCTTCGTAGATGCCGTACTGGTCGGGTGTAAGCTTGAGCAGCGCCTGGCGACGTTGTTCGTTGTTCATCTCATACGGGTCGGGGATGCCGGCAGCGCTCAGCACGCGCACCACGTCAGCCACCACGTCTTCGGGCAATTCGCCGCCCAGCTTGATATCCACGCCGCGCCCCGCCATGTTGGTGGCGATGGTCACCGCGCCGAAGGCTCCGGCGCGCGCGATAATCATCGATTCCTCGTCATGCTTGCGAGCGTTCAACACCTGGTGCTGGATGCCGCCCTGCAAGGCCTTTACCAGGCGGGGAATATCTTCGTCGCCCAGTTCAAGGATGGCGAGCAGGCGCTTGAGGTTCTCGGGGTCTTCCGGATTCATGCTCACGTTTAGTTCCAGCGTGCGCGCCAGGTTGCGCAGGAGGCTTACCTCCAGATTGGGGATAGGCGTGTTGAGCGGTTGCAGCTCGGCGATACCGCGCTCCGGCATCTGGATGTTGCGTTTCTCAAGGTAGGTGTGGCGGATCAATGAGACCTGCAGCAGGCGGCGCACGGGCTCAGAGGCCAGGCGGTCTGAGAGGCGCTCGGAATGCTCCACCGAGGTCGTTCCCACCAGTTGCGGCCTGCCGAGGATGTGGTAGCGGATGATTTCGAGGGTGATGGCGCGGATCTTGGCTTCTTCGGTGCGGAAGACCACGTCAGGGTAATCTTTGCGGCGCCAGTAAACCGGTTTTTTGGCAGTATCATCGCGCCGGGCGTAATACTGGTAGCGGTAGCCCTGCGCATCTTTATCAGAAATCTCCGCCAGGGGGGCGTTGTTCTGCGTGGAGACAAACTCCAGGTTGGTGGGGATGGGCAGCACTTCCAGTTTGTAGATTTTGGCGAATTCCTCGGCCTCGGTGAGAGCGGTACCGGTCATACCGGCCAGTTTCTGGTACATGCGGAAGTAATTCTGGATGGTGATGGTGGCGTAGGTGACGTTTTCCGGCTCGACCTTGACGCCTTCCTTGGCTTCCACCGCCTGGTGCAAGCCGTCGGACCAGCGCCTTCCGGGCATCAGCCGCCCGGTGAACTCGTCAACAATCACCACTTTGCCTGCCTGCACCAGGTAATCCTTGTTGCGCCGGTAGAGGAACTGGGCGCGCAGGGCCTGTTCAAGGTAGCCGAGGATGCGAGCCTGTTCGGGGGTCACATCCTCCGGGCGCTCGGGGTCGCGCAGGGGCAGCTCAAGCAGTTCTTCAACGTGGGCTTCACCTACTTCGGTGAGCGATACGGCGCGGTCTTTTTCATTGACCTCGTAGTCTTCAGGGCGCAGTTGGCGGGCCACCATGGCGGTGCGGGCGTACCAGGCAGTATCTTCCGAGGCCGGCCCAGAAATGATCAGCGGGGTGCGGGCTTCATCAATGAGAATGTTATCCACTTCATCCACGATGGCATAATAATGCCCGCGCTGCGAGCGCTCGCCGAGGGAGTTGGTGAGGTTATCGCGCAGGTAGTCAAAGCCGAACTCACTGTTGGTGCCGTAAACGATATCGGCCTGGTAGGCATCGTGGCGCGGCACAAGGCGCAGGTGATGCTGGTCTTCATGCGGCGAGGTTTTGCCCGGGTCCACCACGAAGGCGTTCTGGCCGTTTTCGGTGCGGCTGGCCATTTGCAGCACGCCCACCGTCAGCCCGAGGGTGTTATAGATGGGAAACATCCAGCGCGCGTCGCGGCGGGCCAGGTAATCGTTGACCGTCACCAGGTGCACGCCGCGCCCGGTGAGGGCGTTGAGGTAGAGGGGCAGGGTAGCGACCAGGGTTTTGCCTTCGCCGGTGCGCATCTCGGCGATTTTGCCGTAGTGCAGGGTCATGCCGCCAATCAGTTGGACGTCGTAATGGCGCAGGCCGATGGTGCGTTTGCTGGCTTCGCGCACCGCGGCAAAAGCCCGGGGGAGGATTTCAGCGAGCGCGTCCTGCTCAGCCTTCTGGCGCTCTTTTTCATCCTCGAAGCCGGAGAGCTGATCGGCGATGTGCTGGCGGAACTCCTCGGTTTTGGCGCGCAAGCCGTCATCACTGAGCGCTTCAAACTCGGTTTCCAACGCGTTGACCTGGCGCACAATTTCCGATAAACGGTCAATCTCTTTTTTATGGGGATCGCCCCCGATGATTTTGATAAATTTTTGCAGCATATGAGTGTGCCTTTCGGGAGGAAATTATAGCATAGTGGAGGGAGCCCCGCGCAAAAAAAGCAGCTCCTGCACGAGGAGCTGCTTTGATTCTGGCGAAAACAGGCCGTTACATATGGATGCCGTGGCCCTCGGCGGCGTGGGCGGCTTCCAGGATGGCTTCTGAGAGGGTGGGGTGGGCGTGCACGTTGCGGGCAATCTCAGCGGTGGTCAGTTCCATGCGCTGGGCCAGGGTCAATTCGGGCAGCAATTCGGAAACATCCGGGCCGACCATGTGGGCGCCGAGAATTTCGCCGTATTTCTCGTCGGTGATGATTTTGACGAACCCGGCGTAATCTCCGAGCCCCAGGGCTTTGCCGTTGGGCTGGAAGGGGAACTTGCCCACCTTCACCTGGTAGCCCTGCTCTTTAGCCTGCGCTTCGGTGAGGCCAAAGGAGGCCACCTGCGGGTTGGAGTAGGTGGCGCGCGGCATCATGCGGTAATCGAGGGTGATGGTTTCCACGCCGGCGATGCGCTCGGCGCACACCACGCCCTGGGCTGAGGCCACGTGCGCCAGCAGCAGCTGGCCGGTCACGTCACCGATGGCCCAGATGCCGGGAACGTTGGTAGCCATGCGCTCATCAATTTGCACAAAACCGCGCTCATTGAGCTTGACACCCACTTCTTCCAGCCCCAGGTTTTTGGAATTGGGCTTGAAGCCGATTGCCACCAGGGCTTGCTCAGCTTCCAGGGTCTTTTCACCGTCGGGAGCAGCCACTTTGACCGTCACGCCAGCCTCTCCAGCCTGCACAGAAAGTACCTTGCTGCCGGTGAGCATCTGGATGCCGCGCTTCTGGAAGGCCTTGGCCAGTTCAGCCGAGGTTTCCTCATCTTCCAGCGGCAGGATGCGCGGGAGCATCTCAACCAGGGTCACTTCGGCTCCGTAGGATGACCAGATGGTGGCAAACTCGGCGCCGATGGCGCCCGCGCCGATGATGACCGCCGATTTAGGCAGCCGGTTTTGCAGGATGGCTTCGGTATAGGTGAGCACTTTCTCACCGTCCACCGTCACACCGGGGAAAACGGTGGGCTGGGCGCCGGTGGCGATGATGATATTTTTGGCTTTCAGGTCGGTGACGGCGCCATCTTTGGCGGTGACCTGTACGGTGTCTTTGGCGGTCAGGCGGGCGGCGCCCATGTGAACGGTGATATTATTTTTCTTCATCAAGAAGCCCACGCCGCGAGTGAGCCGGTCTGAGACGGAGCGGCTGCGCTTGACGGCTGCGGAGTAATCCAGCACCAGGTTTTCGAAGCTGAAGCCAAATTCCTTGCCGCGCTCGCGCAGGGTGTGAGCCACTTCCGCGTTTTTGAGCAGCGCCTTGGAAGGGATGCAGCCGACGTTAAGGCATACACCCCCCAGCCATTGTTTATCAATAATTGCGGTTTTAAGTCCCAGTTGAGAAGCGCGGATGGCAGCCACATAACCACCGGGGCCGGCGCCAATCACCACCACATCATATTCGTTCATGGAAAGCTCCTGTTGATGAGTTAATCGCTGATTTACACAGTTATTGGATGAGAAATTTTGAAGAAGGTTACAGTTATTTGCGCTGTTGTGAGTTTAACATGCAGAGGGGTGAAAAGCAAGTCCGGGGGGAGGTGCAGGCAGGGTTTTTCGATTGCGTCAGGAAAGGGTGGGGCAGGTCAGATGCTAAGCGGTAATCGAATCTGATTGTTAAAAACCACGAGCAACATTGAAGAGGCATATAATTACCCTGTGAAACCCCTCTCCAGATCTTTTAGCCAGGATGCGCTGGCGCTCAGCATGGCGCTGATGCCGGTGCTGGCGATCTCTTTTTTACTGCCCATCCAGCCCAATGATTACGGCTGGTACGTGCGACTCGGCGGTGAAATTGCGCGCAGCGGGACCATCCCGGGCGTGGAGTTCATGAGCAGCACCCAGGCCGGGCAACCGGCGGTCTTCCAGCACTGGTTGGCGGGGGTGGTGTTCTGGGGCGTTCGGCAGACAGGCGGGGCGCTGCTCACCAACCTGCTGCGCGGTGGGCTGCTGGCGCTGTTCTACGCTTTCATCTGGCTGTTGTGCCGCCAGGCCGGGGCCGGGCGCTGGACGGCCTCCGCGCTGACGGTGCTGGCAGCGCTGGCTGGCAGCAACAACTGGGCGATGCGCCCGCAATTATTTGCCTATCCCCTGTTTGGATGGACTTTGCTGATGCTGTGGCGCTGGCACAGGGGGCAGGCGCGCGGGCTGTGGGGGCTGCCGTTGGCGGCGCTGCTGTGGGTGAACCTGCACGGCTCGACGGTGCTGCTCTTTGCGGTGGGCGGAGCGGCGCTGCTGGTGGGGCGCGGGCAGCGCAAGGTGCTTGCGCTCTGGCTGGGGGCGGCTTTGCTGGCAACATTTATCAATCCGCGCGGCCCGCTGGCCTGGGTGGACGCGCTGCAACTGATCAATAATCCCTCCAACCAGTTATTCAGCAAGGAATGGCAACCGCCGGTGAACGCGGGCTGGCAGATGAACCTGTTCTTTGCCTGGCTGCTGGCGTTTCCGCTGCTGGTGGGGGCCTCTACACGTAAACCTGAGCGCCTGGGCTGGCTGTGGTTTGTGGGGCTGGGCTGGCTGGCGCTGAGCGGCCTGCGCTACGTCATCTGGTTCACGGGCGTGCTGGCTTTTTTGTGCGCGGGACTGCTGCAGCCGCTGGTGGAGCGCTTCAGCAGGGTGCGGTTGCGCCTGAGCGCGGCTGGACTCAACCTGGCGCTGGCGGGACTGTTCCTGCTGGCGCCGCTGCTGCTGCTCCCGGGGGTGAGGCAGGCGTGGTGGGAATCAGCCCCACCGGAAGTCTCGGAGACGACGCCGGTTGCCGCGACGGAATGGCTGCGCGGGCAGCCTGGCCTGCCCGGGAGGCTGTGGGCAGACCTGGTGTATTCAAGTTACCTGGTGATGGCTTTACCGGAGCGCCCGGTGTGGGCCTACACGCGTTTTGAGCAGTTTCCGCCGGAGCAGTGGGAGCGGTATTTGCAGATTGCGGGGGCGGAGGTGGGCTGGCAGGCTGTTCTGGAGCAGGATGGGGTGCGCCTG
Organism: uncultured Anaerolineaceae bacterium; assembly: GCA_964453035.1. GTDB lineage: Bacteria > Chloroflexota > Anaerolineae > Anaerolineales > Anaerolineaceae > CAYVOX01. Next base: position 22,848 of record CAYVOX010000009.1, read on the forward strand.
CTGATGCTGAGCAAGAGCGACCAGCCGAGGTTGGCGCAGGCGGCGCGAGAGGAGGGGGAATGGCAGGTGGTGTATGAGGATGAACTGGCGCTGGTGTTGAGCCGGTGAGCGGCAGGCGGGCGAGCGCTTAATCAGGCTGGGGTGCGGCTCCGCGTGAGGGAATCGGCCATGCGGGCAGCCCGCGCCAGGGGTTTGACATCATGCACGCGGATGATATCCGCGCCGCGCAGGATGCCCACCACTGATGCTGCCGCTGTACCTTCCATGCGTTCTTCGGGGGGCAGATTAAGCGTGTAGCCGATGAAGGATTTACGCGATGGGCCGAGTAAAATCGGGTATCCGAGGGCGCGAATTTCATCCAACCGGTTGATGAGCTCCAAATTTTGCGCCACGCTCTTGCCGAAACCGATGCCGGGGTCGAGAATGATGTTCTCACCCGGGATACCGGCCTGACGCGCCATGGTAACGCTTTCCAGCAGTTCGCGTTTGACGTCCTCAATGAGATTTTCATAATCCGCGCCGCGATAAGCCCCGCCCAGCCGGTCGCGCAGCTCTACGCTGCCGGGTTTGGAGCGGTTGTGCATCAGAATCACCGGCGCGCTGCTCCTGGCTGCCACCTGCGCCAGGAGCAGATCGCTGCGCAGGGCCCACACGTCGTTAATCCAGACGGGGGCGATCTTGAGGGCGGCTTCTGCCACGGCTGCCCTGGAAGTATCCACCGAGAGGATGGCTGGCAGGCCTTCTTTGACCAGCGCTTCGAGCACCGGTAAAACGCGGTCAGCTTCTTCCTGCTCGCTGACGGGTCTGGCGCCCGGACGGGTTGATTCCCCGCCGAGATCGAGGATATCGGCGCCATCCTCAACGAATTGCCAGGCCTGTGCCAGGGCGGATTCGAGCGGATTGACGCGCTGCAACAGCCCATCACCGGAGAAGGAATCGGGAGTGAGGTTAAGGATACCCATCACATAAGTTCGGCTGCCCCAGGGCAGCGGGAAGGGGAGGGGCATGATCCCCTGCCGGTCTACCTGCCGGAGCAGGTCGCCAATGGACGCGCCAAGGATGGGATGGCGCAGCCCGGGGGCAAGTTCAGCCAGTGGCACCAGCACAAAGGCGCGTTCCGCCAGGCGCGGGTGCGGAATGGCGAGGCCTGGCAGGTCCACCACCTGGTCGCCATAGAAGAGGATGTCGAGATCAATGAGGCGCGGGCCGTTGCGGAAGGTGGGCTGGCGGCCCAGGTTTGATTCCACGCTTTTAAGGTGAGCCAGCAGGTCGAGCGGGGCAAGCTCGGTTTGCGCTTCAAGTACCTGGTTGAGGAAGGCGGGCTGGTCAGAAAAGCCCCAGGGCGGGGTTTGGAAGACGCGCGAGGCGCGCAGCACCTGCACCTGAGGGGCAAGCGCGCCGGCAGCAGCCTGCAGGTTTGCCAGTCTTTGGCCCAGGTTGGAGCCAAGAGCCAGGTAAAGGGTGACCACGGTGCTCACATCCCGCGCACGATGTTAATCATATCGGCCAGCAGGCCGTAGGCGGTGGTTTCTGGTCCGGGGTTGGATTCTACGATGCCCAGACCGGGCAGCACGTCCAGCTCAAATTGAACATAGGAACTGGTGCCGTTGATGCTGTAGAGTGGCGAGCCGGGCGGCACGCGGCGCGGGGCAACCGCTGCCTGCAGGCCGTCTTCCAGCCTGCGGCAGGTGCACACCAGCTTCCAGCGCTCACCGGCCTGCTGCGCCTCGCTCAACATCTGGGGCGTGATGGCGCTGATGCCCTCACGGGTGACCTCCTGCGGTTTGAGGGGGATGCCCATCAGCGCGGTGGAGAGGGCGGACACTTTGATGGCGGCATCCCAGCCGTCAATATCCGCCGAGGGGTCGGTCTCGGCGATGCCGATGGCCTGGGCGCTGCTGACGGCCTGCTCAAAGCTCTCGCCGTTTTCCATCAAGCCGAGGATGTAGTTGGTGCACGAGTTGAGGATGCCGTGGAAGCCGCGCAGTTCGGCGCAGGGCAGCGGGCCGCGGAAGAGCGAAAAGATGGGGGCGCCATCCATCACGGCTGATTCGTACATGAAACGGCGCTGTTTTTGGAGGGCCAGTTCGTTGAGTTGCGCAAAACCGTGCACCACCGGGCCTTTATTAGCGGTCACCGCGTGCATGCCGCATTCCAGCGCGGCGCGCAGGTGGTCAATGGCGGGCTGGCCGGTGAGGTGGTTGACGGGGGTATTTTCAAAGAGCACTTCCAGATCGGCGTTTTTACCGGCAGCATGCGAGCAGGCGCAGATAAAATCGGTCATGGAAGCCGGGGCGCCAAAGGAGGAGAGGGTTGCCAGGGGCTGCCCGGTCTCGATGCGCGCCAGGGCGCGCTGCAGGTCAATGCCGTTGGGGTCCAGCGAGGTGCCGTGGCGGCTGGTGGCGATGCCCGTCACCTGGAAGGTGATGCCGTACTGTGCTTTGAGGTCTTCTTGTTTGCGCAGCAGCAGGCGGGCCAGGGCTTTGCCAACGTTGCCAAAACCAATCAGGACGAGCGAGAGATGGGGCATGGGGGAACCTTTCCTTGCCAACCTGCCAGTATGCAGGGCGGCAAACTAAACCGGCGGCCAGGGGAAACTGCGCCGGTCGGTGGGCGGGGGCGGGAAGGTGGGGTCCTTCAGGAGGTCCGCCGCGCGGCGGCGCAGGGCATTAATCTCAGATGGGCGCAGCCAGGGCTTGAGCTCAAGCGCCAGTTGGGCATCTTTTTCCAGCGCGGGCAGCAGGCGTTCAAGATCTGCCAGAAGGGTGACGGGGATGGGCTCACCGGCGAAATCCCATACCACGGTGCGCAGCTTATCCTCACCGTGAAAGCATACACCGTGGTCAATCAACCAGAAGCGCCCATCCAGCGCGCGCAGGATGTGACCGGCTTTGCGGTCAGCATTGTTGATGAGCAGGTCAAACACGGCGGTTGGGCGCAGGCGGGCGCGGTCCGCGGCGGAGAAATTGAAGAAATGATCCCTGGGGTGATGGTCAACGAAAAATTGCAGCGACCCGGCGCCGAGCGGCAGCCTGCTGCGCCGGAAGATGGTGGGCGGAACCAGGTTCCAGCCCAGCGCCTGGCTCACCAGGTAGGCGGCTACCTCGCGCTTGGCCAGCGACTTTTGCGGAAAATCCCACAGGGGCTGTTCGCCGCGCACTGGCTTGTAAACGGCGGTGAGATGGACCTCATCCAGGGTGATTTCCACCAGGAAGGTGTAGTTAGACCCGCGCACAAATTGACCTTGCAGTTGGGCGGCGCCCTTCTGCAAGGCCAGGAAGATGATGGGGTCGTCTGGCGAGAGACTCATGGCTCAATGCTTGTTGTGGCCGTTCTTCTTGGGGCAAAAATGACCTTCGGGGTCCATCGGCTCGCCGCACTGCGGGCAGGTGGGTCTGCCGCGGCTAACCACTTCCGTGGCCCAGGCAGCCAGGGCAAACACCTGCGCGCGGGTGCACCAGAAGCGCACCAGGCTGACTTCATCCGGTTCCTGGTTCTCGTTGACCACCTCGCGCGCTACCAGCACCATCCGGTCGCGATCGGCATCATAAGCCAGGCCTAGCTCGCCAACGCGGAAGAGGGGATCAACCGGGGGCAAGATACGCATTTGCTCTTCTACATAATCGGCGCTGGCGGGCGGCAGGTCGGGGAATTTTTCTTTGATTTCATCCATGAATTGTTCAACGCCGCGCGCCAGGGCGAGCACCTGGGCTTTTTCGAGCAGCAGGGTGAGAATATTTTCCTCGGCGCGGGCCTGGATGTAAAAGACGCGCTGCCCGGGCTTGCCGATGGCATCTGTGGTGATGTGCAGAATGGGGTCGAGGTCAATTTCGGTGCGTGGCATAAAGAAAGCTCCTTAAATGCGATGAGGAAAGTATACCATAGCGGAAAATTGGGCGGGACGCAGTAAAACTGCAGGTATAATCATCCTGACTCTAAAAACCCTCGAGGGATGCTTATGGAACCGAAAATCACCCCAGCGCTCATCCGCGAAACATGGAAACAGTTCTCCGAATATAACGACGCCGAGGTCATTGAAGTGGTCAAGGTGTTCCAAAAAGAGCAACCGGTGGTGCTTTCGTACCTGCTGGCGGCGGGCGGCGAGCCTTTTGTGGGCGATGAGACGCAGATGCTGCTGTTTTACGGCACCGTCATCTGGCGGCTGATGAAGCAGGCCGGTTATGCGGAGCAGCGCGTCCCCGTGCCGGTGCTGGACGGGCTGCAGCAGGTGAATGTGGAGCTTTTTGCCAATTCGCCTGCCGGAGACGCCGAGCTTTTTGAGCAGGTGATCGCATTGATGGACGGTTACCCCGAGCCGGACTTGCTGGATACCATCCTTAATTTGTTGCTCCACGATAAAGACGCTGGCGATGATACCCCCCATATCCGCGACCAGAACCTGGGGTTGGCCTTCATGTACCTCAAGACGGTGATTGACGCGTTCCTGGCGAAATCCGCCTGAGGTTGCCTTCCACCCATTCCAATTGTTCTACCACGCCCGGCTCTGCCAGCAGCCTGGGCAGCAGGCGCGCGAGTGGCCTGGCAGGCCCGGTGGTAAAAAAGCGGTAAGCGCCGGGCTGCGTGCCGGCCTCAAGCCAGTGGTGCGCCTCGAGCACGCGCGCCACCTGCCGGGCTACCGCGGGGGCGGGGTCAATCACCTGCACGGCGGGGCCAGTGATTTCTTCAATAAGCGGGATGACAAAGGGATAATGCGTGCAGCCCAGCACCACCTTATCAATACCGCGAGCCAGCATGGGCTGCAGGGCGCGCTGCAGGATGGCGCGTGTGGCTGGTGAGCGCAGGCGCCCGGTTTCGATTTGCTGCACCAGGCCGGGACAGGTATCTTGCAGCAGGGTGACCCCCTGAGCGAAACGCTCCACCACCGAGGCGTACAGGGCGCCCTGGAAGGTGGCAGGGGTTGCCAGCACGCCCACTACCCCGGAGTGGGTCTGTTCGGCAGCCGGTTTGACGGCGGGCTCCATGCCCACGAAAGGCGTCTGCGGGAAGACCTGGCGCAGGTGCGCGAGGGCGGCCGCCGAGGCAGCGTTGCAGGCGACGACGATGACGGTTGCTCCTTCCGCCAGTAAAAAGCGGGTGATGCCCTCCGCAAAGCTGCGCACCTGCTGCAGGGGACGCGGCCCATAAGGCACATGTCCCTGGTCTGCCAGGTAGAGGGCGGGCTGGGCGGGCAACTGGCGGCGCAGGGCGCGCAGCACCGAGAGGCCGCCGACGCCGGAATCAAAGACGCCGATGAGGGGGGAAGTCATGGGGTTATTGTACAATGAAAATCGCTCCCCTTAGCAGTCGTTTCAACCGGGGAGCGATAGGTTAATCGTTAGTTTGTTGCTGCCGCCACCAGCGCCTTGAACAATTCCAGCATGGCGGGATACTGCACCAGCCACTCGGGGTGCCACTGCACGCCCAGCCCAAAGCGGTAACCGGTGAGCTGCACTCCTTCCACCAGGCCATCTGGCGCCCAGGCAATTGGTTGCAGGTCCGGCGCCACCTGGTGCAAGCCCTGGTGGTGGAGCGAGTTCGTTTCCAGCTGGCTGGTGCGGGTGATACTTTCCAGCAGGCTGCCACTTTGCACGCTGACCGTGTGGGCCAGGAATGAGCGGTCAATGTTGGGATACCAATCATGGCGCAGGGCGGCGGGTTTCTGGTCGGCAATATCGGTGTAGAGCGTGCCGCCGAGGGCAACGTTAATCACCTGGATGCCACGGCAAATGCCCATGAAGGGCTGCCCACTGCGCGCGGCTGCCCGAACCAGGGCGATCTCGGTGGCATCACGCGGGGGATTGATGCCGTAAACCCGCGGGTGGGGCAAACCGCCAAACAGGGCGGGGTCCACATCCGAGCCGCCGGTGAGGAGAATGCCGTCCAGGCGGGCGCGCAGGGCTTCGAGATCAGCGGGGGGCAGCAGGTTGGGAATCATCACCGGTAGGCCGCCTGCCAGCACAATTGCTTCAACGTACTTCTCAGATTGAGCGACGTTGGGATACTCGTCCTTATTTTGAATGCGACCGGTGGTAATGCCGATGAGGGGTTGGGACATGGTTGACCTCTGGAATAAAAAAGGTGCAACCGGATGGGCTGCACCTGAAGGGCTGGTGAGTTATCTATGAGAACTTCTGCTTGAGGCGGGCGCTCTTGCCGGTGCGGTCGCGCAGGAAGTACATGCGGGCGCGGCGAACGACGTTGTGGCGTTCAACCACCACTTTTTCGATGCGCGGCGAGCGGGTGAGAAAGGTGCGTTCCACACCAATACCGTTTGAGGCTACACGGCGTACGGTGAAGGTGCTGTTGTTGCCGTTGTTGTGGGTGTAGAGCACGGTGCCGCGGAATTCCTGGATGCGCTCGCGGTTGCCTTCCTTGATTTTGACATGCACGCTGACGGTATCGCCGGGTTCCAGCGCGGGAATCTTTTCATTAACAGGGGCGTCAACTGCTTTAATTAAGTCGCTCATCTTAACCAATCCTTACCTTGATATAATCCTTTGAGGCGCTCTTGGGCGCGAGGAGGGATTATAACACAAGAATGACGGCTGAACAAGAGAAATTTTTGAAATCCGGAATCGGGTTTGCCAGAGATTGACACCCTTCCTGAACCGGATACAATTTTCAAGTAAGCTGCGGCATTCCGCAACCTCGTGATTTTACCTCAATATTCGTTCCACTGCGTCGTGTTTTTTGCACCGGGAGATTCATCAATGACCAAACATTCCGCTTTCCAACCTTTAGCGCGCATCTGGCTCTCGATGGCGCTGCTCACCCTGCTGCTCACCGCCGCGTGCAACAGCGCGGCGCCCGCCACGGTGGTGGTGCTCAAAGTCACCGTGCCCAATGTGAGCGGTATGACTGTTGAGCAGGCCCGGCAGGTGCTTACTTCGCTCAACTTCAAGACCATCAGCGTTGTGGACGGCCAAAACGCAGCTGTGCCTGTGGATACAGTCTATACTCAGCAGCCGGCGGCTGGAACGGTGACGGACCTTTCCGCGCCCATCACGCTGGTGCGCAACGTTGCCGCTGCCCCTGCCAATAAAATTCCCATGCCGGATGTGCGGGGTATGGCACTCGACCAGGCTGTGCAGGTGCTTAAATCGCTGGGCTTCGATAACTATACCTGGAATGACGGCAGCAGCCCGGATTACGGCCCCGGGTTGATTTACCGACAGGAACCGGCTATCGGCGCCCAGGTGGACCCAAAAAACACCATTCCCATCCTGTACCGCAACACGGGCAGCGGCGCCACCATCACCCCCACCGCCACGCGCGGGATTACCGTCACGCCCCCGCCGCAGACCGGTAAACTGCAGTTTGAGGACCAGTTCAACGGTTCCGCGCTCGATTCCAACCTGTGGACTTTTGCGACCAATGGCGGCGGCAAGTATTCCATCAATAACGGGATTCTGACCATTGAGAGCGGTAAAACCAACGGCGGCGGCGCGTGGATTCATTCAAAACAGTTATACTCGGCAGCCAAAGGAAAGATGACCCTGGAAATGCGCGTGAGGGTGAGCAACTTTGACATGTCGGACTGGGGATTCTACCTGAACCGGGTGGCGGTGTTTAGTTTTTACGCGCGAGACGGCGCATTTTACGCGCAGGTGGAAAATGTAAAGCCATACAGCTATAAGATTAGCAACTATAACCCCACCGCCTGGCATGATTACCGCATTGAATACACCACCAGCGAGGAAAAGTTCTACATTGACGGCAACCTGGTTTACACTGCCACGCAGTACCTCACCGACCAGCCGATGTACGTCCGGTTGGATCACGGATCGGTGGGCACCAACCAGATGATTTACATTGACTACGTCAGACTCTACCAGTAACGAGAGACGACCTCAAACGAAAGGCAGGTTTTGCCAGTAATTCTGGCGAAATCTGCCTATTTTGCGTAATCATATCAAAATTATCTTATAATAGAGGAATTCTAAGCCAAGGAGAAACCCGATGACTCAAACACCTCCTGCGCACTGCCTGGCGTGCGAGCGCACCTCTGACCTCACCCCGCTGCTGGCGCTGACCTACCAGGGCCAGACCTTTCACATTTGCCCGGAGCATTTGCCGCTGCTGATTCACTCACCGCATAAGCTGGTGGGCAAGCTGCCCGGGGCTGAGAAGCTTAAGCCATACGAAGAATAATCCGATTGTTGCAGACCGGTTTGCCCGCCAGGCAAGCCGGTTTTGCTGAATCGCCGCGCCGAAGCGCCGCGAACCTTGCCAGAACGTTGAGTTTCAAGTATAGTCATGTCAAATACTCCAAGGTGAACGGCGCATTTGAATATGGATTCCTCCAATACTGATACCCCATCCTGGCTGGATAAGCCACTCTCAACGTACATTCCCAAAGTAACCTTTGAAACGCTGCTGATTAGCATCCTGCTGATTCTGGCGGTGTTCAGCCGCTTTTACAACGTGGACCTGCGCGTGATGAGCCACGACGAGGTCAACCACGTGGTGCCCGGTTACAGCCTGTATCGCGGCACCGGTTACGCCTACGACCCTGTGACGCACGGGCCGCTGCAGTTTCACCTTCTGGCGCTTTCCTATTTTGTGCTGGGCGACAGCGACTTTTCTTCGCGCGTTCCTGCGGTGCTGTTCTCCATTGCGACCATCGTGGTGGTGGTCTTCGGCTTCAGGCGCTACCTGGGGCGCACCGGCGCGCTGATTGCGGGTTTCCTGTTCCTGATTTCACCCTTCATGCTGTTTTACGGGCGGTATACCCGGAATGAGGTGTTTGGCGGCCTGTGGACGGTGCTGGTGCTGCTGGGCACGCTGCGCTACCTTGAGAAGGGGGAGCGCGGGGTGCTTTACATGCTCACCGTGGTCACCGCCTTGCACTTTACCGATAAAGCCACGGCTTTCATCTATAACGCCCAACTGCTGCTCTTTTTAGGGCTGCTCTTCCTGGAGCGCCTGACGCGCGTACGCTGGCCTTCTGAAAAATCGCGCAAGCAGTTCATCCTCTTCACCGGGCTGGCGGTTTTGCTGCTGCTGGTTGCGCTGGGACTGGGCGTGGCTAACGCCAAACCAGCCGTTGAGACGGCTGTCACCGCCGCGGAAAGCTCGCTCAAGCTCACCGGCGAATTAATTGCGCTGGCGGGGGTGCTGGTGTTTGGCGCGCTGGCGGTGGTTGGACTGGTGCGCAACCTCGGCTGGAAGACCATCCGCGCGCAACGCTCGTTTGACCTGATTGTGTTGATTGGCACGCTCACCATGCCGCAGTTGACGGCTTTTCCGGTGCGTATGCTGGGCTGGGACCCGCTGGATTACACCACCGGAGGAATGACACGCACTGCCCTGGTGCTGGTGCCGCTGTTCATCATTTCCATCCTGGTGGGGCTGTGGTGGAAGCCGCGCTTCTGGCTTTCGGCGGCGGCGATTTTTTATGCTATTTTCACGGTGTTTTTCACCACCTTCTTTACCAACGGCAAGGGCTTTTTTATGGGGCTGGTGGCCTCGCTGGGTTACTGGCTTTCGCAGCAGGGGGTGGAACGCGGCAGCCAGCCGCTGTATTACTATCTCTTGCTGCAGATCCCGGTTTATGAGTACCTGGCGGCAATTGGCACGCTGGCTGCCCTGGCGGTGGGCGTGCGCAAGCGCCTGTTGACTCAGTGGGCGGGTTTTGCGCCTGCGCGACAACCGGTGATAGATGAGACTGAGGAGGCGCAACCTGCCGCGGAAGCTGAGCTGCCAGCAACTGGCGCGGTTGAGGGAGAAGATTCTGGCGAGCCAGTGGAGGCGCTGGAGCCTGCCCACGCGCTGATGGGGGGCGAGCCGTTCTCGCAGACCGTCAGGCACATGCTGGAGCGGGAAGAGGAAGCCCCTGCTGAGGCGGAGAAGCCCCAGCGCGTGCCGGTGCTGGCGCTGCTGCTGTACTGGTCACTGACCAGCCTGGCGGCTTACAGCCTGGCGGGCGAGAAGATGCCCTGGCTGACGCTGCACATCGCGGTGGCGATGCTGCTGGCAACCGGCTGGGTGCTGGGCTACCTGGTGGATACCACCCCCTGGAAGAAGATTGCCAGCCAGCGCGGTCTGCTGGCAGTGCTGACCCTGCCGGTGATGCTGGCCAGCCTGGGCAGCACGCTCGGCGGGCTGCTGGGCAACCAGCCACCTTTCCAGGGCAACACGCTGGATCAACTGCAGGCCAGCAGCACGTTTATGATGTCTATGCTGGGGTTGGTGGGCAGCGGCGCTGCGTTCATTTACCTCACCCGCGGCTGGCATTCGAAGGCGCTCTACCGCATGCTGGTACTGGCCTTTTTTACTTTGCTGGCGATGCTTACCACGCGCCACACCATCATGGCGTCTTACATCAATTACGATAACCCTACCGAGTACCTGGTGTATGCGCACGCTGCCAGCGGTCCCAAGGAAGTGCTGGCGCAAATTGAGGAAATTTCTCGCCGATTGACGCGCGGTAAGGAAATTGTCATCGCCTACGACAACGAGATTAATTATCCCTACTGGCATTACCTGCGCGATTACCCCAACCGCAAATTCTTTGCGGATAAACCCACGCGCGATATCGGCGAAGCGCCGTTGATTGCCGTTGGCGGGCCCAATTACAGCAAGGTTGAGCCGATTGTCAAAGAAAATTACATCATGTTCGAGTACAACCGTATGTGGTGGCCCAACCAGGATTATATCGGCCTGACGGGCGAGCGGCTGGCGTATGCACTGCTGACGCCGCAGATGCGCACTGCCATCTTCAATATCTGGATGAACCGCGATTACCGGCTTTACGCTGAAATCACCAACAACCCCAACCTCACGCTAGAAAACTGGCAGCCCGCCGAGCGCTTCCGCTTTTACGTGCGCAAGGATATCGCCGCGATGATCTGGAATTACGGCGTGCAGCCTGCCAGCGTTACGCCCGGGCAGGTGGACCCCTACGAGCAGGGGTTGCTGCGGGTTGCGCCGGATAAACTCTTTGGGCAGAGCGGTAACCAGCCGGGGCAATTTAACGCTCCGCGCGGCATTGCCGTTGCTGCTGATGGAACGCTGTACGTGGCGGATTCGCGCAATCACCGCGTCCAGCACGTCACCTCTGAAGGCAAGGTGTTGCACATGTGGGGCAGCTTTGCTGACGTGCTCAAAGGCGCCGCGCCTGAAGGCACTTTCAACGAGCCATGGGGCGTGGCGGTTTCGCCGGTTGACGGAACCATCTTCGTGGCGGATACCTTCAACTTCCGCATCCAGCACTTCACCGCCGACGGCAAGTTCATCAATATGTGGGGCTTTGCCGGGCAGGCGGAAAAGCCAGATGCCTTCTGGGGACCGCGCGGGATTGTGGTGGATAAGACCGGCAAGGTGTATGTGACCGATACCGGCAACAAGCGCGTGGCGGTGTTCAATAGCGATGGGACGCCGGTGGCTTCGTTTGGCTCGCTGGGGATGGAAAACGGGCAGTTTGACGAACCGGTTGGCCTGGCGCTGGATGCTGATAACAATGTTTACGTTGCGGATACCTGGAACCAGCGCGTGCAGGTCTTCACTGGCGATGCCAGCGGGATTGCCTACCTGGCCGTGCGCACCTGGGACGTGAAAGCCTGGTTCGGGCAGTCGATTGATAACAAGCCTTTCCTGGCGGTGACTTCGGGCGGGATGGTGATGATTACCGACCCGGAAGCCGGGCGTGTGCTGGAATTCTACCCTGACGGCAGCTTTGTGCGCGGGTGGAGCGACCTGCTCGGTGACCCGCTGGGCATGGGCATGCCTACAGGGATTGCTATCTCAAACGAGGGCGTGATGTGGATTAGCGACGCCAGCAACGGGCGGCTGATGGCCTTTAACCTGGCCCTCCAGCCGGTGATTTCTGGCGGCGGGGTGCTGATTGGCCCGCAAGTGGCTTCGCCCACCCCCACCCAGGGAACCTTGAAGTGACAAATGATAACCGCCCGCGAAAGTCGCGGGCGGTTTTGTTGTTACGAAAACCTGTCGGGAGGAATTAGCGATTGCGCAGCACTGCGCCGAGCACCAGGCTCACAAGGCTGACAATCAGCGCGCCGAAGAAGGCACCCCAGAAGGAGGTGACGCTGAAATCAATTTGCACAGCCTGGGCCAGCAGCGAGGTGATGTAAAAGAGCAGTGTGTTGATGAGCAAAAAGCCCAATCCCAGTGTAAGGATGTAAATCGGACAGCCAAGGACGGTGATGATGGGCTTGAGGAAGGCGTTGACCACACCAAAGATGAGGCCCAGCAGGGCAAAGGTGACCCAGTTCATGTCCGTCATGGCCAGGCCGCGGCCATTGAGCACCAGGACGGATACGTAAATGGCGATAGCGTTGATAATCACGCTCAGAATAACTTTCATAATTGACCGTTCCTTTCGTCTAGATAATATAACGGAAAAGCGTGAAAAAAGTTGCGTGGTGGCTGCCTACCGGGCGGCGCGCACCTGAATTACAGCGTCGCGACGGACATCCAGATGAGGGTGTTGAGCAGGGTGAACCCGGCCTTGGTAAAGGCAGCCGGGGCCAGGCTGGAAGGTACGTTGAGGCTGATGGTGCGCCGGGTGGGAATATACTGGCGTACCATTGCCAGCAACGCCAGCATGGCTTCTTCCTCATGTGCCGGGTTGGGGGCCAGCCAGATGGCACCCTGGGCGTGGGCGGGGGCTTCCCAGGTAACAAAACCCAGCAGTTCATCCCACTTTTCGGCGCGCCAGTGCGTCAGCGTGTGGCCTTCCATCCAGCGCGAGAAGGACTGGAGCAGGTCGGGTTTGAATCGCTCGACCTCAAAGCCCAGGTTCCAGTCCACCTCGGGGGGGTAGATGCGCCGCAGCCAGGCTTGCTGGCTGGGCCAACAGTTTGCCGGGCGGTTGAGCACCTTGACGAGGGCCAGCCCGGGCATGGGGACCTGGTTGTCATATAGTTCCCAGGTGGCGCGGCGGCAGCGCTCTTTAAAGCCCAACGAGAGGTACAGTGCCAGGGCGGGGAGGTTGTCGTTACGCACCTGCAACCAGGCTTCGCTGACGCGGTGATCGCGGATGTGCTCCAGGGCTTTTTGGGTGAGGGCGCGTCCCATGCCCCTGCGGCGAAAATCTGGATGGACGGCTACGTTGGCGATCATGGTGCGCCACCGCCCCTGGCGGTAGAAGGGGATGAGGCTGAGGTTGCCGGTGATACGCCCGCCTTCTTCCCACACGTAGCCGGCAATTGGCAGCGAAACACGCTCGTTGGGGCCGGTGACCAGCCGCCTCAGGCTGGGATCCTCTGCGGCGCGGCGGATATGGCGAATGTATTCGCGGCCGTCCTCATCCATGGTGGGGGCGAAGCACAACTCAATCAGGTCGGCGATTTGCGAAAGGTCGCGTTCTACGTCCACCGGGCGGATGGGGGAGGGCGTGGCATCAACGGCAGAGGGCATGGCTTTATTGTAACCAGAATCCGCCTACCGCATAGAAATTGGTGTCTGTTGAGGGGGTGATTTCTTACATGTTTCTTACACACATCCAGCAAACTGTTAATCTGCCTCATGCTATAATCCTCTTATGAGGCCGCTCATCATTCTATGAGCGACCTGTGGAGTTTTTTATTAAGGATGGTTTACTATGATGCGATTTGACCGGTTTACGGAGCGCGCGCAGGAAGCCGCGCAGCGTGCCGCAGAAATCATTCAACGCTACGGGCACAACCAGATTGACACTGAGCATATCTTGCTGGCGCTCATCGAGCAGCCCCAGGGGGTGATCTCGCAGATTCTGGAGATCCTCAAGGTGGACGCCAACATGCTCATTGACCGGTTGGATTACACCCTGCGCACCAGCCCCAAGGCTTCCATTTTTGGCGGCGGCGCCGGGCAAATTTTCATCACCCCGCGCGTTAAACGGATTATTGATCTGGCGAACGAAGAAGCCAGTAAACTGAAAGATGAATACATCTCAACCGAGCATATCTTCCTGGCGGTGCTCTCGGAGCGCAATACCCCGGCGGCCCGCGTGCTGGAAAATGCCGGGCTAACGCGCGAGCGCGTGTACGAGGCGGTGCAGCAATTGCGCGGCGGGCAGCGCGTGACCGACCCGCAGGCCGAGACGCGTTACCGCATGCTGGAAAAATACTCGCGCGATCTGACCCAACTGGCGCGGGAAGGCAAGCTGGATCCGGTCATTGGGCGGGATGTTGAGATTTTACGCGTCATGCAAATTCTCTCGCGGCGCACCAAGAACAACCCTGTTTTGATTGGCGAGGCGGGTGTGGGCAAGACGGCGATTGTGGAAGGTTTGGCGCAAAAGATTGCCGCCAACGACGTGCCGGAGATTTTGATGGGCAAGCGCGTCACCGCGCTGGACCTGGGGGCCATGATTGCCGGTTCGCGCTTCCGCGGCGAGTTTGAGGAGCGGTTGAAGGCCGCCATCGAGGAAGTGCAGCGCGCCGAGGGCGAGATTATCCTCTTCATTGATGAATTGCACACCGTGGTTGGGGCCGGCGCGGCACAGGGCGCCATGGATGCCTCCAACATGCTCAAACCGGCGCTGGCGCGCGGCGAACTGCAGTGTATTGGCGCCACCACGCTGGATGAATACCATAAATTCATCGAAAAAGACGCCGCCCTTGAACGGCGGTTTGCCCCCGTTTATGTGGATGAGCCCACCGTTGAAGATACCATCCAGATGCTGCGCGGACTGAAAGACCGTTACGAAGCGCACCACAAGGTCAGCTACACCGATGAAGCTCTGGTCTCGGCGGCGCGGCTCTCTTCGCGCTACGTGACCGACCGGCGCCTGCCGGATAAGGCGATTGACCTGATGGATGAGGCGGCAGCCAAGCTGCGCGTGGCGCTGTATTCGCTCCCGCCGGAGCTTAAGAAGATGAAATCGGATCTTGACCGCCTGACCGCCGAGGAGGAACAGGCCAGCGTGGGGCGCGATTACGAGCGCGCTGCCAACAAAAAAGCTGAGCGGTTGCGCCTGCAGAGCCAGTTTGACCAGTTGCGCGACGAGTGGGAAGAAAAATACAAACTGGATGAGCAGGTGGATATTAACGACATCGCTGAAGTGGTGGCGCAGTGGACGGGCATTCCGGTGGCGCAGATGATGGAAACCGAATCCGAGAAGCTGCTGCACATGGAAGACCGCCTGCGCGAGCGCATCATCGGGCAGGAGGACGCCATTCACGCCGTTGCGGATGCCATTCGCCGCGCGCGCTCAGGGCTGAAGGACCCGCGCCGCCCGATTGGCTCGTTCATCTTCATCGGACCCTCCGGCGTGGGCAAGACCGAGCTGGCGCGCGCGCTGGCGGAGTTCATGTTTGGCGATGAGGAAGCCCTGGTACGCCTGGATATGAGCGAATACCGCGAGCAGCACACCGTCAGCCGGTTGTTTGGCGCCCCGCCCGGTTACGTGGGCTATGAAGAGGGCGGTCAGTTGACGGAAGCGGTGCGCCGCCGCCCCTACCGCGTGATTCTCTTCGATGAGATTGAAAAGGCGCATCCTGAGGTGTGGAATGCGCTGCTGCAAATTCTGGATGACGGGCGGTTAACGGACGGGCAGGGGCGGGTAGTGGACTTCCGCAACACCGTGCTCATCATGACCAGCAACCTGGGCACCGAATTTGTGGCCAAGGGCGGCACGCTGGGATTTCTGCAGCGGGCAGCCTCGGAAGAGGACCGCCAGATTCACGAAAAAATCAGCAAGGCGCTCAAGAGCACCTTCCGGCCTGAGTTCCTCAACCGCATTGACGAGATTATCATCTTCTCGCCGCTGACGGTGGAGGAGATGAGCCAGATTGTTGACTTGCAGATGAAGGAAGTTTCGGCGCGGTTGGCGGAGCACGGATTGCACGCTAAGTTGACTGCCTCAGCCCGCGACTGGCTGGCACAGGTGGGCTACGACCCGGTTTTTGGAGCGCGGCCGCTGCGGCGGGCGCTGCAGAAATACGTTGAAAGCCCGCTTTCCATCAGCCTGCTCTCGGGCCAGTTTACCCAGGGCGACACTGTTATTGTTGACCTGGATGAGGAAAAACAGACGCTGGTTTTCCGCGAGGCGGATAAGTAAGCCGGTGAGCGGAAGCGATTAACCATGAAACCCGGGCCGCGGATTTGCCGTGACCTGGGTTTTTTTTGATTTATGGTTAGTTTATTCTGCGACCCCGTCCACCAGCCACTCGCCAAAGGCGCCGAAGAGTGGCAGCAGGGCGCGCTCATCCTGCACCCCATCGGTGAAGAGGAAGATGCGCGCCGAGGCGGTGTAGCCCCAGTCGTGCAGCACGCCGCCCATGGAGCCGGTCTTGTGGTAAAAATCGAGCGAATCGCGCAGGATGTTGCGCTTGAGCAGAGCGGAATCCTGGTTGGCCAACAGCATTTCATCCACCCACTGGCGCTGGTGCGGCGGGAGGGCAAAAACCAGGTCGAAGAGGCGCCTGCCGTCCTCCGCGCCTACCCAGTTATCCAGCCCCTGGCGGCGGGCGGCGTAATCCATCAGGCGGCGCTCGAGGCGGGTGTGGGTCAACTGGAATTGAGACTGGAAGATCGCTTGCAGCCTTTCCAGACCGATGCGGCGGATGACGAGGTTGGTGCACAGGTTATCAGAGGTAGCTATCATCATGAGCAGGGCATCATGGAAGGGGATGTGCCGGCCCTTGAGCAGCCAGGAGAAGCCCGCGCCCTGCACCTGTTCTTCGGCATCCAGGTCGCAAAGCTCTTCGCGGCTCACCTCGCCCAGGCGCTCCAGGTGCGCCCAGGCCAGCAGGATGGGTATTTTGATGATAGAGGCTGATCGAAAGCGCGCCGCGGTGGCGTGGAAGATGGCAGGGGCGGACTGGCGCTGGAAATAAAGCGCATAATCACATTTTGCGGCTGATAATTGACGTAAAAGTTCTGACAAATTCATGCGTAAATTATAATTTTGTTTTAATGATTGCGGTTAAATATGGCCTATAATAATCCAACGAAATAAACGCCGAGATTAATTGACGCATTACGGAAACACGAGTATACTCATATCGTTTCGTATTCCGGCAAAATGCTTGCATTATTGCCTACCATCTTATTGAGCATAGAGGACTTATATGGCCGATCTACTGGACGTCCAGGGCCTCGAAACGCATTTTCGCACGCGTGAAGGGTTAGTCCATGCGGTGAATGGTGTTTCGTTCAATCTGAAAGAAGGGGAAACACTGGGTATTGTTGGTGAGAGCGGTTGCGGTAAAAGCGTGACGGTGATGTCCATGCTGCGCCTGATCCCTTCGCCGCCCGGAAGGGTGGCTGCCGGAACGGCGTTTTACCAGGGCAAAGACCTGCTCAAGATGTCCGATGATGAGATTCGCCACGTGCGCGGCTCTCAAATCAGCATGATCTTCCAGGACCCGATGACTTCTTTCAACCCGGTTCTGACCATCGGCCGCCAGTTGACCGAGCCGCTGGAAACCCACCTGGGCATGACCAAACAGCAGGCCGAGGAGCGTTCCGCTGAGATGCTGCGCATGGTCGGCATCCCCAACGCCAAAGACCGCCTTTCCGATTATCCGCACCAGTTTTCGGGCGGCATGCGCCAGCGCGCGATGATTGCCATGGCGCTGAGCTGCAACCCGCAGGTACTCATCGCAGATGAGCCCACCACCGCCCTGGATGTGACCATCCAGGCGCAGATTACCGACCTGGCCAGGCGCCTGCGCGATGAAATTGGCATGGCGATGATCTGGATCACGCACGACCTGGGCATCATTGCCGGGCTTGCGGACCGCGTAGCCGTGATGTATGCCGGTTACATTATTGAGGAATCTCCCGTCAGGCGCCTGTATGCCAACCCGCAGCACCCCTACACCATGGGTCTGCTTGGCAGCCTCCCCCGGCTTGACCTGGGATCCAAAAAGCGCCTGACTTCGGTTGAAGGCATCCCGCCGGTGCTGTATGCCATTCCAAAAGGTTGTCCTTTTGCCCCGCGCTGCCATTATGCCGTGGAGCGCTGCCTGAATGAAAATCCCAAACTGGTGCAGGTTGAAGCGAATCACCGCTCTGCCTGCTGGGTGGATCCTGCTACTGGGAAGGAACGCGAATAAATGAGTCCAGACGTCATTTTACGGGTTGATAAACTCGTCAAACACTTTCCAATTCTGCGCGGGGCGTTTATTAAGCGGCAGGTGGCTGCTGTGCGCGCAGTGGACGGCATTTCCTTCCAGGTTAACCGCGGCGAGACGCTGGGGCTGGTGGGCGAATCCGGTTGCGGTAAATCCACCGCCGGGCGCGCCATCCTGCAACTGCACAAGCCCACCTCGGGCCACGTGTATTTTGAGGGCACAGACCTGGTGAATCTTAAAGGCGAAGAGCTGCGCAAGATGCGCCGCAAGATGCAGATGATTTTCCAGGACCCCTACGCCAGCCTGAACCCGCGCATGACCATCGGTGAAATCATCGGCGAGCCGCTGCTGGTGCACGGCCTGGCAACCCGGCACGAATCGGAGAAGAAGGTTGAAGAGCTGCTCCAACTGGTGGGCCTCAACCCCTCCTTTGCCAACCGTTACCCGCACGAGTTCTCCGGCGGGCAGCGCCAGCGCGTTGGCGTGGCGCGCGCCCTTTCGCTCAACCCCTCGTTGATTGTCTGCGACGAGCCCATCTCCGCGCTGGATGTTTCCGTCCAGGCCCAGGTGGTGAACTTGCTGGAAGATCTGCAGAAGCAATTTAACCTCACGTATATCTTCATCGCGCACGATCTTTCCATGGTACGCCACATCAGCAACCGCGTGGCGGTGATGTACCTGGGACAGATTGTTGAACTGACCGACCGCGATGAGCTGTATCACAACCCGCTCCACCCGTACGCCCAGGCTTTGCTCTCGGCTGTGCCCATTCCTGACCCGGAAGTAGAGGAAAAACGCAAGCGCCAGATTTTGCAGGGAGATGTGCCTTCGCCCATCAACCCGCCCAGCGGCTGCCACTTCCGCACCCGCTGCCCGCTGGCTGATAAAATCTGCGCTGAGCAAGAGCCTGAATTTAGAGAGGTTCGTCCAGGTCACTTTGTGGCCTGTCATATGGTGACTTGAGTTCAATGGAAGGAGGTGATGCACGCGAGGATACCGGACGAATTATCCTGTCACACCCAACCGTAAACTCAACGAACCAACTCATTCTCAATGGAGGAGAAAAAGATGCGTAAATTGTATGTCGTTTTGTCCGCACTGGTCCTGGTAGGCATGGTGCTTGCAGCCTGCACGCCCGCTGCCACCCCTACCCAGGCCCCCACAGTTGCACCGACCAAACCCGCCGCGACTGTGGCCCCGACCGTGGCTCCGACCGTAGCCCCCACCAAGGCCCCGACCGTAGCCCCCACCGCAGTACCTGCAAAGGTTGAAACCCTGCGGCTCAATAATGGTGGTTATCCCGATACCCTGGATCCCCAGAAGGCTTCCTTCGTTGGTGAGCTTTCTCACCTCAAGCTGGTCTATGAAGCTCTGACCCGCCTGGACAAGGACCTCAAGACCGTTCCCGGTGCCGCTGAAAAATGGGAATACAACAAGGACGCCACCGAAGTGACCTTCACCCTGCGCAAGGGCCTGAAGTACAGCGACGGCTCCCTGCTCAATGCCAAGCGCTTTGAGTACTCCCTGCTGCGCAACATTGACCCCACCACCGCTGGCGAGTACGCCGCCATCACCGATGACATCAAGGGTGCGGCTGCCTGGCGCGGCGCGGATGTTGCCAAGACTTCCAAGGAAGACATGGCCAAACTCAAGGCTGGCGTGGCTGTTAAAGCCTACGACACCGCCGGCAAGGAATGCACCGGTTACGACCAGGCCGACTGCCTGGTCCTCAAGGTCGGCACTGCTGCCCCTGCACCCTACATTCACACCGTGCTTGGTCTGTGGGTTGTTTATCCCGCCAAGCAGGAACTGATTGAAAAAGGCGGCGAGAGCTGGATGATGGACGTCAAGAACCAGATCGGCAATGGTCCCATGATCTGGAAGACCAACGAAGAGAAGGTCAAGGGCGAGTTCGTGCCGAATCCCAATTACTGGCGCGGTGTTGCCAAGGTTAACATTAGCTTCACCTACATCACCGACTCTGCGACCGCCTTCAATGCTTACAAGAACGGCGAGTTCGAAATTGTTGGTCTGGCGGCTGAAGACTTCAAGGTTGCCTCCGCGGATGCCACCCTGAGCAAGGAAATCAACAAGTACCCCGGCTCCTGCACCTACGCCGTCATGTTCCACCAGCTCAAAGAGCCCTTCACCGACAAGAAAGTGCGCGAAGCGTTCGCTTACGCCCTGGACCGCGACGCCTGGGTGAAGGACATCCTGGTTGGCATCGGCGCCCCCACCCTGACCTGGATCCCCAAAGGTTTCCCGGGTTATGATGCGACCGAAAAACGCTACGGTTTCGATCCCGCGGCTGCCAAGAAGGCACTCGCCGAATCGTCCTACAAGACCGTTGACAAGCTGCCCCCCATCACCCTGACCTTCTCCGACAGCGCCCGCAACCGCACGCGCTACGAGTGGTTGGCTGCCAAGTGGAAGGAAGTTCTGGGCGTGACCGTCAAGCTGAACCCGGTTGAATCCACCGCCTACACCGCCCTGACCAAGGACGTCAAGACCGCCCCCATGGCCTACATCCTCGGCTGGTGCGCGGACTACCCGGATCCCCAGAACTGGCTCTCCGTGTACTGGATGACTGGCGCCTTCGGCGAGCGCATTGGCTATTCCAACAAGGAACTGGATGCCCTGATGAAACAGGCTGATTCCGAGTTGGATGTCACCAAGCGCGCAGCGCTGTATGACCAGGCTCAGAAGATGTTGGTCGGCGACGCCGCCGTGGCGTTCATGTGGAACAACGTCAATAACTACATGGTGAAATCCTACGTCAAGGGCGTGACCCTCACCCCGCAGGACTCCGGCTTCCCTGGTGACAACGACGTTCTGACCATCACGGTCGAAAAGTAAGAGCTACAAAAATCTGACTGGTTAACACCAGTTGGAGCAGAACAATTCCTCGCGCAGCGGTCTCCGCTGCGCGAGGAACCCCGCTCTTTTCCGATGCGGCGCGTTTAGGGGTTGCCCCCGGGCAACGATTAAACGCGCGGCAGCAGAAGAGGCGGGCAGGGCAAAAGCTCACCGGCTCAATGCCCTGACCCTTATAAAAAACGACTTTGAGCTGCGGTGGTAATCTCTATAAAGGATTTTTTATGTCCACATATATTTTCAAGCGCCTGTTATGGTTGATCCCGGTTATCGTATTGGTTTCGCTGATAACCTTTATCATCATGCACAGCACGCCCGGCGGCCCGTGGGACCGCGACCTGAGCGCGCGCCAGGTGGATGAAACCACGCAGCGCCTGTTGAATGACTATTACGGGCTGGATAAACCCCTGTGGCGCCAGTACGTGGGCTACCTGATCGGCGATTTCAACGCTGCGGGCGAGTTCAAATGCGGCGCGGTGTGCGGCAACCTGGGTCCTTCCTACCGCCAGCGCGGGCGCTACATCCAGGATATCCTGTTCAAACCCCCGGAGGGCAAGAACTTCCTTTACAGCCAGTTCGGTTACTCGATGCGCCTGGGCCTGATTGCCCTGAGCCTGGCGATTATTATCGGCTTCCCGGTTGGCATCGTCTCCGCGCTCAAGCAAAACTCCTGGATTGATTACATCAGCCTGTTTGTCGTCACCATCGGCATCTCCATCCCCGGTTTTGTGATGGCGATCTTCCTGATTATTTTATTCGGAGCCACGCTGCACTGGCTACCGATCATCCCACGCGAGTGGGATTCGGTGAACGTCTGGATCATGCCGGCAGTAGTGCTGGGATTCGGCACCATGGCGCGCACCGCCCGCCTGACGCGCGCCCAGATGCTGGAAGTGATGCGCCAGGATTACATCCGCACCGCGCGCGCCAAGGGCCTGGTAGAGCGGATTGTCATCTTCCGCCATATGGTCAAAAACGCCATGATTCCGGTGGTGACCTTCCTGGGGCCGGCCCTGGCTGGCCTGGTGACGGGTTCTTTCATCATCGAGACCATGTTCGGCTTCCCGGGCATGGGGCGCGCCTACGTGACCGCCATCCAGCAGCGCGATTACTCCATGATTATGGGCACCACCCTGATCTTTGCCATCCTGGTGGCTTTTGCCAACCTGAGCGTGGATATTGTTTACACCTTCCTAGACCCGCGCATCAAACTGGCTGAATAATTGAGGAATTATGACCGACTCACCTGTTCCTGCATCTAATCCCTTCCAGCAAGCTGCCAAGGTCGCTTCCCTGGAAAAAGTGACACCGGCCCGCGACCTGATGGTGGATGCCTGGTTCCGCCTGATTCGCAACAAGGCATCTGTAGCCAGCATGATTTTCATTGTATTATTGGCTCTGATTGCCATCTTTGCCAATGTCCTCGCCCCGCACAACCCGCTGACGTTTCATTCGGGTAAGGGCTACTTACCTCCCGTATGGATCCCGGTTGGACCGGCAGGGGATGTGCCGGACCCGCAGTTCATCATGGGCACGGATAACCTGGGGCGCGATACCCTCAGCCGCACCATTTACGGCACGCGCGTTTCGTTCATCGTTGGCTTTTTACCCACCATGATTATCCTGCTGATTGGCATCACGATTGGGATGATCTCAGGCTACGCGGGGGGGCGGGTGGATAACCTGCTGATGCGCTTCACCGATATTGTGT
>CAYVOX010000010.1:0-12743 GCA_964453035.1 uncultured Anaerolineaceae bacterium
GAACCGGTTGCTTTTCCAAACATTGAATACCGGATCACTGATTCAACCCCGATTCAACCCGATGGCACCTTCTGGGCGATCAATTACTTCTTCCCGGGAGATTCCAAAATTGCGCCAGCTTCCGACCCGCTTGCCAGCCAGTTTGGAGAGGGCGCAACACATATCATGTACCCTCAGGTGGAACGCCTGGTGCAATTCAGAGTCGCAGGCGAGACGATTCAACGGGTTGATCGGGCGCCGGTGCAACTGAAACTGGTCAGTGCCGATACCGCCCGCAACTGGGAGGGTATCGCTTTGCTGGAGGGGCGCGGATTCTTGCTGGTGACCGACCAGTATCCTCAGACGATCCTTGCGTTTGTACCTTACCCAATGGATTAAAAGACAAACCCGGCAATTTTTACGCGTTGACATAAAAGAGAGTATAATTTTAAGTTCGCGCGCCTGTTGTTGTATCGTCCCCGGTCATCTGACCTATCGTTTCTTAACCCCTTTTTCTTTCATTTTTGGAGGCATCCTTGTCTGTTGCCGCGTCCGTATTAGATTTTGACTTGAAACGCGCCCACGTGAAGAACCGCCTCTTGGGATTGTGGCGCATGATGACGGGATTCCGTCTCAAATATCTGGGGGCCACCGTTTTTCTGGGCATCTCTGCCATGGCAAAAACGGGTACTTTTCTGTTGCTGCGCTATTTCATCGATCAATACCTGACGGCTGAAAACCGCGCAGAGGTGAGCCTGGTGCTGATTGCCGTGGGTTTCTTGCTGCTGGCGGTCACCGAAGGCGGGTTCTCGTTTTTGAGCGGTCGGCTGGCAGCCCAGACAGCAGAAGGCATTACCCGCCGCCTGCGCAACTACCTGTTTGACCACATCCAGCACCTGTCCTTCACTTATCACTCCAAGATGGAGACCGGTGAACTCATCCAACGCTCCACCTCGGATGTGGATGCCGTGCGCCGCTTCTACTCGGAACAGGCCATTGGCGTGGGACGCATCATCCTCCTGTTCGTCATCAACTTCACCACCATCTACCAGCTCAATTCTCAGCTGGCGCTGTTCTCGATTATCGTCATCCCGCTCATTCTGGCTGCTTCCATCTTCTTTTTCAGGCGCATCAGCAAGGTGTACAAATCCTACCAGGAGCAGGAGGCCGTTCTCTCCACCACCCTGCAGGAAAACCTGGCTGGCGTGCGCGTGGTGAAGGCGTTTGCCCGGCAGGATTACGAGATGAAAAAATTCGACACCGAAAACTGGGAGAAGTATCAGCGCGGCAAGCGCATGGCGATGATGCACTCGCTGTTCTGGCCCATCACCGACCTGATTTGCGCCGCGCAGCTCATCACTGGCTACCTGATTGGCTCGCTGATGGTCATAAACCAGGATATTTCCCTGGGCACCTACATGGCTTACGTGGGAGTGCTGGGCTGGATCATCTGGCCGATGCGCAACCTGGGGCGTCTGATTGTGCAAACTTCCACCGGCTTGGTCTCATACGGCCGGGTGATGGAAATCATCAAGGAAGACCGCGAACCGCTGGATGAAGGTGACCACCACCCTGAGGGGAATCTCAAGGGAGAAATGACCTTCAAGGGCGTGGGATTTGTTTATAAAGAAGGCAATACCGCCCTGGAAAATATTAGCTTTGAAATCAAACCGGGACAGATGGTGGCGCTTTTGGGCTCAACTGGCTCGGGAAAGACCACACTGGTGAACCTGCTACCACGTTTTTATGACTATACGCACGGTCAGGTGCTGTTGGACGGGGTTGAATTGAACCGTTACCCGCGCCGGTACCTGCGCCAGCAAATCGGCATTGTGGAGCAAGAGCCCTTCCTGTTCTCACGCTCGATACGTGAGAATATTACCTACGGGGTGGGCAGAGATATCTCCCAGGAGGAGATTGAAAAAGCTGCTCGCGCTGCCGCCATCCATGATGTCATCCTCACCTTCCCGGAAGGGTACGATACGCTGGTGGGCGAACGCGGAGTGACCCTCTCGGGTGGGCAAAAGCAGCGCGTGGCGATTGCACGCACCCTGCTCAAGAACCCGCGCCTGCTCATCCTGGATGATTCAACTTCCTCGGTAGATACCGAAACCGAAGCAGAGATTCGCGAGGCACTGCAAGGGCTGATGAAAGACCGCACCACGTTTGTCATCGCTCACCGTATCCAGAGCATTATGGATGCTGACCTTATCCTGGTGATGGACCAGGGCAAGGTGGTGCAGGCCGGGCGTCATGAAGACCTGGTAAACCAGGAGGGCATCTACCGGAAAATCTACGATATCCAAACCAGGATTGAGGTAGAGCTGGAAAAGGAGATTGCGAATGCCTGAAGACTATCTGGAGGACGAGCAACTCAACACCAAATTCAACGGTAAAACCTTCGGGCGCATCCTGAGCCTGACTTTACCGCATAAGCAGTATCTCGCCATGTTCCTGGTGGCCATACTCGGCACCGCCGGGCTTGATTCAATTTTCACCTACCTGGGCAAGATGCTGATTGACGACGGCATCGTTGCAAAAAACACCGATGCCATCATCCGCATCCTGTTGACCAATGCAGGCCTGACGCTGCTGCAATCGATCTTCGTGTTTATGTTCATCTATATGGCTGCCACGCTCGGCGAGCGCATCCGCTATGACCTGCGCCAGAAGATGTTCAACCACCTGCAGCGCCTCTCGCTGGCCTACTACAGCCGAACGCCGGTGGGTTGGATTATGGCGCGGGTAACCTCCGATTCGGAGCGCGTGAGTGACCTGGTGACCTGGGGCATGCTGGATTCAAGCTGGGCGGTGATGAGCATCCTGACCTCAATGGGATTCATGTTCTTCATCAATTGGAAACTGGCCTTGATCGTCCTGGCGACCCTGCCTATCCTGATGTACGTCGCCATCCAGTTTCGCAAACGCATCCTCGGCGAGTTTCGCAACGTGCGGCGCTTCAACTCCAAAATCACCGGCTCCTTCAACGAAAATATCACCGGGGTGCGAGTGGTGAAGGCGTTGGGCCGCGAAGGCGAGAACATGAAGGAGTTCGGCAAGCTCACCAGCGACATGTACCGTTCGGCTTACCGTGCTGCCTGGTTGAGCGCGCTGTTCCTGCCGGTGGTGCAAATCATCTCGGCGTTTACGCTGGGCGGCATTGTGCTCTACGGTGGGCTGCAGGCCCAGTACGGTGAAATGACTATCGGTGGAATCCAGGCCTTCATCTCGTACTTGACCTTTATGATGTGGCCTGTCCAGGACCTGGCCCGTGTCTTCGCTGAGATCCAGCACTCAATTGCCAGCGCGGAGCGCATCTTTTCGCTGGTGGATGCCGTCCCCACGGTGGTTGACCGCGAAAACGCAATCGATCCCGGGACCATCCAGGGTGATATCAATTTTGAGCATGTTGATTTTGCTTATGATGACGACAAGCCAGTGCTGACCAACTTTGACCTTAAAGTCAAACGCGGCGAAACCATCGCCCTGGTGGGACCAACCGGCGGTGGCAAATCAACTATCGTTAACCTGGTGTGTCGCTTCTATGAGCCGCGCCAGGGAAAGATCCTGATTGGCGGACGAGATTACACCGAATTCTCACTGCACGCCATCCAGAGTCGTATCGGTGTGGTGTTGCAGACCCCGCACCTGTTCTCTGGCTCAGTACGCGAGAACATCCGCTATGGAAAATTGGACGCCAGCGATGAGGACGTGGAGGCTGCCGCCAAACTGGCCGGCGCCCATGATTTCATTGAAAAGCTGGGTAAGGGTTACGCAGAACCGGTGGGCGAAGGCGGCAATTTGCTCTCGGTGGGGCAAAAGCAGCTCATCAGCCTGGCGCGCGCTGTGCTGGCTAAACCTGAAATCTTCGTGATGGATGAGGCTACCAGCTCAGTGGACACGCTCACCGAGGCGCTCATCCAACGCGGCATGGAAACCCTGATGAAAGAGCGCACCAGTTTTATCATCGCGCACCGCCTCTCTACAATCAAACGGGCGGATCGCATCCTGGTGATTGAAGCCGGGCAAATTGCGGAGATGGGCTCTCACAGCGAGTTGCTGCGTAAGCGCGGCAAGTATTACCAACTCTACACCCGCCAGTTCAGGCACCAGATGGAAGAGGCTTACGATCCCTTTGCCGAACCGCAGTTAATAGCGGACGCCAAATAACGTTTATGATTTAGATAGTAAGGATAATGCGATATCATGGGGACCGGAAAAACATTACCGGCCCCCTATCTTCTTAATCTTTCCTTGTCCTTGTAGGCACGATATGTGGTACCCAGTGATTGACTTGTCTCCAGGTTTGGAATAGACTATGACTAATATCTGCAATCCATCTGACCGAAAGCATGGTGATGCGTGGTTAAATTCGAACTTATCCGCGAAATACGCCCTAAATTGACTTCTGAATTTCACATGGGGCCGTTTGTTGCGCGCACTGCGGCGATTGCCGAAGCTTACCGCTGGGGGCAGGAGGTGCATTCCGGGCAAACGCGCATGAGCGGCGAGCCTTATTTTGAAACGCACTGCGGTTGGGTTGCCTCCTTCCTCGATAACCTGATTGGCAATGAAGCCTGGACCATTGCGGGCTTGCTGCATGACAGCATTGAAGATAAAGGCGGATCGCTGGAGGAAATCAAAGCGCGCTTCCCCGGCGCCCTGGGAGAAGAAGTAGCCTACATCGTTGATGGAGTCACCAAGCTCAGCAATCCGCGCGATGGACGTTCCCGCGAACTTGAAACCCTGAGAAAAATCGCCATGTTCCGCGACCCGGGGGTTTTCCTGGTGAAGCTGGCCGATAAAAGCCACAATGTGATGACCCTGGAACATATGCAAGCCGGAAAACGCGCTAAAAAGGCCGAGGAAGCCATCCGCGCTTACGGCAAACTGGCTGGTATTTTAAACTGCTACAAGTGGCGGCGCTGGCTGGAGGATATGGCTTTTCCGCATTACGACCCCACCAGTTACGCCTACGTCAAAGCGCGCATTGACGCTGACCCGCGCCTGAACCCCGATTTTATCAACCCGCACATCCAGGAACTGGCTCACATCATGGAGGGGGAGGGAATTAACGGCCGGGTGGAGATCATTGTCAACGGCTACTGGCAGGCCTGGCAAAAGTTGCGCCACATGGCCCAGCAGCGCCGCGCTTCACTAAACAGCTTCAAGTCGCTCAATGACATCGTCAGCTTTCGCATGGTGATTGAGGACAGCGACTGGCGCCAGTGCTACGTGCTGCTGGGAAAGATCAACCGCCACCTGGCGCCGCACCTGGACCAAAACCGGTTTGACGATTACATTGCCAGCCCTCAGAACGGCTACCGGGCGCTGCAGGTGACCGCCTGGATGGGCGATTACGGGGCAATTGAGGTTGCCATAGCCACGGATGAGATGGAAGGTGAGAATTTATGGGGCGTGGTGTATGCCCTGCAGCACCAGCAGGATACATCCGCCTACCGCCCGGTTGAGATTCTGACGCCAACGGGCGGCGCACGCTTTGTGCCGGAAGGCTCAACCGTGCTGGATGCCGTCGCCTCAATTCAACAGGAATTCCTGCTGGATAAAATCAGCAAGGTGAAGGTCAACGGGGTGGAAACAGCGCTCTCTGAGAAGGTGCAGCCGGGGGATGTGGTTGAAGTGGTCACCTCAGGCGAGCGCCTGGCGCCCAGCGAGGATTGGCTGAAGTTCACCAATACTTCCACGGCGCGGTTGCTGCGCGTGGTGCTGGCAGCTCAAGCCATCCGTGAGGCAGCGGAAAAGGGGCGCGAGATGATCAAAGGCGTACTCTCGCCGCGCGGTATCATCGCCCTGGAAGATGTGCTCATCCTGGAACGCGATAGGATGGACAACCTGCTTGAAAAGCTTTCCTCCACCAGCCTGGAAGACCTCTACGCCGCCATCGGCGCTGGAGCCATCCGCCTGGTGGATGTTTCGCTGGCATTGGATGAACTGGGCATCTCAAAAGACGTGCTCGGCTGGACGACCATCAACATCCGCGGCGCCAGCCAGGAAAACAAACCCGGCGTTCTGGCTATCCTGGCGGGGCTGCTTTCAGCAGAGGGGGGCAACATCATCCGCTCGGTCAACAACACCCGCCCGGATGGCAGTTTTGCGCTACGCCTGGTGACAAAAAATCTGACTCCGGAAAAGGTGGAACACCTGCGCAATGCTTACCTGAACTGCGGATTTGAATTTCAGACGCTGGAGTTGGTTTGATATTGCACCGGGTTTGAATCTCAAGAACAAGAAGCCATTAGAAGACGCAGGGACACAACCAAAGTGTGTCCCTGAATTTTTTCTGTCTGATACCTAAGGTTGCAAAATGCTTTATTTGAAGCAGAAAAGGAAAACCCCCACGCCAGCCAGCGTGACCGCCCACCAGTACTGCGCAATCTCTTTCGTCGGCCAGCCAGCAGAATTGGCGGCAACACCCATGCTCATCAGGATCACCCCCAGGATCACCAGCGGCCAGCTGGTGACAGCAAAACCAGAGCGCTCAGCTTCGGCAACCAAAGGCTCCATTTCCTTGGTCACTTTTCCCCCCGCCCGCTTGCGCGCCAGGCTCAATTCGCGTTGCAGTCGCTTGCGCCGCCCGCGAATCATGGCCAGACGCCCGTAGAAGAGGATACACCCCACCGCTACAACAATCAATTCGGTCGTAATCATGAATCACTCCTGACTTACTTTTTGGTGACTTTTCGGATGGTCTTGATAAATTCATCGGCCGTAGCCTGCGGCCCCTTGCCCATCGGCAGTTTGCGCAGGCGCGGGGTGACCTCAAAATAATCTGTATCGGTTGTATTGCGGTGTTCTCCCAGCTCGAGGACAAAAACACGGGTGGTTGGTAACCGCACCAGGAAGAAGCGGCGTTCTGGAGAGCCAATCAGTCCAACAAGGTAGGGATCGGAGGAGCTTTTAGGGGTAGGCAGGGTGACGAGGATAAGTTTCGTCTTTTTTTCCAGCGGAACTACTTTCAGCCGCAAGCCCTCAGAGGACTGGCGCTCTGCTTCGTCGTATTTCTCGCCCACATGATCCCACCAGAATTTGAGGAACTTCAACCCGTCCTTTTCAATATATCTAAAGAATTCATCCGTCTGGCTGTGGAACAGGGTGGGTAAAGCTTCGTATCCAAAATTATATTGCTGGCTCCTGGTTTTATCCATCCAAAATCCTCTCAGAGTAAAGATTGTACCGCGCGTTTGAGAAAATCCTCAAAATTTGTCGGCGCCCGGCCTAACAGGCTGGTCAGTGCTTGTGGGGATCCCCACAGGCCGTAACGCTCGTAATATTCAAACATCAGGCGCAAGGTTGTCACGGCATAATCAGACATACCGGATTGCCTGGCGCGTTCTTCCCAGGCGGCGCGGTCAATAGCCGCAGCGCGCACCGGGTGGTTGAGAACCGCAGAAAAGGCTTCCGCTACCTGGTGTTGCGAAAGCGGAGCGGTGCCGACCAGTTCATAGGTGGCGCCAAAGTGGTGAGGTTGACCGATCACCGCTGAGGCGACCTCGGCAACATCCGCTAAATCCACCAGGGAGAGGCGGCTCTCCGGGGCGTAAGGAAGGGCATACAGACCCTCAGTGGTAATCTGGCGCCAGTATGCTAACACATTTTGCATATAGGCGGTAGGCTGGAGGATGGTAAAATCCAGCCCAGAGGAAAACAGCAGCTCTTCAACGCGCATCTTGTTCCAGTGATGCGGCATGGCTTCCACCTGGGGGTGAAGCACGGAATGGTAGACAAAGTGCCGCACTTTAGCCTGCCGGGCAGCCTGGAGGGCAATGCGTCCCATTTCAACTTCGAGGGGCGCCATGTTGGGGCAGATCAAATAAACGGCATCAATACCCTGCAAGGCGCGCTGGATTGACTCGGCATCCATCAGGTCGCCCAGCGCAACTTCTGCCGCGCCGCAAGCACGCACCTCTGCAGCATCCTCCGGGCGGCGCAGCAGCGCGCGAACCGTATCTCCGCGGCGGGTGAGCGCCTTAATGAGCGTCCGGCCTGTTTTGCCGGCTGCGCCAGTGATCAGAATCACTTTTCTCTCCACGCTTTTGATTCTTATCCGGTTAAAAAGCTCCCGATGCCGAGGGTGACATCGGGAGCTTTCTTGTGGCTAATTCATAGAACCTGGTGGGTTACGGTGAAACAACATCCCAGAATCTATGCCCGTAAAGGGAGACTAATCTTTCTTTTCTACTAGGCCGCGTTCAGCTGGAGCCTTCCAGGCCAGGAAGATCAGATTGATGAGGATACCTACCACAGCGCCGGTAGCAATCGCCGGCCAACCCTTGGGGAACACACCGGTCAGCAGCGGGATGGGCAGGAAGCCATCAGGATAGCCGATGTTGCCGCCGATACCCACGATCAGGATGATGGCGCCCAGAGCCAGTTGGCGAGGATCAAACAGATTGACCTTTTCAGCCATCATCAGCGCAATACCCTGCATGCCAATGACACCGTACAGGTAGATGGCGAGACCGCCAGCGACCGAGGTCGGGAGGCTGTTGACGGCATCCTTGAGCGGGCCGATGAAGCCCAGCAGGATGGAAATCGCGCCAGCAGTCAGCAGAGCCGGGCCGGAGTAGTTGCGGGTGATCACCATCAGCGAGTTGTTTTCGCCGTAGTTGGTGCCAGCGGTGGAGCCGAACAGACCGTTGACCAGGTCATTCAAGCCGTCCAGCATCAGGTTCAGGCCGATGTATTCGGAGAGTTTGTACTTCTCGCGGCCCTGTTCTTCCGCCAGGTGATCAACATACAGGCTGATCTGATACAGGTGGGCAGTTGATTCTGGAATGGTGGCAATAGCCATCACACCGACACTGACCAGAACCGTAGCAGTCAGGCTGTTGGCAAAATTGGGGAAGGTGATGCGCGGAGCGGTGATGAAGGAGGTGGTAAAGGAGGGGTTCACCAGGCCAAGGATGGCGGCGAAGATGTAGCCCACGATACCAGCCAGCAAGATAGGCAGCATACCGATGAAGCCCTTGCCCTGCAGGTAAACCGACAGCAGAACCGCAGCCAGCAAGGTGAAGAGGGCTGCAGCCCACCAGGTCAGGGTTACGCCAGGTGTCTTGGTAACGTCAACGCCGCAGCAGGTACCGGAGGCCATGCTCAGAGCTGCATAGCCGAGACCGATACCGATGGTGCAGGCCACAGAGCCGGTGATGACTGGAGGCAGGATCTTGTCAACGATTTTCTTGCCGCCGGTGAAGCGGATGATCAAACCGACGAGGACGTTGATAATACCCGTGGCCAGGAAGCCAGCCTGCACGACGGCGATGGTTTCGGGTTTGGCAGCAACGCCGAAGCCCAAACCGGGTTCCAGAATATTCACGGCAGCAACCACTGCGGTGATATAGCTGAAGCTGGAACCGTAGTACAGGGGGATGTACTTGCCCATGGCGAACTTGGAACCGAGCAGGGCAACGACCGTGCCAAGGCCGGTGATGGTCAACACTGTCGAGACGTCAAAGTGCATCAACAGGGCGCACAACACCGTGGCGGGGACCATGGTAAGAACGTGTTGAAAACCGAGCAAGAGCATCTGGCCAAATGGCGGAGTGTCATTTGGTAGATAGCCGATCACTTGCACTTTCGCTTTTGCAGCCATAAAATCTTCCTCCCAATCAAATTTTTTGTGCAAATTGCGGTGGCAAAACCTTACGTTACAACTACCAGTTAGCTATGGGAATAGCCAACCCCCCACTTGCAGGTACAACTGACCATTGGGCAAAATCTCTCCTCCTCGATACACACCTCCTTTCAAATTTCGCGCATTTCCTTTCTCTCCTCCCCCGTGGATGGCGTAACATCCAACGGTGGATAATGGTTAAAAACAACCTACGGGGTACACTGAGAGAGGACGAGAGAGAGAATGAGCACGACGATCCCAACCGGGATCACATACAACAGCATTCTAAACTCAGCTATTTTCATTAAACCCCCGAACCAGTCTTTAGCTACGGAGGCTGCAAACTGAGTTTCGGTGGGGGGTTTAAAATCAACTTCGGCTTTACCGGCGGCTTTGGCTGCCAGGCGGGCTTCCAGGGCTTTATCCAGGGTTTCAAAGCCCGAGCGGATCATGCTCTTGGCCACGCTATCCAGCATGCGCTGGCCAACACTGGCCAGTGTGCCGCCAATGGTCATATCACCGGTGTATTTGAGCAGCGTGGTGCCGTCACCCTGGTCAACAAATTCAACATGCCCAACACCCTTGGCAAAGCCGGGCGCGCCCTTACCATCCACAATGAGGGTGCATTTCTCGGGCGGAACTTCATCCGCCACTTCCAGCTTGCCGGCAAATGAGCCGGAGACCGGTCCGATGCGAATATTGATGTTGCCTTCATAATGCTGGTCGTCAATCTTATTCAGGGACTGGGTACCGGGCAAAGCAGAAGCCAACACATCCGGATCGCGGAACATCATATAGACTTCTTCGCGCGGCCCCTTAAAAACATGCTCACCATCAAGTTTCATTCCATTGCTCCTTAGATTATTTTAATATTATATTCAAGCGTCAATAAAATACTACTTATTTTGCGCCATGAATTGTTTCGTAGAGTTTACTCGGGCTGAGCGGCGTCTCTTTGATCTCAAATTGATGCTCGTAGAGCGCATTCTCAACTGCCTGGGCAAAGCAGGCCGGCGGTGGGATTGCCCCTGCCTCGCCAACGCCTTTGATACCCAACGGGTTAAGCGGCGACTTGGTCTCCATGTGACCCAGTTCAACTTTTGCGGGCATATCAGAGGCCTGCGGCATGAGGTAATCCATGAAGGAGGCTGTCACCAGCTGCCCGTTCTCATCGTAAATGAGCTGCTCATAGAACGCGTTGCCCACGCCCATAGAAATGCCGCCCATCACCTGGCCTTCGAGCAGTAAGGGGTTAATCACTGTGCCGCAGTCGTGCACCATCACCAGGTGGTCAATTTTGACCAGCAACGTTTCTGGGTCAACATCCACGATCATCGCCATGGAACCTGCGCCTGTTGCACCGTAAGGGGGACCGTAATAAGCCACAGCTTCAAGGCCTGGCTCAACGCCTGGTTCAACCACGCCGCGGGTGGGGTTGGCACGGTTGGCCAGGTCACCCAGTTTGATGGACTTTTGCGGCTGAGAGATGGAACGCACCACGCCATCCACCAGTTCGATGTCGCTTTCAGGAACCTCAAAAACTTTGGCTCCGAGGGCAATGGCTTTGTTACGCACTTTGAAGGCGGCGTTGTAGATGGCAGTACCCGCTACGGTTGCACCGCGGCTGGCAAAGGTGCCAGCACCCCAGTGGAAGTGACCCGTATCGCCGGTAATGACATTGACATCAGAGGCTTTGATGCCCAGCTGCTCGGCAACGATCTGCGCAAAGACAGTGAAGTGACCCTGTCCCTGGGTGCTGATACCGGTGACGCAGTTTACCTTGCCGGTGGCACCAACCGTCACGCGCGCGCCTTCGTAGGGGCCAACTGCTGTGCCTTCCGTGAAGCATACGATGCCGATGCCCTTATGTTTGCCCTGCGCGCGAAGCTTGGGCTGAATTTCTTTGATGAATTTATCGTAACCAATCAATTCTTTGGTTCTGGAAAGCGCAGTGGGAACGTTTCCGCTATCCAGCACGCCTTCAACAAAATCCTGCCCGATGATGCTGGTTTTTACCTGGTACTGTTCGGGGCGAACCAGGTTTTTGGCGCGGATTTCAGCTGGGTCCATCTTAAGCTCGCGGGCGGCTGCATCCATCAGACGTTCCATCACGTAAACGCCCTGCGGACGACCTGCACCGCGAACCGGGGTAACCACCATCTTGTTGGTGAACACCATGCGGATTTCGGTGTAGAAACTAGGCACGTTGTAGTTGCTGACGGTGTGCGTCTGTGTGTTTAGCGGGACAGTCATGCCGTAGGGATCATACGCGCCGGTGTTGTGATAGAAGATATCGCTGATGCCGAGGATGGTGCCGTCCTTCTTGACGGCAATCTCAGCATAGTGCAATTGGTCGCGCTCAGAGGTGGTCGCCAGGAAGTTTTCGCGGCGGTCCTCAATCCATTTGAGCGGTTTCTTGAGCCAAAGGGCGATAATCGGGATGAGAACATCATCCGCCTGGGAAGTCATGATCTTGGGGCCAAAACCGCCGCCGATCATGGGGGTGATGACGCGCACCTGATTTTCAAAAAGCCCCAGGCGAGATGCAATTGAGTTGCGCAGTGGAATCGGCGCCTGGGTGGTAGCCCAGATGGTCATTTCCTGGTTGCGCTCGCTCCAATCCACCACGATGCCGCGATTTTCCATCGCAGCGCCCGCGCAGCGGTCAACATGAATCCTGCGTTTGATAACCAGGTCAGCATTGGCTGCTGCTTCCGCGTAATTGCCACGCTCCTGCTTGACATTGGCAGCCAGGTTGGTGCCAATTTCCTCATGGATGAGGGTCGCGCCTGGCTCAAGCGCCTTTTCCATGTCGGTGACTGCCGGCAGCGTATCCATGTCAACCACAATCTGTTCGCAGGCGTCTTCAGCGATGTAGCGGTCGGTGGCAACCACCACCGCCAGAGGCTCACCGGAGAAGCGCACCTTGTCCTTTGCGATGGGCACAAGCGTGCAGGCGTGGAAAACCGAACCTTTAATAGCCGTTGGAGGGGGAACCTGCAGCGGGCCGGGCTTCCAGTAATCGCCAAAATCCGCGGCGGTATAGACTGCCACAACGCCCGGCATCTGGCGCGCAGCTGAAACGTCAATGTTCTTGATGCGCGCATGGGCGTAATCAGAGCGCAGGAAG
>CAYVOX010000010.1:12753-43009 GCA_964453035.1 uncultured Anaerolineaceae bacterium
AACTGAGATTGGCCCGTAATCAGCTGGGGGTCTTCATTACGGGTGATGGGCTGACCAAAGACTTTACCTTTCATGGTATCTCCTCTTTTCTTAGCGGGCAGCCATCTTCACTGAGGCTTTCTTGGCCGCTTTGATGATGTTCTCATAACCGGTGCAGCGGCAAATATTTCCGTCAATGGCTTCGCG
This sequence comes from uncultured Anaerolineaceae bacterium, assembly GCA_964453035.1. GTDB lineage: Bacteria > Chloroflexota > Anaerolineae > Anaerolineales > Anaerolineaceae > CAYVOX01. The sequence continues at coordinate 12,940 of CAYVOX010000010.1, forward strand.
AATTTCTTCGTCATCCGGCGTGGGGTGTGCTTTGAGGTATGCATACAGAGACATCAAAAAGCCGGGGGTGCAGTAACCGCACTGCAGGGCATGTTCTTCGACGAACGCCTGCTGAATGGGATGCATGGCTTCGGGTGTGCCCAGCGCTTCAACGGTGACGATTTCATGCCCGTTGGCCTGCACCGCAAACATCAGGCAGGAGCGCATCGGTTCACCATCAAACAGAATGGTACAGGCACCGCACAGGCCGTGCTCGCAACCCACGTGCGTGCCGGTCAGGCCAAGGTCATGGCGAATAAAGTCGCTCAAGAGCAGGCGCGCTTCCACATCCCGTTCGTATCGAGTGCCGTTGACAATCATGCTGACATGATGCAATGTGCTCATGTTAACCTCCTCTCTGTTTTGCCACGTCGAAAGCTTCGGTGAGAGCGCGTTTGACCAGCACCCTGACCAGGTTGCGGCGGTACGCCGCAGTGGCATGGATATCTGTTCCGGGATCAATTTCGGTATCGGCAATCTTATCGGCAGCCGCCTGGATCACCTGAGCGGTGGGTTCTTTACCAACCAGCATCTCCACTGCAGACGGAGAAAGACCCGGCGTATCGCCAACGCTGATGATGGCCAGGCGCACAGAATTGCAGCGCCCGCGCTCATCCAGGCTGAGCAGCACAACCACCGCTGCCTGGGCGTAACCGCCCTTCTGGCGTGAGACCTGGTGGTAGCTCCAGCCTGCCCGGGCTGGCATGGGCGGGATGACAATTTCAGCCAGCAGTTCATCCGGCTCGATGACGGTCATGAACGGTCCCATGAAAAATTCCTCGGCCGGGACGATGCGTTCACCGCCCTTTTTGAGAATCTTCATTTTTGCGCCAATCACCAGGGCCAGCGAAGGGTTCTGCCCGGCAGGATCGGCATGCGCCAGTGACCCGCCAAACGAGCCTCGGTTGCGGATTTGTTGATGGGCAATGAACTTCATCACCTGGGGCACCAACGGGGCGCGCTGCGTCACAAGCGGATCGCTTTCGACCTTTGCATCGCGCGTCATGGCACCAATAGCCAGGCCGCCTTCAGGCGTGGGCTTGATGTAGGCTAATTCAGGAATGTTGTTGATATCCACCAGAGCCGCAGGGCGAGCCATGCGGAAGTTCATGGCGGGGATAAGGCTTTGCCCACCTGCCAGAACTTTGCCAGAATAGCCGAGCGCGGCGAGGTTTTCCAGGGCTTCGGCAACGCTGGTGGGGGCATAGTAATCAAATTGCGCAGGCTTCATATTGACTTTACCTCCACGTGCAAGATACCTTCAAATAGATTTTTACAGGATCACGCTGCGCGGTGATGCGCGCAGCAGAACTGTTTTTAATGACAATGCATCAGAATGATGACCACTGACTAAAATCACCTGTCAATCAGAACCAGCGGCGAGGCGTTGCGGCTGTGACTGTGCGCCAACTTAATGCTCGAGGTGATGCGAGAATTACTATTATTATGCTACAGACCTCCAAAAAAGCAAGTTCTGGAGGTCTGTAGCGCCAAAATACGAATTATCCTTCTTTGAAGGCCACGAAACGGCCCCACATCGACTCGGCTTCCATAGCTTTTTGCAGGTAGCAGCCGATGTAATAGCGCCCGCCCTTGGCTTTGAGGATATCTCCAGCCAGGTTTTCCGCATGCACAATCTTCTTGGGGAAGAGGTTCAGGTGCATATCCTGGTAGAAGGAATCCAGCGGGTACATCTGGTCCCAGTCTTTGCCAAAGTCACGCACCAGCTTGGCGTTGGCTTCAGCAAAGGTCTTTGGGTGCCAGATGCGCATGATGGTGTTCATGGGATGGTCAGCGGAGACGGCATCCACGCCAATCCACTTGATATCCATATCAATCGCCCATTTTGAGAAATCCGGTGAGGGGCCGGGATGCTTGACCATGTAGCGGAACTCATCGGAATCCTTGCTATACCAGCCGTACTTGGCCCAACCGGTCTTGATGACCAGGATATCACCCTTGCGGATATCAACCACGTCGTGGATCATCTTGGGGGTGTACACGCTGGAATCACTGACCAGGTGAGAGATATCGGCAATAACGCCCGGGCCAACCCACTCTGAGAGAGGCACCTGCCCGATGGTGCGGCCGTTCGGGTAGAAGTGCTTTTCGCCATCCATGTGGGTGGCCAGGTGGATGCTGGCATTGCAGATGGAGCCATTGCGCCCCATGCCAAAATACTGCCCCCCCACGCGCTTGGTGTAGGTCACACTGAGGGGAATATAGTTCAGCCACTGCGGAGTCTGGACGCTGAAAGGCACGGTCATATCAATCATTTCGGACTTGCCCATCTCGGCGAAGAACTCATCCGCGCTCATCCAGTCGGGAGGCAGGTAAGCTGCCACGCGCGACCAGGCAGTTTCCACTTCCATGTAGGGAATGGGCATGATGGTGATCCAGGCGCGCTTGTTCTTGATTTTGTCAATCTCACCGACGACCGCTTCCAGCATAACCAGGTGCTTCTTGGGCATGGTGATGTGAGTCAGTTCGTAGTACGGACCCTGCGGGAACATTTCATCCCATTTCTTGCCGTGATCTTTGACCAGTTTCTCCTCAGCCAGCTTGAAGTGATTCTCATGCATGCGGCGGATGGGGGTGTTCATGGGATGTTCCGCGCAACCGCAATCAACGCCAATCACCTTGAGCTTCATATCCATGGCCCATTTGTAGAATTCAATGGATGGACCTGGATGGCGCACCAGGAAACCAAATTCCTTGGATTCAACGCCGCCCTGGGCGTGCGGGTTTACCACGTCTGGCTGGTCGAAGGAATACTTGTGATAGCCGGTGTTGACGATGAGGATATCACCCTTGCGCACATCCGCTACTCTCATAATCATTTCAGGGGTGTAAACGGAATAATCCGACACCATCTCCGAAATATCAGCCACCACGCCCGGACCGCACAGATCCTCGAGAGGTATATCCGCTATAGGGCGCGCTCCGGAGTGAAAGGCGGTTTCGCCAACCAGATGCGTGCCGACGGTGTTGCTCCAGTTGAGGATTTGCCCGTTGGCGCCCTGCCCGCCGCCGTAAGCGCCGGTCACCCGCTTGAAGAAGTGCACCTCCAGCGACTTCTCGCCAGGGAAAGGTGGGGTGAAGATACTGCAATCCTGGGTGAGGTCGTAAAGCTTAGCCTCAGACATCATTTTTATAAAGCGTTCGCGATCCATATCATCCTCCTTTTGTGTAAGGTGAATCAATTGATGGTTAGAATCCGTACTTCTCGGCAAAAGCAACCAGCGCATCTTCGAAGATGTTGGCCGGTGGGGTGACTACACCAGCGCCTACCTGCCCCACGCCCGGATCTTTGTGAGCCACGCCGGTGTTGACGCGCGGGAGCATGTTCTTTTCGATGACTTTGCGAATATCCACCCCGGTGGGGGTGCCGCGGAAATCGAGGGCAGGGATGGTGAAGAATTTATGCTCGGCGTAGGTAATTTCGTACATGTCGAGCGTGGTATTGATGGCATCCTTGGGGGTGCCGCTGATGAAGGTGACGATAGCCGGAGCACCAGCCATGGCAAAGCCGCCAATTCCAGCAGTTTCGGTGATTGTGCTGTCGCCAATATCGGGGTTGGCATCCTTTTCGGTGTAGCCGGGGAAGTAGAGCGCTTTAACTTTGCCTGCCGGGCCGGTAAACCAGCGGTTGCCAAGGCCGCTGACGCGGATGCCGAAATCGGTGCCGTTGCGGGCCATCACGGTGACGATGGTGCTGCCTTCAACGCCGTGACCGGCATCGCACATCGTCTTGCAGCCAGCCATCACCGGGTTGAGAATGCTTAACGCGTTCTCGCCCAGGAATGCAACCACTTCCGCAGCAGTAGCCTGGTTTTTGGCGGTGCGGATGATCCACGGGGCCAGCTGGATGGAATAAAGGATGGAAGCAGCATCCAGGCGGTTGTGACCATCATCACCCATGTGCAGCGCTTTGGCCAGCAAGGTGCGAATATCCAGGCCGCCCATCGCTTTAAATGCGGCATCCAGCGTGGGACCCAAAACCTCGTTCATCCACTGCAATTTAACCAGCACATCCGGGCTGTATGCGCCCATGCGCAACACCTTACCGCGCCCTTCATTGAGGCCGGAATAGCCTTTGATGCCGTACGTTTTATCCTCAACGATGTAAACCAGCATCGAGGGCGAAATGAGTCCAGCCATGGGACCTGCGGCGGAATGGTGGTGGCACGGCTCGTATTTTATCTGACCCGATTTTGCCAGGGCTTCCGCCTCGACGGGATCTTTGGCTCTGCCTTCGAACATGAGCGCGCCAATCACAGCGCCTTTCATGGGTCCAGCCATGCGTTCCCAGCTAATCGGGGGGCCGGCATGCAGAAAGAGGTCATCGTGCATGCCAGGGATCACGTCTTTGGCTTTACCAACCCCAACCACCACCGGGCGGGCTTGCATCATGCGGTCAACAGCAGTTGCATTGGCTTTCTCGATATCAATCATTTTATCCTCCAAGAGAACCCTATCCGGGCTGAGATTTGGCTTTCATACGCTCCAAGATGGACATGAGTTTTTCATTGCCGCCAGCGGGAGGGCGCCATTCCACATGCACGGTCGGCGCGCCCTGCGCCACCAGGTTTTCGGCAAAAGATTCTAGGCCAACATTGATGGCCTGCAGAGGACGCTGCAAAATGCCCAGGTCAACCGGCTTCATGCTCTCAGGCTGGGCAGCCGGGTCAAGGGCGCGCAGCAGGCGTCCGGCATAACGCACCACGGCTTCGTTGCTGGTGTGCACCCAGGCGCCAGCATCTTTCATCTGCTGGATCTGGCTGTCGAAATCCTGCGGGTCTTCGTCGGTGCCGGTAACCACCACCACAACTTCCAGGTAGCGCCCCGCACTTTGGGCAATCTGTTTGGCTTTAGCAACCGCCGGGGCCAGTTCACTGGCAGGATTGGGATGGGAGCCGTAACCGATGACCACATCCAGCATGATGACCGCCACGCTGGGATCGTTAGCTTCTTCGATGAGGCGGCGAATGCGCAATTCGTTATCCATCATCGGGTGCAGGCGGCCCACGGTGAACTCATCCTCGCCGAGGTCCACAATACAATGTTCCTGGCTGACCAGTGAATTGGGCAGTTTGAATTCTTTGTTGATGGGAGCATTGGCCAGCACTTTTGGCAAATAACCCGCCAGGATGTGTTGGGCTTCATATGCCAGCGTGCCACCGGAGAATAATCCGCGCATGTAGCGCTGACTGGGGGCAAAGCGCCCAAGGTTGAGGTCAGAATCGTCCTCAAGAGCGGGCGGGTTGGCGGCTAATTCCACTGCCAGGCGAGCGGCGTCATCCAATCCGAAGGCAAAGAACAGGTTATCCATGCGCAACGCGGCAGGCGCGCGGGCAATAAAGTTGACCACCACCGGCTTGCCGGCCTTGCGCGCCACTTTGAGCACCTCATCCGCCACCTTAGGAGACGGAGGCTTGGAAGTCATCACGATGACTTTGGTTTCGGGGTCGCGCGAGAGGGCTTCCACCGCCTGGCGGAAGGTGACCGCGCCAATTTTCTCTGAGAGGTCGCGCCCGCCGGTGCCGATGCCGTAAGTGATGCCGCCGCCCAGCTGGTGAATGCGAGCGGTGACCTGCTGCAGGCCGGTTCCAGCTGCGGCAACCACGCCGATGGGGCCTTTGCGGATTTTGTTGGCAAAGCCGAGACCCATGCCGGAAATCATGGCGGTGCCGCAATCCGGTCCCATGACAAACAGACCTGCTGCGGAAGATTGCGCCTTGAGGGCAATTTCCTCTTCAACGGAGACGTTATCGCTGAACAGAAATACATGTTTGCCCAGGCGCAGCGCATCGCGCGCCACGCTTGCGGCATAGCGCCCGGCAACTGAGATCAGCACCCAGCTGGCATCCGGCAGCATCTGGTTGGCAGTCTCAAGACTGCGCGGTTTAAATTCCTGCTCCACCCCACCTTTGCGGCGGGTGAGCAATTCATCCACTTTTGCCAGGGCAGCATCAGCTGCTTTGGCGTCCTCAGCCCGCACCACGATGACCAGGTCATCCGGTTTTGAGGCTTTGACTTCCGGGGATAACAGGTCGATGTGAGCCAGCAGTTCCTTATTGGCATCCGTGCCCATCACAACACCCGCATCCTGGATACCCGGCAGGCCGGCTAACGACTTTTGCAGCTGCATAAGCACCGAAGAGTCGTAATAAGCGCCGCTCCGAATTTCCGATTTAAGCATTGGCATTTTTACCTCCTGGATGGAATGCGCCTTTTTTGGGAAGGCGTTACCCATAATAAATCAGGCTTTACGCGTCACTTTGAAAGAGCAGGTCCGATCCGAATGATAAAAAATCCCACGCAGCTGCGTGAGATGGTAAAAAACCTCAAGGGATTGAGGAATAGATGGACGTAATTATGTGATGATAAGAGAAAAGTGGCATGTCGGATGGGGTCAAAGAGCGGCTTAAAGGTGAGCACAAAGAATAAATGAGTTCGAACCTCAATAGAAAAGTATAGCATGCCAAAAAAGGCGTGTCAATTTATCCTTTGTCATGTAATTGTTAGACATCTTGCTTAATCAACGATGAGCCGGATCCCCGGCTCATCGTTATATTCAAAATTAAGTCTGGCTCTTGCTTACAGTTGCAGCTCGGCAGGAACGTGGAAGGCTTCGTTGGCTTTGCGAACTTCATCAGTTACGTTGAAGTTGAGGTCTGAGCCAATCATCTGCAGGGCATATTGCTTCACGCCGCTCTTCCACATCTCCTGGTTCATGTAATAAACGCGCGCGCCGCCCAGCTCGTGCTGGTATTGTGGCCAGGGATAGGTGGGTTGAGCCATTTCCAGGCCAGCCATGCGCCAGCCGTTGTAGCTTTCGAAGGTGGACCACCACTCTTTGCAACCGAGCACTTCCAGAGCGTAGTAGGTCTTGGCATAATACATCGCCCAGCCCAGGCGCCCACGACGCTGGAAGGCCATGGTATGCAGGCTGATGGCAATATCTTTGTTCCAGATGCGGCCGTTGGCAAAACCAACCATTTCGCCGTCAATCAGGCCGACCAGGGTGAAGGGATCCTTGATGCGCTTGCGCGCCCAACCGAGGATTTCACCGTAAACGCGCACGCCGACGATATCATAGAAGTCATGCTCAACCTTCATTACTTTTTCCATGAAGCCGAGCATTTCGGGAACTTCTTCGAGTTTAAGCGCGCGAATGAAAAGGTTACGGCCGTCTTTCAGGGTCAGCGTGGCTTCGGGCCAGGCGGGAACATCCATCGGCGGAGCCTGGAGCAGCGGCTCAATTTCAGAAAATTCGACGGTGAAGGCGTTAATCGAAGTCTTGACAGGTGGTTCGATTTTCATGGTTTTTTCCTCTCAGGAATCGGGTGAATTTGGGGGAACAACTATCCTGAGTATAGCATCTGAAAAAGCGGGTGTCAACGACAACTCTATGTCTGACAATCCATCTTTGAAAAATGTGATAAATGTAACCCCAATTTGCGGATAATCCATGACTTCTCAGTTCTTGTCAGACAAATATAATATATAATCAATACAGGCTAATCCTTGAATTATCAGCATGGGTATGCTATGATTTTTTTGGTTCATGACGCAGACATCCAGGGGGGATTCTTCGGCTTGCGGCACAACATTGAACCTTTCAAGCTTAGTCTGTCCAAATCAAAATGTCTCAACCCTTCATTTTGAGTCCATTCGAGAGGAAAAAGCACGTATGATCAATCCCAATCCAGGTCTTCCCGAGTTTGATTACATCAAACCGGCTTCCCTCCAAGAAGCCAGCCAATTCCTTGCCCAACACGCTGGCGAGGCGCGGCCCATCCTCGGCGGCACAGACTGCTTTGTGCGCATGCGCGATGGGTTCTGGAAAGACAGGTATCTGGTTGACGTGAAAGGGCTGGACGGCACCACTGAGCTCACCTTCAGCCCCGAACACGGCCTGACCATCGGCGCGGCAGTGAACATGAACCGCGTGGCGCAGATGCAAGCCGTCAGGGATTATTACCCCCTGCTGGCTGAAGCTGCCGAGAGCGTTGCCAGTTTCCAGCTGCGCTCAAGAGCCACCATCGTGGGCAATATCTGCAACGCTTCACCAGCCGGTGATACCATCGGCGCCTGCCTGGCCTACCAGGCTGTGCTGCATGTTCACGGCGTGAATGGCGTGCGCCTGGAACCGTTAGCCACTTTATTTAAAGGCCCTGGTCGTACTACGCTCACCCCCGGAGATATTGTCACCGCCGTCAGCCTGCCCCTTCCCCCGCAAAAACATGCCGCGAAGTATATCAAATTGGGCCGCAACACCAAGAGCGACCTCTCCATTGTTGGCGTGGCGGTGATGGGATATCAAGATGCCTCAGCGCCGTCAGGCTACCGCTTCAGGATGGCGCTGGCTTCGGTGGCGCCGATTCCGCTGGTACCCGTCCAGGCCGAAAAAATCCTGGCGGAAAAACCCCTGACTGCTGAGACGATGGCTGAAGCTGCCCAGGCGGCAATGGATGCCTGCAATCCCATCAGCGATGTGCGCGGCAGCGCTCGATACCGCAAATACATGGTGCGCAACCTGGTGCTCCAGGCCGTTCAAGCTATTACGGCTGAGCTGCGCGCCTGATCCCAGGTGTGAAGAAGGAGGAATGAATGTCTTTTCATAGAATTACTCTCACGGTCAATGGAACCCAGGAAATTGTGGATGTTCCAGCCAACATGACCTTGCTCACCATGCTACGCGAAAAACTGGCCCTCACCGGCACCAAGAACGGTTGCACCGCCGGCGAATGCGGCGCCTGCACTGTGATGCTGAACGGCGAGCCGGTGAATAGCTGCATGGTGTTAGCTGTGGAATGCCAGGATGCCGAAGTGGTGACAATTGAAGGCTTCAGCCAGGACGGTAAATTAGACCCGATTCAGGAAGCCTTGATTGAAGAAGGCGGTGTACAGTGTGGTTTCTGCACGCCGGGCGTGGTTATCTCAGCGCGGGCGCTGCTGAACCGAACCCCCCACCCCACCGAGCAGCAAATCCGCGATGCCCTGGTGGGTAACCTGTGCCGCTGCACCGGTTATGTGCGCATCATCGATGCCGTTCAAAAGGCAGCCCAAGGAGGGAAAAATGGCTAGGAGCAACCCATCCAAATCAATCCCTTCACCGGTCGGTGAGAACGTCACGCGCAAGGATGCGCGCGAAAAAGTGACCGGTTCCGCCATCTATACGGATGATATCCAGTTTGGACCTAACCTGTTGTGGGCGCGCATCGTGCGTAGCCCGCATCCGCACGCACTGATTAAATCCATCGATACCAGCGCTGCCGAAAAGCTGCCGGGCGTCAAAGCTGTGGTCACCGGCAAGGATTTTCCCGGCCTCACCGGGCTTTACCTGCGCGACCGGCACATCTTCTGCCGTGACCGGGTGCGCTACGTGGGTGACCCGGTCGTTGGCATTGCCGCCGTCAGCGAAGAGATTGCACAAAAAGCCACCGAACTAGTCAAAGTGGAGTACGAAGTTCTGCCCCCGGTCACGGATGCTGAATTTGGCGCCTCACCCGAAGCACCCCTGCTGCACCCTGACCTGGGAAGCTACGAGGTGGTGAATTTCATCAACCCTCAACCGGGCACCAACAAAGCCAACCACTTCAAAATTCGCAAAGGTGATGTGGACCAGGTATGGGAAAAATGCGCGGCAGTGGTTGAACGCAAATACAAGATTCCCCACATCCAGCATGTGCCCATCGAACCGCACATCGTGATCGCCAAGGTGGATGACACCGGTCACATCACCCTGTGGGCCAGTTCGCAGAGCCCCTTTGCGCAGCGCCACCTGATTGCTGTTGCCATGGGCGTCTCCGAAGGGCAGATCCAGGTGATTGCACCTTACGTGGGCGGGGGTTTTGGTTCAAAAGCAGGGGTGAGCATGGAAGCCCTGGCCGTGGCTATCGCCACCAAGACTAAGGGCCGCCCGGTCAAGCTGCGCCTGACGCGCGAAGAGGAATTCTACACTGCCTTTGTGCGCCAGGGGTTGACCTCGCACTTCAAGATTGGCTGCGATAAAGAAGGCAACCTGCTGGCATTAGAAAGCAGCTATTACTGGGATGCAGGCGCGTACACCGAATATGGCGTTAACATCACGCGCGCTTCCGGATACAGCGGCACCGGCCCCTATGACATTCCCAACGTAAAAATCGACGCTTACTGCGTTTACACCAACCATCCCGTAGGCGGTCCGATGCGCGGATTTGGCATGCCAGAAATGCATTCCGGACTGGAGCAGTGCATGAACGACCTGGCGCACCAGGTGGGTGTTGACCCTGTAGACTTCCGCATCAAGAACTGCGTGCGCGAGAATGACATCATCGTAACCGGCATGAAGATGCACCCCATCGGCCTGGCGGAATGTATTGAAAAAGCCGCCAAAGCCATTGACTGGGGCCACAAAGGAAAACCCAGCCAGCCCAATAAGCGGCGCGGACAGGGGATTGCCATCATGTGGAAAGCCCCGGCCATGTCGCCAAACGCAGGTTCAAGCGCCTGGCTGAAGATGAACGAAGATGCCAGCATTGAAATTGGCGTGGGCGGGCAGGAAATTGGTCAGGGCACTTTCACCGTCATGGCACAGATTGCCGCCGGCGCGCTGGGCGTGCCGTACGATTGGATTAAAATTGCCACCCCCATTGACACCAAGTACAGTCCGTACGAGTGGCAAACGGTCGCCAGCCGCCTGACCTGGAGCATGGGCAACGCGGTCAAACTGGCAGCGCTGGATGCCCGCCGCCAGATTCTGGAAATGGTGGCAGAAGCCTGGAATGAAAAGATCGACAACCTGGATATCGTCAACGGGCACGTCATCTCCTACCAGACGGAAGAGTCCATCTCGTTGAAAGATATCGTGGTATTTGGGATGCCCAAACCGAACTACAACGGCTGGATTGGCGGACCGGTTTACGGGCGCGGGCAGTTCATGCCGCATTACGTCACCAACCTGGATAAGGAAACCGGCCAGGGCGAACGGGCGGTGGTGCACTACACCGTTGGCGCGCAGGCTGTGGAAGTTGAAGTTGACCTGGATACCGGCAAAATCGAGGTGATTAAAGCCTCTTCAGCCTTCGATGTTGGCAAAGCCATCAATCCTGAGATGGTCAAAGCCCAGATGGAAGGCGGTTTTGTGCAGGGTATGAGCACCGCGTTCTACGAGGCGCTCAAGCTCAAAGACGGCGTGCTGCAGAATCCGAGCTTTGTCGATTACCGCATCGCCACCAGCACGGATATCCCGCGCGAAATCCATTCTATCATCGTAGAAACGCCGCAGGATGACGGCCCGTGGGGCGCGCGCGGCATCGGCGAACATTCCATGGTGCCCACCATCCCGGCTATTGCCAACGCCGTATACGATGCCATTGGCATCTACCCGGGCAACCCGCCATTTGAAGCGGACAAAATCTACCTCGCCATGCTTGATGCGGGCGTGGTTAAATAAGCCAACCTGGGGGTGGTCTGCGAGGACCGCCCCCATCAAATTGACCAACCCATCCATACTTTTTTTCAAACAGGAGGTTTTACCATGAAGATACTTGATTTGACCATCCCCCTCGGCATTGCTACGCCGCCCTGGCCCACCTATGAGCCGCTGCAGGTGAAGTACTTCAAACGCCTGGCCCCCAACGGCGCAAATGGAATGCTGTTGACCCATTCCAACCACCTCGGCACGCACCTTGATGGCGAGATCCACTTCTTCACCGCCGGCAAAGATATCGCCAGCCTGGATATGGACTTTCTGGTGCACGAAGCGGCCATTGTAGACCTGAGCGATGTGTGCGGCGACTATGACGTTTACACCAGCAAAATGATTGAAGAGCGTGTGGAAGTCAAAGAGGGTGATATCCTCGTCATCCACACCGGCTACCATCACTTCGGCTGGGATCACCCCACCGCTGATGAAGTACGTTACATGGTCAAGCATCCCGGCCCCGACCAGGAATTCGCGGATTGGGCCAAGAAGAAAAAACTACGCTGGATCGCGGTGGACTGCGGTTCTGCTGACCACCCCATGAACACCATCATCCGCACCTGGATGCCGCGCCAGGCCAAGCAGGCTGATAAAGTCTTCCAGAAGAAATTCGGCAAATCGCTGGAACAATTCTTCGATGACACCAAGTACCAGCTCATGCACATCGACCTGTTCCCCGAGGGCATCATTCACGCCGAATGCTTTGGCGGCGAGATTGACCTGCTGGTCAATCAGCGCGTCAAGGTGGGTTTCTTCCCCTGGCGGTTTGTGGATGGCGAATCCTGCATCGGCCGTGCGGTTGCCTTTGTTGAAGATGACCAATACGAAAAACTGCAGGCCAAGAAAGCCAAGATGCCCAAGACGAAATTTGGTGACGCCTACGATCCCAAGCACGTTGAGAATCTGAACAAGATTTCCAAAGCCAACCTCGCCTGAACCAGGTTATTTTCAACCCCCAAAAAGGAGATAAGCACATGAAGTTCGAACTACCGACCAAAGCCTCACAAGAAGTCTTGCAAATTGATGCGCGCGAAGTCGAAGCGGTGCTGCAAGGCCCTGCTCTCAAGCTCAAACCATGGCCCGGAGCCACCATTGAGCTAAAGGACGGCAAGAAATTATATATCCGCGAAGCGCGGCTGGATGAAGTGCCAAAGATGCTGGGATATCTCAAGCGCTTCCTGGATGTGGATCACGACTTTTACGACATCGTCGGCGCTCGCGTATATTCTGAGGTACTGGGCTGGTACCGCAAGCGCCTCAAGGACCCCTACACCCTGGTCGGCCTCATCGACGGGTTGTGGGCTGGCTTTGCCAATGGCCGCCTGATGAACGAGGATATCAACATCTCCCTGCACACCATGGCCCTGGTTCGCGGCGGGCGCATCGGCGCCGCCATGTATTACGCCAAAGCCTATTACGGCTTCGAAGTCCTTGGCAACAAGGAATGGTGGGCAACCTATGAAAGCTACAATGGCTGGTTGCGCTGGGGCCTGGGCATGGCACAACCTTCCTACCCGTGGCCGGATGTACAGCACGAGTTGGGCGGCGCCAAGGTGTACTACATCACCAAGAAGTACTGGGATCAGTCGGTCAAGAATTATGTGCGCGGCATGGTCGGCACAGACCTGAACTTCGACGTCCCGGATGAAATCCGCAAGGCAAATGAAGAATTCCGCGTTCCGGATGACATCCTGGTTTAACCCAGTAACCGCTGAAGCATGAATACAGGGCTGTCCAGATTGGGCAGCCCTGCTGTTTACTAGAAGAGGAAGAGAGAGGCAATTCCCACCAGCGCATCCACGCCGGAAGAACCCCCGTAACTGGCCAACAGCTCAGCACACTCATCCATGGATTTGCCCCCCGTGATGATACCATCTATGGCATCCAACAGGCGCTCATCGGCATAGCCATGAGCGGCGCAGGTAATCATTGCCTGGCTGATGCGAGTGGTCTGGAGCTGCGCGTCGCTGACGATGCCATCCAGCAATTCACCCAGGTTTGGATGAAAATTGACCGACCTGGGCCAGCGGCTGAGCACCAGGATCATCCCGATGATAAAATCATCCCCGGAGGGGGTCAGCCCACGCCCGAGTCCGAAAAACGGCTTGAGCGCCATTCTGACGCGTTCAACGCGCTCCGAAAACATGGCTACCCGCAAGGCATTAATATGCTGCTCGATAACTAGAATTTCCTCGCCGGGAGGCTGTTCTCGGCAATCAAGCAAATGCGCCAGGAACCCTCCCCACCCTACCTCGCCCTTAAGCTCAAGCAAGCGGTGAGCCACGGCACTCAGGCGCTCCGGCACGCCCTCAGGAGGATTGATTGCCTGCAATTGCAGCAGGGAAGGCTGCCATACCCGGGCTTCGGCGATGGAAATCTCCACTGCGCCGGCAATCCTAAACTTATTTTCGTAAACGGCGACGGAATCCCTCAGGTTGACGTCCTTCCAGTCCCCTCCCCCGGGTTGCAGGGTCACGGTCAGCGGGCTGAGGTGGCTCTCATTGGAGAGGAAAACAACCTGCTCGCCACCCAGCAGCAGAAAAAGCCCGCGCGAGGTAATTCCGACCACCAATCCGCTGCTGAACATCTGCAGCGATTGATACGCCCAGTAACCGATTTGGTCTGCCCAGTACTTTCGCATACCCCCGGCCAAGTTATTAACCCAGTCTCACAGGGTTGGCTAATTTCCCTATTCCCTGCACTTCCACCTCCACCAGGTCGCCATCTTGCAGAAATACCTGCGGCTTGCGGAAAACACCCACGCCATTGGGCGTGCCGGTGGCAATCAAATCACCGGGCTCCAGCGTGAACGCCTGTGAAAGGAAGGAAATCAGGTAAGGAATATTAAAAATCATCTCGCTGGTGTTGGAATCCTGCATCATTTGCCCGTTAATCGTGCTGCGTAAAGCCAAGGCGTGAGGGTTGGCAATTTCATCGGTAGTGACAACCACCGGACCGGTGGGGCAGAAGGTATCCAGGCTCTTGCCGCGCACCCATTGCTTATCGCCAAATTGCAAGTCGCGCGCGGAAACGTCGTTGATCACCGTAAAGCCAAAAATGTAATCCATCGCGTGTTCCTGGCTAACATTGCGGGCGCGCCTTCCCATCACAACGCCCAGTTCCACCTCCAGATCCACCTGCGAAGTCAACCCGGGATCCCACACGATGGGGTCAGACGGGCCAATAATGGAGGATGGGAACTTGGCGAAAACCACCGGCCTGGCAGGCACAGGCACGTTCTGTTCGCGGCAGTGATCCATGTAATTCAGGCCAATCGCAATTACCTTGGATGGAGAAGGAATCGGCGCTTTGAGGCGCAGTTGGGCAAGGGGATGCCGCGTGGCTTTCTTCTCCTGCAGCGCGCGCTCTACCTTTCCCAGGTCCATCCCCTCGCCGCGGATCAATGAGAGAACATCGGTATAGCCGATGAGTTCGGTCAGGTCGCGCGCCTGTTCGCCATCAACCACACCCAGGCGGGATTTTCCATAAAGTTCATACGTAACCAATCTCATCCTGCCTCCTAAAAGTATTCCGGCAGCCAGTCGCCATGTGCCGCGATGAGGTCATCCACCAGGTGCCAGATTTGTTCCAGGTCTAACTCGGCGGAAGTGTGCGGGTCGAGCATGGCTGCATGGTAAATATGCTCGCGTTTGCGGGTGAGGGCGGCTTCAACCGTCAGCGCCTGGACGTTGATGTTGGTTTGCATCAGGGCTGCCAGGTGTGGGGGCAGGGCGCCAACTTTGATCGGCTGAATACCATTCTTATCCACCAGACAGGGCACCTCCACGCAGCATCCCTGTGGGAGGTTATCAATCAATCCAACGTTGGGTACATTGCCGTATATCACGCAGGGCTGACCTGTTTGCATGCTGTAGATAATGGACGACCCATATTCTTTGCTGCGTTTATGGTTCAGAGGCTGGTCCCCTTCAAATAATGACCGCATCAGCTCCCAACCAGCGATTTGCAGCTCGCAGCGGCGGATATACTCATCCAGAGGGACGTTGAATTTCTCAATCAAATCAGGACGATCACGCTTGATGAACCACGGAGTATATTCAGCAAAATGCTCGCTGGATTCGGTAACAAAGTATCCAAGGCGCCTGAACATTTCATACCGCACGCGGTTCCAGTCGGGCACGCGGCCTTCCTCCAGCACCTTGTTGATGAGGGGGTAGAGGTCCTGACCGTGACTCTCGAACTTGAGGTAAAAAGCCATGTGATTGATGCCCGCGCACAGGTAATTGATCTCACCAACAGGCACGGCAATATCATGCGAGAGCTGCTCGGCGGTGCCCTGAACGCTGTGGCACAACCCCACAACCTTAATCTTGCTGGAACGCGCAATGCTCCAGCAGTTCATCGCCATCGGGTTGACGTAGTTTATGAGCGTGGCATCCGGGCATTCCGCTTCCATCTCCTTGCAGATTTCCAGAAATACGGGGATGGTGCGCAGCCCGCGCATGATACCGCCAATGCCCAGCGTATCGGCAATGGTCTGCCGCAATCCATATTTTTTGGGGATCTCAAAATCAATCTCGGTGCCCGGCTGGTATCCGGCAATCTGGAAAGTGGTGATGACGTAATCCGCCCCATCCAGAGCCACCTGCCTGTCGGTGGTAGCAGTGATGGTGGGATTGGCGTTAAGCCCCTTTGCAAGGCGGTGCGCCATGATTTCTGAGGTTTTCAGGCGCTCGGGATCAATATCCATCAGGCAAATTTCGCTGCTGGCCAATTCAGGATAGCTGAGGATATCCCCCAGCATGTTCTTGGCAAAGACGGTTGAGCCTGCTCCGATTAAGACGATTTTTGGCATATTAACATCCCTCATGATAAGATTTTTTGCGCCATCCCCAGTGAACGGCGCGCCATTTCAGATATTTTAACTTCCGAAAACCCAAATACTGCGCTTTGCAGCGTGTCATTCAAAGGCGCAATCCAGCGAGATGGCAGGCGGTCAGCTCCTAAAAGAACGCCCAGAATACTGCCTGCCGTTGCGCCGTTGCAATCGGTATCCCAGCCCCCCATCACTGCCAGGCAAATGGTTTTGCCAAAGTCGCCCTCCCCATAGAGTAAAGCTAAAATTACCAGCGCAGCGTTATTAAGAGTATGCACCCAGTGATAATGACCGTAAACCTGCTCAACTTTTTCCCGGGCGGTGAACCAATCCGGGCAGTTTTCACACCACTCAAGGCATTCCACAACCATTCTCGCAAAGCGTGATGCGCGTGGGATCTCCTCCAGTGCCAGATGAATAACCTGTTGCACATCGCGGGCCACAAATGCTGCCGAAATGGCTGCGGCAAAGAACATCTCACCGTAAATGCCGTTCTTGACGTGCGAGAGGGCTGCATCTCGCCAGGCAAACTCAGCCGCTAATTCCATCCAACCGGGCGCAGCATAAGCAAACCCATCTGCTCGAATTTGCGCGCCAATCCACTCCCGATAAGGATTCCAGCGTATTGCCGTTTGAGGGGGTACAAATCCTTCCACCAGGTTCCGATAGGCCTGCCTTTCAGCCGTGTAAACCTGCATGTAAGGCAATTTTTTTAGCCACTTCTCACCAACCTGGGTTGTGGTGAAATTAGGTCCGTAAGTCTCCAGGATGTCCAGCCCAAGAATGGTGTAATCCTGGTCGTCATCGCGTGCAGCCCAACGCAGGTGTTCGCGCGTCGCAGGTAGAGCCTCAGGCCTGATTCTTGCCCAAGACTGTCCCTCCCAGCCGGGTGAAGCCTGGGGGATATAATCATTCAGGGGGTAAGCGTTAGAGCCTTGCAGGTAATTCTTGATGCTTCTGGTTGGTCCGACATTCTGATAAATCCACCCCTCTACCGGTTTGCCCAACTGGCAGCCCGCGCAGCGTCCCAACCACCCCCCCAGCAGACGGTTGTAGAGCATGTCTTCACCATACAGCAATTGCAGGCGGCGTGAACCTTCTGGACGGGTTTTGCGGATTTTTTCCAGATCCGAAGGTTCATCATCGCCATTCACCGGTTGTAGGGATTGCAACTGTTGGTAGATTAAATCTAATGCTTCAGGATTGCCAGCTTTGGCCAGCATAGACTCGAACCCATCCACAGCGCATCCTTCCTCGCGGCGCTGGATAATTTCATCCTGAAGCAGTTGAACTCTGGGGTCGTCATTAATGGGCATTTCGATGCGTCCTGTTACTCAAAAGGGGGCACAACTGCGTTGGCTTCGATGAGACGTTGATAATAATTGGCGCTATCCTTTAGCGTTCGCTGCTGGGTGCTGTAATCCACGTGGATAAGCCCAAAGCGCTGGCGGTATCCTTCAGCCCATTCGAAGTTATCCATGATGGACCAGTGGAAATACCCCGCCACAGGCACGCCTTCCGCGCTGGCTTTTTGTAATTGCGTGAGGTAACGGAACATGTAATCGATGCGCTGTGGGTCATGGACTTTACCGTCTGCCATCACCCAATCCTCGCTGCTGATGCCGTTTTCCATGATGTAGATGGGGCGCTGATAGCGCTCAAAGAGAAAGCGAGGCGCCCAGAAGAGCAGCTCGGGCGTGATAGGCCAGTACATCAGACTCATCGGCCAGCCGGGTTCGTAGGGAATTTCCTCAGGTTGGCCATCGGCGCCTGCGCGGACACGCGTGCCCTGGTAAATATTCACGCCGTAAAAATCAAGGGGTTGGGCGATAGTCTCCATATCGCCAGGCCTGACCAATGGAGCGTTTTTACCAAAGAGCGCCAGGCCGTCCTCAGGATAATGCCCAAAGAAAATCGGGTCGGACCACCAGGTGTTACTCCAGAAGCTTTCAGGCTTAACCATGAAGGTTCTTTTACGGGCAGCCTCAATATCCGCCGGTTCAGCGCTGGCCGGGATAAAGCTTACACCAACCGGGGCATACCCTACCTGCGCAGGGCGAACCGAACCGGCGCGAATGGCCTGCACTGCCTTACCATGCGCAAGCAGGGCGTGGTGTGCCGCTTGCAGAGCCTGCGGAAAGGCAACCCGGTCTCCGGGGGCATGGTTGCCCTGATAATGACCCAGGCTGATAAAGCACTGCGGTTCGTTGAGCGTCATCCAGTGCCCAACCCGGTCCGAAAGCTTCTTCACCATCACAGCGGTGTAGTCGGCAAACCAGTCTGGCGAATCCGGGTTCATCCACCCACCGCGCAGGTAAAGGTTAAACGGGTAATCCCAGTGGAACAGGGTGAGATAAGGCTGGATGTTGGCTTCAAGCAGTGCATCCACCAGGCGATCGTAAAAATCCAATCCTTTAACGTTGACCGGTCCAACGCCAGAAGGCATCACACGCGGCCAGGATATAGAGAAGCGATAGGCCTGTAAACCAATAGCCTGCATCAGGCTCACATCTTCGCGATAGCGGTGATAATGGTCGCAGGCAATATCCCCCGTGTGACCGTTGTGAATCGCTCCCGGTTTACGGCACAGCATATCCCAAACGCTTAACCCTTTACCGTCCGCATCCCGGGCGCCCTCCACCTGGTAGGATGCCGAGGCTGCCCCCCAGACAAATCCTTTTGGAAACGACTTCATTTTTTCCTTCTATTCGATTGAGCTTGAGGATTTCGGCACTGTGAAAAAGTGAAGAAATCAATGTAGAGACTTTTGAAAAACTAACATTTGCACTTTTTGTAGGGAATGTTAGAATCTTCTCACAGTTCAAAACCACCGTCAAGTGAAATACCACCTCTGTCCTGAGCTACACAAGGGAGGCATTTCTGGTGAATTTTAAGCGATCATTCTGGTTGGCATTGCTGCTGTGTTGCGGAGCACTTGCAGTTTTGCTATTCTTTCCCCGGCCTGTCTCTGCGCCGAACTTGCCCACGCCCGTAAAAGAAATCCTCCTGCCGGGCAGCTATGATGAATCAATCCTGGTTGGCGGTATGAAGCGCACCTACCGGATGGTCATCCCGCGTGCCTACAACGGCACGCCGATTCCCCTGGTAGTGTTCCTTCACGGGCGCGGAGGGGACGGGCGCAATTTTGAAATTGCTTGCGGGATGACTCGCAAAGCCGAATCCGCTGGTTTTGTGGTGGTTTACCCGGATGCCCTGGGCGAGCCCACCGCCTGGAATGCCGGTTATAACCGTGGAAGAATCAGCACGGTGGATGATGTTGGTTTCATCCGGGCATTAATCCAATCCTTAAGGCAAAAACTCACAGTCGATCCGCGCCGAATTTATGTTGGAGGGTATTCGAGCGGAGGAATTATGAGTTACCGGTTGGGCAGCGAGCTATCTGATACTATCGCTGCAATTGGCGTGATGGCTGGCACTATCGGCGCCCGGCTGCCGGATGGCTCAGAAATCCAGATCCCTCGTCCCGCGCAACCTCTTTCAGTACTGCATATCCACGGTCTGCTGGATAACATCGTCACCTATGATGGTTACGACAGCCTGGTTGCTCCAGGCGAGTATTTCCCGGCGCCCAGGTCGGTGGGGTTCTGGGTGGAGAACAACGGTTGTACTCCCATCCCTGAAAAGGAAAGCCTGTACGGGGGGCAAATCCTCAAGGATTCCTATTCTGGCTGCAAGCAAGGCGTCGAAGTCAGCTTCTACACCCTTCCTACCGGTGACCACGGCTGGCCAATGCTCACCAACCCGGCGAATAAATCCATGGTGACCGGCAGCGACCTGATGTGGGATTTCTTCGCGGCGCATCCCCGCCTGCAGCCCGCTCCGTGATGCAAACGAACGCATCGGCCTATGATATACTTAATCCGCTAAACCGCCGGCGCTAACCGGCGACACTTCTGGCAGGAGAGCATTATGCCCAAATGGTATGCCTTGCGCCTGTTAATTACGGCGAGCCTCTTATTACTTATCCTTTCTGCCTGCGCCAACCCCACCCCACGCGTGCTTCACATTGGTGAGATTACCTACACCACTCAGGAAAACAACCAGATGGAAATTTTCCTGAAGAACATCAAAACAGGCAAGGTGCTAAACCTGACGAACCTCCCTTCTGAAGACTACTGGCCGAGCTGGTCGCCAACCGGGGAGCTGATGGCGCTCTCCTCCACGCGCAAAGGAAATTTTGACGTCTACATCTTCGATATAAGCCAGGAAACCCTCACCAATATTACCAACAACCCGGCCGATGACGGCTGGCCTTCCTGGTCAGCAGACGGTAAATGGATTGCGTTTGCCTCCGACCGGGAGGGAAATTACGACATCTACGTGATGAAGCCCGACGGATCAGGAGTGCGCAACGTGACCAACAATTCGCTGGAAAATGGTACGCCAAGTTGGGCGCCCGATAACAATCGCATCGTCTTTTCCAGCAACCGCACCGGAGACTGGGAAATCTTCATCATCAACGTGGATGGCGGCGGATTGACCAATATCAGCAATAACAGGGCGGAAGACAGCACGCCATCCTGGTCACCGGATGGCAAGAAAATTGCCTATGTGACGGATCGCTCAGGTGATGCTGAAATCTTCATCTACGATCTGGAAACCAAAGAATTCAAGAACATCACCAACAATCCCGCCAGCGACGGCTTCCCTTCCTGGTCGCCAGATGGCAATCAGATTGTTTTTTCGTCCGACCGCTCTGGCAGCACCAACAATATTTTCACCATGAATGCCGACGGTAGCAACGTAGTGCAAATCACCGACGACGGTTACAACAACTGGAAACCCGTTTTCCGTCCGTGAGGCAGGCATGCGAACACCTGCCTGACCCGCTTGACCCGATGGGCAGGACGGCATACAATTATTATGAAATTAAATCTAAGGAGACTGCCTGATGACCGATTTTCTTGTGCGCGGTTCGTTGGTTGATCTCGACCCTGAGGTTTTTGAACTTTCCCAACTTGAAGCCGAGCGTCAATATCGCAAGCTCATCCTGATCCCCAGTGAGAGCACCGCCCCTGCGGCTGTGCGCGAGGCGATGGGCTCTGTTTTCCAGAATATTTACGCTGAAGGTTATCCCGATGATGAGACGCGCTTCATGAGCGAGGCTGAGATTCTGGATTACACCGCTCGCCTATCCCATTACCGGCGCTATACCGACCCGCGATATTACAAGGGTGTGGAGTACGCGGATATTATTGAGGCGCTGGCTCGCCGCCGCTGCGCCGAGGCTTTTGCAACCCCCACCGTCTCAGCAAACCAGCTTTACGTTAATGTACAACCGCTGTCTGGCGCCCCTGCCAACAACGCGGTGTATTCCGCCCTGCTCAATCCCGGCGATACCATCCTTGGCATGAACCTGCTGCACGGCGGGCACCTGACTCACGGGTCATCGGTCAACCGCTCCGGCAAGCTCTACAAAGCCGCCCATTACACGGTCAGCGCAGCGGATGAAAAGCTGGATTACGACGCGCTGGAAGCCATTGCGAAGGAACAGAAGCCAAAGATTATCATTGCCGGATACTCATCTTACCCCTGGGCACCAGATTGGGCGCGCTACCGGGCTATCGCTGACTCGGTAGGCGCTATTTTGCTGGCGGATGTCTCCCACATCGCCGGTTTGATTGCCGGCGGGGCCATTCCCTCACCGGTCGGCTATGCGCAAGTTATCACCTTCACCACCCACAAGACCTTATGCGGCCCGCGCGGCGCCTGTATTATCACCCAGGATGCCGCACTGGCGCGCAAGATTGACCGCGGCGTTTTCCCCGGCGAACAGGGTGGCCCGCATGTGCACATCTTCGCTGCTCTGGCGTTGACCTTCAAACTGGCAAAAACCGAATCCTTCCACCAACTACAGAGCCAGATTGTCAAAAACTGCGTGGCGCTGACCGCTCAACTGCAAAAACGCGGCCTGCGCATCCCTTACAGCGGAACGGATACCCACCTGGGCAACGTAGATTGCAAAACCATCACAGGCCCTGACGGCACGCCCCTCTCAGGCGATATCGCCTCGCGCATCCTGGATATTGCCGGGATCGTGCTCAACCGCAACACCATCCCCGGCGATAAAACCGCCCTGAATGCCAGCGGCATCCGCTATGGCACGCCCTGGATGACCCAGCGCGGGCTGAAAGAACCCGAAATGCTGCAGGTTGCGGATATCATCGCCGACGTGCTGCTGGCCTGCAAACCCTACAGCGTTGAAACCCGCCAGGGATTGGCCCAGCGCGCCAAGGTTGACTTCAACGTACTGGAAGACGCCAAGCTGCGCGTGCGCTCGCTGGCAGAAAAAGCCGGCATAGATACCTCCCCTGCCCGGCATGGATACCCGCACTTCTATTACCTGGATGACCAGCCCAAAACCCGCCGGAAGTGGACCGCCTTTGACCTCAAGGGCGAGCACATCCTCTTGTTTGTCAATGCCGTCTTCAGCAGCGATGCAGAGGCTTTGGAGGACGGTCAAAGCCAGCCAACCAGCCTGGTCACACCCGCCGGAACCGCCCGCGGAAATCTGACCAGGGTCGCGCAGGGTCATTACCGGTTGAGCATCCCTACAGCTCAGGCAGGACTGGTGAGCACCTTCCTGCGAGGCTTATCCGATGGCTACATCGCCTTTGACCCGCAAGAAACGCGCCGCATCCCCGGCCCCATCTATGTGACCGAGGCAGGCGTTGCGCCGGTGACCACCACGCGCGGCAACCCGGAGGCCGCCAAGAAGCCCTACTACATCGGCATCAACGCAACAAAAGGCAAGTCGCTGCCGGCGTTTAGGTGGAATGAACCCGAAACCCCTCAAATCAAACGCACGCCTCTCTTTGAAACCCACCGCCAGATGGGCGCCAAGATGGTGCCTTTTGCCGGCTGGGAAATGCCCGTCTGGTACACCTCTGTGGTCGAAGAGCACACCGCCACACGCACTGCCGCGGGCTTATTCGACGTCTCGCACATGGGTGTCTTCCAGGCGGAGGGTCCGGATGCCGTCGCCTTCCTCGATAGCGTCTGCGGCAATGACATTGCCAGCCTGGCAGTAGGCGAATCCTGCTACACGCACTTTCTGGACCCAGATGCCAATGTGATTGATGACACCCTTGTTTACCGGCGTGATGTTGAGAAATACCTGGTGGTCGTAAACGCCTCCAATGATGATAAGGACTGGGCCTGGTTAAATGCCGTGCTCAACGGTAAAGTGCTGGTGGATAAAGCCCGTCCGTGGGTGCGCGCATTCGGACGCAACACCCGCCTGCGCAACCTGCGAGATCCCCAGGAAGGCGCCGATATGCGCGTGGATATTGCCCTGCAAGGGCAAAAATCGCGTGAGATTCTACTCTCTCTGGGTTGCGACGCCAAAACCCGCAAAAAGATTATGGCACTTAAGCGCACCGAGTTGTGCGAGGGGATGGTGGGTGGATTTGACCTGGTCATCTCGCGCACCGGCTACACCGGCGAGAAAATGGCCTTTGAGTTATTTGTTCATCCCGGCAAAGCAGTTGAGTTGTGGAATGCGTTGCTTAAAGCGGGCGAACCGCTGGGTTTGAAAGCCTGCGGGTTGGGCGCGCGCGACTCGCTGCGCACCGAGGGCGGGCTGCCGCTCTACGGGCACGAGATGGGCGGCGAGGATAACCTTGGCGTGGCTGAAGCAGGGTTTGGTTCCTACGTTAAAACTTATAAACCATGGTTCATCGGGCGCCAGGCCTACATCGCTCGCGAAGCCGACCGCAAAGGCGTGGTGGCGCGTTTCCGCTTCACCGAAAAGGCTGTGCGCATGGCGCACAACGGCGACCCGGTTTTGGATCTAAAAGGCCGGGTGATTGGATACGTCACCAGCTGCGCTATTGATAGCGAAGGCTACCTGACCGGACAAGCCTTTGTGGAATTGAAATCTGCCGTGGAAGGGACACCGGTAGCCATTTACCAGGGCGCGCCGAAGACAACGGGCAAGACCCCCGCCGAACTTAAAACAGGGGACCGGGTTACTTTGCCCACTCCCGCCGTGATTGTCAGCCGGTTCCCCAAATTAACTTCTTAATAAGAATGGTGCGGGCAAATCCTAAGCCCGCACCGTTTTTTTTACGGTTCTCTGGAACAACCACACCTTAAGTCAAGGAGCAAAAATGGAAACACCCTGGGAGCACCGCTATGCGCACCGCACGCAACGTATGAAAAGTTCAGCTATCCGTGAATTGTTGAAGTTAACTGAGAATCCCGAAGTAATTTCCTTTGCCGGCGGCATGCCAGCACCCGAGATCTTCCCCACCGCGGAAGTTGAAGCTGCCTGCGTTCAGGTCTTGCGCCATCACGGCGCAAAAGCGCTGCAATACGGTTCCACCGAGGGCTACACCCCATTGCGAGAAATGATTGCCCGGCACACCGCCCGCTTCGGCATCGAGGTTTCCATTGATAACATCATGATTACATCCGGCTCACAGCAGGCGCTAGATTTACTGGGCCGCATCTTCATTAACAGGGGGGATCGCATCGTAGTTGAGTCACCCACCTACCTGGGCGCGCTGCAAGCCTGGAACGCTTACGGGGCAGAGTATGTCACCGTGGCGATGGATGAGAACGGCATGATCCCCGAAGAGCTGGAAAAGGCGCTGCGCTACGGACCAAAATTTATCTACTTGCTTCCCAATTTCCAGAATCCTACCGGCGTGACCATTCCGTATGAGCGGCGCCTGAAGATTATTGAGATGGCAGACCGCTACGGCGTGCCCATCGTTGAGGACGACCCTTACGGTCAACTGCGCTTTGAGGGCGACCATATCCCCTCGGTTTCGGTGCTGGATAACCAGTTCCATCCCAACAACGGCAGCTATTCCGGCAATGTCATTTACCTGAGCACTTTCTCAAAAACGCTCGCGCCGGGCTTGCGCCTGGCCTGGGTAATCGCGCCCACCGAAGTCATCCGTAAGCTGGTGCAGGCCAAGCAAGGCGCAGACCTGCACACCGCCACCTTTAACCAGATAGTGGCTCACGAAGTGGGTCAGCATGGCTTTCTGGATAAGCACATCCAGAAGATTATCGCGGTTTACCGCGAGCGGCGTGATGTGATGCTGGATACCCTTGATGAATTTATGCCGCAGGGCGTCAATTGGACCCACCCTCACGGAGGACTGTTCCTGTGGGCAACCTTACCCCCCTACATGAACGCCAACGAACTTTTCATCGAGGCAGTGGAGGAAAAAGTGGCGTTTGTTTCGGGGGCATCCTTCCACGCCAACGGCGGCGGCGAGAACACCATGCGCCTCAACTTCTCCAACGCCAATCCTGAGCGCATCGCGATTGGGATTGAGCGCCTTTCTCGGGTGGTGAAGCGCCACCTGAAGTAAGAAGCAAAGCCGGTGAGGTTTGAACCCCTCACCGGCTTTTTTTATTCGTTAATGCCCGTTTCCGTTGGGCTTATCTTCCCATAATTTGAAATCTTTGAGAATGGAGCCGCCAACAAATTCCCTCAGGATGGAATTATCGGGGATCATTTCGATATCAATGGGCAGGAACCACTCCAAAAAGCTGAGCAGGCGCTTGGCTTCGATATATTCCGGGCAGCCAAAAGGCACCTGGCGCAGTAGCGGCTCAGCGATGTTGCGGATAGCCGGAACATCATAGACCAGAGCGGAGTTAAACAGTTCGTCGGCGTTTTCCTGGTAGGGGAAGATGTGCTGTTTTTCACCACGCGTCACCGATTCCCAGCGCGAGATGGTTTGCTGGGCATTGTAACCGCGTTCGCGCGCGTCTCGGATGATGCGGCGTAGCAGGCGCGTATCAGTAGTGGAGATGCGATTATGCCGGTCAAGGTTGAGCTGGGTGAGGCAGGAGATATACACCCGGTAAGTCTGTCCGACAGGAAAATCTGGTAGGAGGTCGGGGTTCAGGCCGTGGATTCCTTCCAGGATTATCAACTGGTCGCGTTCTAATTTGACCACCTCGCCCGGCTCACTGCTGCCCAGCCTGAAATTAAACCTGGGAAGCTGCACTTCTTCACCGGCAATCAGCTTCTTAAGGTCTCCACCGAGTAATTCTGTATCCAGTGCCTTGAGCGATTCAAAGTCGTACTGTCCATTCTGATCACGGGGGGTGCGGTCGCGGCTGACAAAGTAATTATCCATCTCAAGCGGGAAGGGCGAGATACCCTGTGCCAGAAGCTGGACAGAAAGGCGTTTGGAGAAGGTGGTTTTTCCAGAGGAGGAAGGTCCCGCGATAAGCACAATGCGTGACTGGTTGCTGCGCGCCACAATCTTGCGGGCAATTTCTGCAATGCGCAATTCGTGCAGCGCCTCCGAAACAAGGATAATTTCGCGGATGCGCCCGGCTTCTATGGCAGCGTTGAGCGCGCCCACCGATTCAATGCCAAGGCGGGCCAGCCAGCTTCCGTATTGCCGGAATGTGGCGAGTAGTATTTTTGAATCAGGCAGCGGTTGAATCTCGTTGGGAGCCTGGCGCCGGGGGAAGCGCAGCGCAAAGCCATCGCCCATTATCTCAAGCGCAAAGTAACGCAGGTAACCGGTGGAAGGCACCATGTAGCCGTGATGGTAATCCTGGTGTTTGCCCAGGCGGTAAAGCACCAGGTGCTCCTTTTTGCGGTACTTGAGCAGCAGCACTTTCTCATCCTGGCCTTTTTTCTCAAAAATTTCCACTGCCTGCTGCAGGGGAACCGTCTGGCGCTCAAACGGCAAATCAGCTCTGACCAGCTCCTGCATATGGACTTCAAGCCTTTTCACCTCATCCGGGGTGAGCGCAGAGCGGCCCACAACCTCGCAATAAAACGCACCAGAGGAAAGGGAGTGATCCACAGCCAGGTCAGCCTCAGGGAAGAGATCGTCGAAGGCGGCTTCCAGCAAAAAGGTGACCGAGCGCCGGTAGATACGCGAACCATCCGTATCGCGCATAGTGAGCGGCCTGACGGTTGAATCTTTTCCGATGGGGTAAGTCAGTTCGCGCAATTCGCCGTTGACCACTGCCCCCATGAAGTCCGCTTTTTTCCATTCCGGCAGGGTATGGAGGAAAGCGCCGACCGACGTGCCGCGCGGGCCGTTTAAGACGCGCCCGTCCGCCAGGATGATTTCCACATCCGGACGCGGCGAAGAAGAATGGGTAATTTTTGGAGAAGGATTTGCCATAACACACTCGTATTTGTTTTTTATGCGGGTAGTTATTTTATCATTAAAGAATATTAAAGGAATACAAAAGGCGCGGAAGTCCGCGCCTTTGTGACCACCTGTTAATAACTGCGGAAAGTGTAGCGTTAAAGTATTGCTTTCTCCTCAACCAGTTCCCGGGGTTGTGCTCTGGAGAAGCCTCGTCCGACCAGGATGCCCCCTGCCACCATCATCACCGCGCCGGCCGCTAGCAGCGGAATGAGCAGCACATTGACGGTATTGAACCCACCTACAAGATGCGTCGGCTCGCCCCATACCGGCATGGAAATAGTCACCAGGCCGCACAGGAATAAAGCCACGCCGCCAGCTGCAGCCGTCCCACCACTTTTACCGCTACCCTCAAAGCCGACCTTCGACCACAACCCGGGCAAACGCAGAGCCAGCATCACCAGCAGGGTGAAAACCGTTACGTACAGGCGAAAGTTATTGGGCGCCGTGCTGCCGCGCAGGGTGGAGGACAGGTAAAACTGCACCGCTGAGGCTGCCCCGGCAACCACCAGGAAGATGAGCGTGTACATGTAACCCCTGGGCTTGTTCTTTGCCAGGCGGATGATGCTGTAAACGCCAAAAATTCCGCTGAGAATGGAAATCACGCACAAAATTTGCAGGATGGGCTGCACAGGCGCCATTTTGGCAAAGGATGGACCGTACTTAGCCGCATCCAGCGCAACGCAAGAGGTACCAATCCCTCCTGCCAGGGTAAAGATTGCGGTGAGACTCAATAAAACGATGGCAACACCGCGCAAAAAATTGTTTCGAACTGGTTTGTTAGACATATTCCTCTCCTTGAAGGGATGTTAGATGCCCCCGATAACCATAAGAAGCATGGATAACAACATATAAATCGAAGCGCTTTTATACAGGATGAAGTTGATAACCTTACCCGGTCGTGCCAGGCTGACTAGAACCAATACCAGCAACGCCAGGCCAATCCCACCAGAGATTTGCAGCAGCGTTTGCGGTAGGGCAATCAACCAGCCCGCACTGAACAGGACGATAACCGCCAGGAAGGTGGAAATCGCCACAACAATCCGCGTCACCTGCACACCATAAACGGATGGGAAGGTTGGCACGCCCGCCCGGGTGTAATCGGCCTGGTATTTAATAGAAAAGGTCATGATGTGCGTGGGGATCCACAACAGCACGCCGATTGCCAGTAGTAAACCGACTTCATCAATGGCGCCGGTTGCCAGAACACGTCCTGCCAGTGCCGGCATCCCGCCCGATAAACCTCCGATGAGAATTGAAAAATGGGTGCGGCGTTTGAGCCAGATAGTGTAAACCACCACATCCAGGAAGACTCCCCCGGCCACCACAGCTGCATACAGGGGATCAACAGCCACCGCCCAGGAGAGCCCAATCGCGGTAAGCAGCAAGCCCAGCACCAGCGCTTCAGAGGGCTGCAGGCGACCTGCCGGCAGTGGACGGCGTGCCGTGCGGCACATTTTCGCGTCGATATCGCGGTCAAACGCCATGTTCAGCACGGTACTACCGCTAACCGCCAGGAAGAGCGTCCCCATCAGCATCGCCAGTGAGCCGGCGCGGGTATTCAGGCAGCAGCCGCTGACGTAACCCGCCACGGCGGTCATCAGCAGCAACCCGGTTTGCAGGCTCTTGATCAAAGCCCAGTAATCTCCCAGGCGCTGCCAGACCAAGCGCAAACCTGCCGGTTTTGAAATGGCGGGTGAGATGACGGTGCTTACTGTTCCCATTTACCAACGCTCCATTACTTCTTAACTTCGCGCATGCACCGAAAGCCGATATTCGGGCTGGCGTAATCGGGGCGCACGTTATTGCGCGACCAGACGCGCAAGTTATAAGCGTAATCCGCCTTGGAACCACCCCGCAAGTAGCGGTAGTGGACGCCTTCATAGTCGTCGTTCATCCACTGCCAGACGTTTCCTGCCATATCAAACAACCCATACGGGCTGACTGCTTTTATCGTCTGGTAGCCGTCGTAGGTCTTGCCGTTGTAAAAGCCAACCGGCGTGGTATCTCCCTGCTTACCAAGCACCTTTTCAAACACATCCCGGCTGGAATAGTAATTAGCCTGGTTGCGTTCCAAGGTATCACCCCATGGGTAGGCGCGGTCGTCTTCGCCGCGGGCGGCTTTTTCCCATTCATCTTCCAGGGGCAATCGCCCGCCAAGGGATTCACAGTAGGCTTTCGCGCCAAACCATGTCACCATGACGACGGGATGGTTTTCATAGCCGGGGAAGGAGGCAAAGGTTTTTCCATCAAAGGCGATGTGGCCGCCCGGCGCATTAATGGGCATATGTAGCCAGTCGCCTGCCTCAATCTTTTCTTCATGTTTAACACCGTCAAAGGGCTCGCCGGGATAGTAGCCAAGCACTTCCTGTTGCTGCATCTTGACCTTGCCCGCAGCCACCGCAGCATTGAGGTAGGCAGAATATTCTTTATTGGTGA
The DNA here is from genome assembly GCA_964453035.1 of uncultured Anaerolineaceae bacterium. GTDB lineage: Bacteria > Chloroflexota > Anaerolineae > Anaerolineales > Anaerolineaceae > CAYVOX01. The sequence goes on from CAYVOX010000010.1 coordinate 42,893, forward strand.
CCAGTGTGAGCTGCATTTCATAATCATATTTGATTGCCACCGGCTCGTTGTGGTATCCCTTGAGGAACGATCCGGCAGGGATTTTCACCCAGGCATTTGCCATGATGCCCGTATCGA
>CAYVOX010000011.1:0-2056 GCA_964453035.1 uncultured Anaerolineaceae bacterium
TTCTTCATCATAACGAGATTCTTCGCCTTCGCTGCGCTCAGGCTCAGAATGACAAACCTTCTCTTGCTAAGATTCGTGAAGCTGTCAGGTGGCCAGGTTTTTGCCTTTGGGGATCTTTCTCTTTGCATGCTTCTTCCAGCTAAGGCGCTCAGTCCTTGGGCTTACCCAGGCGGGCGCGTTCTTCCTCAACGATTTTCACATCCAGCTTCTTGAAGAGCGGCGCAGGCTGCTGCAGGGCTGTTCCCGCCGCGATGCGCTGCGCCTCCCATTTGCCGGTAGCGCTTTCACCGTGATAGCGCAGCACGCTGTGCTCGCCCAGGCTGTCGCTGTGCGTCTCAATGCTCTGCGTGCCAAACAGGGGCCGGTCGTATCCCAGAAAGCCGTGTAGCTTCTCACTGGAGAAGGGGATAAAGGGCGCAAGAAGGATCTTAAGAGTGTTGATCGCCTGGATAGCGGTGTAAATGGAGCGGGACGCCGCCTGCCGGTCGGTCTTAATCGCCTGCCACGGAGCCGTCTGGTCGAGGTACTTGTTGACCTCGGTAGCCAGGCGCATGGCTTCTGCCAGCGCCCCGCGCAGGTGCACCGCTTCAAACTCCTGCGCCACGGTGATAAAGCCGTCATCCACCTGCGCTAAAAGCTCCCGGTCGGTCTCGGTCAATTCACCCGGCTCGGGCACTTTCCCCTCAAAATTGCGGTAGGCAAAAGAGAGCACGCGGTTAGCCAGGTTACCCCAGGTTGCGACCAGTTCATCGTTGTTGCGCTTGTAGAAATCATTCCAGTCCCAATCGGTGTCGCGCGACTCGGGCATGTTAACGGTGAGATAATAACGCAGTGGGTCCGGGTCGTAGCGCTCCAGGAACTCCCTGGCCCACACAGCCCAGTTACGGCTGCCGGAAATCTTCTGTCCCTCCAGGTTGAGGAATTCGTTGGCAGGCACATCGTAAGGCAAAACCAGCGATTCCGCGGTGGTTGAGCCCATTAATTCATCAAAGGTGTCGCCAGCGCCGATGAGCTGGGCAGGCCAGATGGTGGCGTGGAAGGGGATGTTATCCTTGCCGATGAAGTAATACGTCTTGGAGCGGTTATCTTGCCACCAACGGCGCCAGGATTCAGGCTCGCCGCGGATGCCAGCCCACTCGATGGTGGCTGAAAGGTAACCAATCACTGCCTCAAACCACACATACAGGCATTTTCCATCCCAGCCTTCTATGGGTACGGGGATACCCCAGTCGAGGTCGCGGGTGATGGGGCGTCCGCGCAGCGCGTTAGCCTGGATTTGCCCGAGCGACTGGCGCAGCACGTTCTGCCGCCAGTAGGATTCGCGCAGCTGAAGAAACTCAACCACTTTCTCCTGCAGTTTTCCCAGGTCCAGGAAGAAATGCTCCGTTTCGCGCAGTTCAGGCCGCGAGCCGTCCGTTTTCGTGCGCGGGTCAATTAACTGAGTGGGGTCCAGCAGGTTGCCGCATTTATCGCACTGGTCGCTGCGGGCGTTGGTATACCCGCAGATGTAACAGGTGCCTTCCACGTAGCGGTCGGGCAGGAAGCGCTTTTGCGCGGGTGAGTACCATTGATACTGGCGGTCCTGGTAAAGGAATCCGTTGAGTTTGAGCGCCATGAACAGCTTCTGCGAGACGTTGAAATGGTTCTCGGTGTGGGTGCTGGTGAAAAGGTCGTAAGTCAGGCCGGTTTTGACGAAAAGATCGAGGAAGGAATCGTGAAAGCGCCGGTAAACTTCCAGGGCGGAGCTGTTCTCAGCATCAGCGCGAACGGTGATGGGGGTGCCGTGGGCATCGCTGCCCGAAACCATGACCACATCGCGGCCCCGCAAGCGCTGGTAACGCGCAAAGATATCCGCAGGCAGGTACGAGCCCGCCAGATTCCCTGCGTGAATTTCGGCGTTGGCATAAGGCCAGGCAGCACACACAAGTACAGGTTCGGTCATGGTTCACCTCTTTTTGTTGAGGCCGGGCATTTCGGCTGCGCCAGGGTCAGGATTTTAACCTTCTGCTTCTCGGGCGCGAACTTCAACGACAGCCTCAGGATTAGTGTTCCCATT
>CAYVOX010000011.1:2066-23867 GCA_964453035.1 uncultured Anaerolineaceae bacterium
AATTTTCCTGGCTGGCCTGGTTTAGCTCTCCAGTTTCAGCTTCGCTCAGCGTAAAGCCAACCGCGCCCAGATTATCTTCCAGTTGTTCCGGCGTGCGCGGACCAATGATCGGGCTGGTGACCACCGGGTTTGCCAGCAACCAGGCCAGCGCCACCTGCGAAACGCTGCGCTCATATTTCCCGCCAATCCGCTCCATCAGGTCCAATAAAGCCCAGTTGCGCTCGCTGAAGTGGCGAGAGACGTTGCGCAGGCTGCCCACTTCCGTCTGGTCGCGGCGGTATTTGCCGCTCAAAAAGCCTCCACCCAGCGGGCTGTAAGGAATCACGCCGATGCCGTAGGTTTTGCAAACATCCTGCAATTCCTTTTCAAATTCAGCACGCTTCACCAGGCTGTAATGCGGCTGAAGGCAGTCGAAGCGGGTCAGCCCTTCGCGCTCAGAAGCCCACAGTGCCTGCATCAACCGCCACGCCGGATAATTGGAGCAGCCGATATAGCGCACTTTGCCCTGCCGCACCAGGTCGCTGAGGGCGGTGAGGGTTTCTTCAATCGGCACGGCGGGGTCCACTGAGTGGGTCTGGTACAGGTCAATGTAATCTAACTGCAGCCGGCGAAGAGAATCTTCCACTGCCTGCATAATGTGCTTGCGCGAGAGACCCTCATCGTTGGGACCGTCGCCCATGCGCCCGCGCACCTTGGTGGCAATCACCAGCTTATCGCGCGCAATTCCGCTTTGCTTGAGCCACTTTCCGATGATGGTCTCGGAAACGCCCCCGGGATTCCCGGGTACCCAGCGCGAGTACACATCAGCAGTATCAATGAAATTAATGCCGCCATCCACCGCAGCGCTCAGGATGCGAAAAGAGAGCGCTTCGTCGGCAGTCCAGCCAAATTGCATGCTGCCCATGCACAACACCGATACTTTAAGGCCCGTTTTACCAACCTGTCTGAATTCCATGGCTTCCTCCAATAGTGAAAAATCTAATTTCCGCTGCCAGAGGGACATATCCCGCGCAGCGGGCAGTGGGGGCAATCTGGCTTGCGCGCATGGCAAATTTCGCGTCCCAGGCGGATGATATTGAGATGCACCGGGCCGTAATCCTCTGCCGGGAACAACTCCGCAAGGTGGGCATGAGCCTGCTCTGCGGTCATCGCCGGCGGGCGCAGCCCCAAACGCCCGCTCACCCTGTGGACGTGGGTATCCACCGGGAAGGCTGCCATCCCCAGCGAAAATTGCAGCACGATAGCGGCGGTTTTTGGCCCCACCCCTTTGAATTTGAGCAACCAGTCACGCGCTTGCTGCTGCGGTAGTTGGCGTAGAAACGTAAGGTCAAGGTTGCCGCGCTCCTCGGTGATTTGCCGCAGCACAGCCTGGATACGCGTCCCTTTCTGCTGCCCCAATCCCGCCACGCGCACCGCCTCGATAACCTCCTGTGGGTCGGCATCGCGCACAGCTTCCCAGGTGGGCAGCGCAGCGCGCAGGCGGTTGTACGCCAGGTCTCGATTACGGTCGTTGGTGTTCTGCGAGAGGATGGTTGAGACCAGTTCATCCAGCGGCTGCAGCGGCTGGCGCCATTCCGGGCGGCCGTAAAAAGCCAGCAAGCGCCGGTTAACTTCGCCAGCGAGAGAAATCAGTGCGGGGTCAGCCATTGCGCTCAGGCCAGCTTAAAACAGGTGCGAATTTCGCCCACATCCAGTTTGCGCCAGTTTTGGATCTTCCGGTGGTCAAATTCAGCCAGTGCCTCAGCCTGTGCCGGGGTGAGCACGCCCAACTGCCGTAAAATCTCCAGCGCCATCACCGGGCGCGCCCGGTTTGAAGCATCGCCGTCAGAGATTTTAAAGGTGATGCCAACACCAGGTTTGCCGGGTCCCAGCACACCCGGCGCAATGCCCAGAGCCTGGTAGCCCTCCGCGCCACCCTTCACCACCACGCTGCCCCCCATTACCTGCATCAGGCGAGTATCAAACTGGCGCGGACCGGAAATCATATCCGGGTGGGCGGTCATAGCTCTGAAAATCATCCGCAGCGCATCCGCGCGCCGTTCCGGCAGGTTGATTGGATCCGCTAGGCGGGCAAAAGCAAAGGCGGCATTATACAGCGGCACGGCAAACACAGGCGCGGAGCAGCCGTCGATGCCCAGCTCCACCTTAAGCGGGTCAATATCGCACATCTGGCAAAACGCCGTCAGGATGCTCTGCTGAATGGGGTGAGCCGGGTTGACGTAATCTTCCTTATCCAGTTTACGCAGGGTGACGTGAGCCAGCATGCCGGTGTGCTTTCCGGAACAATTATGCCGGTTGGGGGTAGGGCTCAACCCCTGCAGCAGCAGGCGCTTTGCCGTCTCCGAATCGTACGGCGTGTGAGTACCGCACAGCAAATCCTGCTCGGTGACGCCAATTTTCTGCTGGATGCCGCTCACCACGGCAAAGTGGTCGTCCGTGCCAGTGTGCGAGGCGCACATGACAGCCAGTTCGCGCAGCGAGAGGTTAAACGCGCCCACGCCGCCCATCTCAACAAACGGCAGTGCCTGGAACGGCTTGGCCGATGAGCGCAGGAAGGTAGAGGTTTGCGGGTCGCCCACCTGAGCCATCAGTTTCCCGGTCGAATCCACCACAGCCGCTGCGCCAAAATGCACCGACTCAATCATCGCGCCGCGAGTCACTTCCACAACAGGTTGGTAGTTTTTATAATCCATTGCGTTCCTCTTTAAGGTTGCCTGGTTCGTTTTATTCTTCTGTTGGGTCAATCCCGGCCAGCCGGTAATGGCGCTGGTAATACTGACGCAGCCCCCAGCGCAGGCGTTGCTCATATTGCTGTTTGCGCTGCTGCGGGCAGGAAATTTCCATCATAAGGCGCGCAATCATCCCTTCGGTGTCATCCGGAGAGGCGGCATTTCCGGCCAGTTCATCCAATCCGGCCTGCACCTTGTTGAGGAATGCCAGTTGCTGGCGAGCCGTCTCGTGCGCCACCAGGCCGCCGCGCCCGCTCACCAGGATGTGATTGCTGTACTCCGGCGCAAGCAGGATCTGCAAGCCCTCAATCCAACCCGCCAGGTCAGAATGAGAAAGGAACGGCGGCTGATCAATCACCACCGCATCGCCAATGAAGATGACCTTTTCAGCCACGAGGACAGCCCAGATGGCGCCCGCCGCCGGGCCGGGGTGATATTCCAGGCGCAAGGGCTGTGTATCCCAGAATAAATCAAGGTGGCTGGTGAAAGTAATCTCAGGGGGTGCCCAGCGGATGCTGCCCAGCCCGTTGAATTGCTCCCACTCGGCGCCTGTTTCGTTGCCCTGCGTCTTAAAAGATATCGGGCGGTTGCGGAAGACCTGGGCCAGTTTTTCATGCCCGACGACGGTGCATTCCATGGCGCGCGTTCCCAACGTCCGATCAAAATGCGCATCCAGGTTCACCAGAAGGCGATCCACACCGCCACCCAGGTTTAACAAGGCTGACCGCCAGGAACGGGTATCCTCCTGCCGGAAGGGTGAATCGATGAGGATTAATCCGTGCGTCCAGTTGACTGCTCCAAGGGTCACCCCGGCATAGCCTGTCTCGATATAAACACGTGGCGCTATTTCTTGCATGCTCTCTCCTGATAATTTCGCGGCTTAAGATTTGACAGCCGGAACTGTGAAATAAAATTGGCTGCCCTGGTTGGGTTCGCCTTCTACCCAGATGCATCCACCGTGAGCCTTCACGGCCAGCCGGCAAAATGCCAGCCCCAGCCCCAGCCCACGCGGAAAACGCTCGGCCTGGAAGCGCGTATATTTTTCAAAAATCACCTCGCGCCATTCCGGCAGGATGCCAATGCCGCTATCAATGACGCTAAAGCGCACCGTTTCAGCCTCCTTGCTTGCCTCAACACGGATTTTGCCTTTGGCTGGGGTGTACTTGGCGGCATTTTCGAGCAGGTTAATGAGCACCCGCCGGATCATATCCTCGTCCGCCCAGATGCGGGGCAGGTTTGCTGCGATGTTGAGGGTGATTTGCTGCTCCTTGCCTTCCAGCGTGGGCTTGACGGCATCCACCGCGTCTCGCACCAGTTGCTGTACATCCACCTCGCTCTGGTTAGCCAGGTCCTGGTTGGATTCGAGACGGTTGATATCCAGTAGCGAGCTGATCAGGCGCTGCATGCGGCTGATGGAACGCTCGGCGATGCTGTAAACCGGCTGGATGGTCTCGAGCGTTTCGGGCGGCAGCATGGCGCGCAGCATATCCAGACTGGAAACCACGTTGGAAAGCGGCGAGCGCAAATCATGGTAAATCATGGCAGCCAGGTCGTTGCGCAGCGAGTCCAGTTCCTTGCGCTCGCTGATATCTCTAAAAAACCACTGCAACTGGTCATCCGTTTCGGTTTTCACCTTGCGCACGGTCACCATCACCGGCAGTTGGCGTCCATCCCCGGTGCGCAGGTCGGATTCATAACTGACCAGCGCTTGAATTTTCAGCTGGCTGTTCTGTTCCCCGAGCAGTTCCTCGGGGGCATTGTGCAGCTCAAAGATGGAACGGTTGACCAGCGCATCTTTTTCATAGCCGGAGGCCGTCAGTGCCTGGCGATTGGCTTCAAGAATCTTCCCGCTCCAATCTGTGATGAAAATCGGGGCGATGCTGTCTTCGAACAACTCGCGGTACCGCTGGGTGGCGGCCTGCAGCGAATCGTGCAGGCGGGCATTGTGAACGGCGATCCCGGCCTGGTCTGCGATGGCCTGCAGGAGCATCAGGTGCGATTCGGTGAAGGTGCCCGGTTTGGGGTGCACCAGGGTGAGAATTCCCACCACCGCTTCGCGGGCAATGAGCGGCACGCAAATAGCGCATTTTGCGCCGCTGCGATCCTGTTCATCGTCAGGCCGGCGCAGCCAGCGCGTATCACGGCTGGTGTTGGGAATCAGCACGGCTTTCCGTTCCCGCAGCACCCAGCCCGCCATGCCCTGGTCAAGAATGGCATACAATTCGGAGAGGGTGTAGCGCATCAGTTGCCCTTTGAAGATGATCGCCGCCTGCACAGGGTGCAGATGCTCATCCAGCACAATCAACATGCCGCGTTCCGCTCCCACGTTTTTCACCGAAAGGAACAGAACGCGTTTAAGCACGGTGCTGATATCCAGCGCAGTGGTCAATTCGCGGCTGGTGTTAAGCAGCAACTCGAGGGAAGTCTGGCTTTGATTTTCGGACATTCTCGCTCCTAACTGGGCTGGAGGTTCACTGAATGCGCCCGAACTGCGCTGCAGCGTTCGCAATCCGGTTGATTACATAGAAGGGCAGTTGGGTCACGGCGGATTAGGTCAACAATAAGATGGATCATGGGCTGCATCGGGAAGGCCTGCACGAGAGCGCCTCCAATTTGCACCTTGCGGTTCAGCGGCTCAAGGTGCAGCGCAGCGGATTCAAACCCATTGGAACAACCCGGCCAACCCGGGCATTCAACAACGCCTTCGTAGGTCAACGCCCACCGGATGAATTGCTTGCAGCCTGCCATGCGCTCGGCATAGTGCAGGCTGGTGTTGGTAGTGTGGTTAACCCCCAGCAGAATGACCCATCCCCCCTGCCGGGCCAGCACCCCCAGCGGGGCCAGCGGCTCGGTGAGGGTTTGCGCTTCCAGCGCTGCACCAACGTTGATGCCCGCAAACGAAAGAATCGGGTGGGTTGAGCGCTGCGCGCCGGGCGAACGGCGTAATTTTTCGGCAATTGCGCCCATGCTGGCATCGGCGGGCATATCCATCTTGAAGAACTCCGCCTGCAGGTTCTGGTTGCGGGCTGCGCCGTAGGTAACCGCGTTACCCGGCGGGCCGGATTCAGGCGTCAACATGGTGCGGTAGGTGAAGGTGGGCATCATCAGCGCCGGGCTGGCAGCCAGCAATGCCCCCAGAACAGTTTCAGCCCCACCGCGCACCTCGCCCAATGCGGAAAGCGAAGCATGCGCCATCAGTGGCAGCTTCGGGTCCAGATCCAATCTGCGTAAACCTGCGCTTAGTTCTCTGAACGAAATCAAGATGCGTCTCCCAACGCATTGATTATAAGCAAATCTCGGGCAGATGCAAATTAATCCTTGTAGGTTGCATGGTTGTCTGACAAGTTCGGTTAATTCACGCTGGAGATCAGGTGTGCGCATCCACCCTGGAACAGGGTATCACCCCTCAGCGGCAAACCGGGATGGTACCCATGTTGGTGGCAGCGTTTAAAGGCAATCCCAGGTAGGGCGAAGGATCGAGCGTGTTTGCGATGTCCAACTCATTCAAATAATGCCCCTGCCCATCATCGCGCACGATGGATAAATGCAAGTGCACGCCCACCGGTTTGCCGGGCGTGCCGGAATAATTGCCCTGGTAACCCAACAGCGTTCCGGCTTTGACCGGTTTCTCGTACGTTCCCGGCGGAAAGGCAGCATCAATCAGCGAGTTGCCCTGGGCATCCGCCAGGTGGGTGTTGTAAAGCCAGATTTGCCGCCCGGTCTGCAGGGGATCGGAAGGAATGCGAATGATGACGGTGGATTTCCAGTCCGGCAGGCGCGTCAGGTAACCATCAAAAGCCGCTAAAACCGGCACAATACCCGGCTCGGTCCCGCTGAAGATATCCACCCCCTGGTGGGTATGGCCAACATAGAACGAATCCCCCCACAGAAAACCGGCGAACCCGTCCGTCGGCAGGATGAAGGGCGCACTGCCACAGCGCTCACCTGCGTTCAGTTTCCATGCCGCGTGGGCAGCCGGGTTCTGAATCCACGCTACCACCTGGGCAGTGCGCCCCTGGTTGGCCGGGTGGCGCAGCAACAAATAACCACCCACCAGCCCAAGCACCAGGGCAGCCGGAAGGATGTATTTCAGCGCACTTTTCATTTGATCTTTAAACAAGCGTGCCAATCATCGACCACGGCCCGGTCCAATCAATGCGCACCTGCCTCAGTTGCCCGCGCAAATCGCTTTCTGCGGGCGCAAATACCAGCTTGTTGGTTGGGGTGCGTCCGCGCCAGCGCTGCTTTGACTTCTCCTCAAACAGTACTTCAACCGTCTGACCCAGGTAGCGGGTGTGTATCTCCGCGGCAATCTGCTCCTGCAATTGCTCCAGCGCCCTAAAGCGGCGCCATTTCTCTTCGTCGCTCACGTCATCGGGCATGCGCCGGGCAGAGACGGTTCCGGTGCGAGGCGAGTAACGCGCCAGGTGAGCCACGTCCAGTTTCAACTCCGCCAGGGAATCATACGTGTGCTGGAATTGCGCTTCGGTTTCGCCGGGGAAGCCAACGATAATATCCGTTGCAATCGAAACGCCCTCAATGCGCTCGCGGATCTTCCCAACCAGTTCGCGGTACTGCGCCATGGTGTAGCCGCGGTGCATGGCTGCCAGCACGTCATCATCCCCCGCCTGGGCCGGCACTTCGATGTGCGGCATCACCTTGGGCAGTTCAGCCACGCTGTCCAATAGCTCGTCAGTCATCCAGTTGGGGTGCGAGGTGAGAAAGCGGATGCGTTCCAGCCCCTCAATTTGAGAAACCTGCCGTAAAAGCCCGGGCAAACCCGGCAGGGACGGATCATCTTTACCGTAACGGTCAACAATCTGCCCCAGCAGGGTAATTTCCTTAACCCCCTGCGCCACCAGCGAGCGCGCTTCAGCCAGGATCTCGTTCAACGGACGGCTGCGCTCAACACCGCGGCGGTAGGGGATGATGCAATACGTGCAGGCGTGTGAGCAACCGTAAACCACCGGCAACTGCGCCGAAACCAACCGACCGCGCTCATGCAGCGGCAGCATCAGGTCGCCATCCATGTAGGCGTAGCGCTGCGAGGTTTCGACTTCTTCCAGCTGGCGCCCTTCGCGCTGGGCCAGAAAGGCCATCAGCGGGCCGGGGTCGGAGGGTGGAGAAAACACGTCCACATACGGAAAGCGCTGGCGGAGTGGGGCATTGTCCTTCACCCCCACCAGGCAGCCCATCAGGTTAATGACCAGGTCAGGTTTACGCTTTTTGAGGGGGCGCAGCGAGCTTAGGCGTCCAGTGGCTTTATCCTCAGCGGATTGGCGCACCACGCAGGTATTCAACACGATGATATCGGCTTCTTCAATCACGGGGGTGTGCTGGTAGCCCAGGTGCTCCAGCGCGGAGGAAACCCGCTGAGAATCAGCCACGTTCATCTGACAGCCTTCAGTCCAGACGTGATATTTCATGCGGACGATTATATCAGGGTTTGCGGGGGTAATTCCAGCGCAACAGTCGGCGTTTAATCGTAGGCGGGAAGGGGCACTTTTTGATGGTAGAATACGCCCATGCCTGATATCAACATATTGCGTCGCAGAAGGCCCAGGTGGCCTTATATTTTACTGGTGGTCGTTTTGATGGTGCTGGCTGCCGCGCTGCTTTACCAGGTTCCCGCCATTCACAGGCGCGTAGATTGGGAACTGGACAAAGCCCAGATGTACCTGCTCGGCGTGCTTGACCCCGTCCGGCCCATCCCAACCGCCCTCTCCCTGTCAACCGTTGCCGCACAAGCCACTGCCGCCCAATCTCCCACGGCTACCCTCACGCCAACGCCTGCCACCAGCACTCCCACGCCGGTGCTTTCGACCACCCCAACCCTTTCACCCACGCCCACCCTCACGCCCACCCCCATTCCCAGCCAGGTTCTGTTGCCGGCGCCCAAACATGATGTGCAGCTCATCAATAGTTGCGGCCCCTCAACCCTGGCTCATTACCTGCGTTTTTACGGTTGGGAAGGCGACCAGACCAAAATCATCGAGGTCGTGCAATCCGAACCGGAAGACCGCAATGTAAATGTGGAAGAGCTGGTCTATTACGTGCGCAACTTTGCCGGCTGGCTCAAAGCGGAGTTCAGGGTCGGCGGCGACCTGGAAATGCTGCGCCGCTTCATCGCCGCGGGCATCCCGGTGATGATTGAGACCGGCACCAGCCTCGACCAGGATTACTGGCCCGGAGACGACCGCTGGGCCGGACATTACCTGCTTATGATTGGCTATGACGAGAGCAAAAACACCTTTGTGGCTCATGATGCCTGGCGCGGTCCGCACCGCGTGATGACCAACGACGAAGTGGAACAAACCTGGCAGCCGTTTAACCACGTCTACATCATGGTTTACCCGCCCGATAAAGAATCCACGGTTAAAGCCCTGCTGGGCACTGACTGGGACGTGGAAGCCAACCGCAAACACGCCATGGAAGATGCCCTGGCCCGAACCAAAGCCGAGCCCAAAAACACCTTCGCCTGGTTCAATTACGGCAGTAACCTGCTCTTTTTTGACCGTTACACCGAAGCCGCCAGAGCCTACGACACCGCCCGCGAGCTCAACCTCCCCCAGCGCTTCCTGCGCTACCAGTTTGGACCCTACATCGCCTACTTCCACGGCAGCCGCATTTCGGACCTGATGGCCCTGGCCGATTACGGCCTTCGGATGTCACCCACCTCAGAAGAGACCATGTTATGGAAAGCCTGGGGATTTTACCGCCAGGGTAAAAAAGAGGATGCCCTCAAGCTGCTTGAAAAAGCGCTGGAGATAAATCCGCGCTATGACGATGCCAAATATGCCATTAGCTTCATCCAGAAGAATTGAGGTTGCATGAACCAACGGCTGATTATTTCCGGGCTCATCCTGGGTGGAACAGCCTGTCTGCTGTTGAGCCTGCTAGCCATCATCAGCACGCTGCTCAGCGCAGGCTAAGCGAGGACTGCTATGCCGCTTGAGGCTGCCAGAGTGCGGGTGATCATCTTTGATATTGACGGAACGCTGAGCGACACCGACGACCGCTGGGTCAAACGCGCGGTGCGCCTGCTTACCCCACTGCGTTTTTTATTCCCCCGCAGGGATGTTCAACCTGCGGCACGCAAGTTGGTGATGGCGATGGACGGGCCCGGGAACGCCGTCTTTGCCCTGATTGACCGCCTGCATCTGGATGCGCCCCTGGCGCGGCTGACCAGCCTGTTCAAGCGCAGAAAACCCCATCAACCTTCGCGAGATTTCACCCTCATCGCGGGCACGCTGGAGATGCTGAGCGCCCTCAGCCCACATTACCCCCTGGCAGTTTTCACCGCCCGCGACCAGGCCTCCACCAGCGCATTTTTAGAGCAATTCCAGCTGAACCCCTTCTTTCACGCCGTGGCTACCTCGCTCACATGCACCCACACCAAGCCCTACCCTGATCCCATCCTGTGGATTGCCCGCCAACTGGAGGTTGAACCTATTAATTGCCTGATGGTGGGAGACACGGTGGTAGATATCCGTGCCGGGAAGGCAGCCGGGGCTCAGACGATTGGCGTAACCTGCGGCTTTGGCTCACCGGAGGAGCTGACCGAAGCCCAGCCCGACCTGATTCTTCCATCCCCCTCTGCGCTGGTGGATCTACTCATACCCGCGTGATAAACAGAAAAACCGGTAGATTTTCACCTTCCGGGCATGGATTTTCATCTCCCTACGTAACGCTTACATCAAAACGTAATTCCAAATAACCTGAACCACGGACGGCCCAGGTTGAGGAAAGGCCACGGAATGGACAACAGGATGAGCACCAGCGTGATGATGAACCAGAGCGCAGCCCGTCCGTGCCTGGCCTTGACGCTGCTCGCCTTCTTTGAAAGGGCTCGCCCAATGTGCGCCAGCACCAGGGCAAACACCATAATCACCAGGTGTTCAACCGCAAAAAAGCGCACAGTGCGGTCGCTCATCGCCGCAGAAAAGTTCTGGGAAGCAATCCGCGAATAAGGGCTGAAGAGAAAATACAGCAGCAATCCCAGCAGCAACTGCACGTCTATGATGCTGACAAACGCCATGCCGGCCCGGTCATCCAGGCGCGTCCATTCGCGGTTGGAAGACCAGCCTCTCACCGCGCGCAGGATGGCCCACACGCCAAACCCCACTACCAGCCAGCGGCTGAAGTTGTGCAAGGTGAGCGTCAGACTGTAAAAAAAACTGACCAGTGCTTCAGATTCCATAAGACCTCCCCGGAAGTAAATGTGGTTTCTACAATCTATCTTATCCGCTGGCAGTTTGTCCTGTCAAGCGCCTGTCGAGGGTTAGCGGTTAGCCAGCGTCACCAATGCGCGAAAAGCCTGGTAAGCGGAGGGCATATCCGCGCACTGCAGTTCAACCTTGCTGCCGCTGCGTGTCACGCCGGGGTATAGTCCAGCGCGGTCCGCCATATCCGAATAGATAAATTCAACCGCAATGGTTAAGGGTGTCTCAACTTTCAGCGGCGCGGGTGCCTGCCCGGCTAAAAAGCGGGTCACAGCGTCCCATGCGCCCTGCTCGATGAGCCTGTGCGTCTTCTCAGGCGGCAGACATTCAGCGGCATGCCGCCCCAGCGCGCGTTTAACCTGCACGGTGGCAATTCCCGGCAGCCAATCGCTCGCCTCGGCGCACACCGCCTGGTCTCCGCTGACCAAAATCACGGGCACGCCAAAAGCGCCGCACAGGGCGCCGTTCAAACCGCTTTCACCACTCAACCTGCCGTTAATCCACAGGTTTTTTACCCGGCTGGAGGACCAGGTGTGATCCAGAATGGCGTTTTGCGTGCCCATGCGCGCATGATAGCCGATGAAAAAGACCGCATCCACGCCGGAATCCACCCCCTCCACCATAGAAAAATGCGAGGGCGAGCCGCTGTTCAGCGCCGCGCGCGGGTCAAGCTCCTCAATCAGAATATTGGTACTGTTCCAGTGCCCGTCCGTCACCAGGATGGAATCCGCGCCAGCCTGGGCTGCGCCGCGCACCGCGGCGTTGACGTCCTGAGTCATCAACCGGCGAAAGCGCTGATATTCCGGATGGTGTGGGTCGGTCTGATCAAAATTGACCACGCCGGTGATGCCTTCCATATCTGCAGCAATCAAAAGTTTCATTTCTGGCTCCGATGAATGAGATGGTAGAAAGTATACCGCTAATTTCCGGGCTTAACCAACAGGCGGAGCCGGGTTCACCGGCTCCGCGAGTTTTTTTGTTATGCTTAGGACTAAAGGCTCACGCCTACTTGGTAATCACCGGGAAGTAAGTGTACACCGGGATAAGCGTGCGCGCGGTGATGACTTTCAACCCGCCTACCGGCCAGGTCACTTCAGCCGTATTGACAATCGAGGTGCCGCGGGGTTGCGCAGCATCCACCTCAACCCAGAAGGTGAAGACCCACTCGCTGTGCGGGGCAACAGTGCCCTCCCAGACCATCGTGTCGCTATCCCAATCGTAGGCAAAGTTCTGATTAGGGATGCTCCCGTCATGGTCGTAGTAGCTGGTGCCAGCCGGGATCGGATCCGACAGGCTGATGGTCGCTGCGGCATCCCCCGTGTTGATGACGTGGATGTTGTATTCCAGAACGTCACCCGGTTCAGCCTTCACAGGCGCTTCCTTGTAGGATGTGCTGAAGTTGGCCGGGAACCCGACGGTGGAGACGGCTTGGGCGGTCACAGCCGCTTCAACCTGAACGCCGGTAGGCAGGTCGTGCTTGGCGGCAACCGAGGCAGTATTGGTGATCTCGGTTCCTCCAGCCAGGTCGCCGTCCACCTTAACGGAGTAAGTGAAGGTCTTGGTGCCAGCCGCCCCGGGTAGTTTGACGTCATCCAGGCCGACCTCCGCGCCGTCTGCGCCGTAGTACTGGAAGCCAATCTGCAGCTGGCCCGCGGGCAGGATTGCAGGCAGGCTCAACACGCTCTGGGCATACACCCAGGTGGTTGTCCAGGCGTCGTCGCCTTTGCCCAGCAGAACGTCATCCCCGCCGCCAACGCCATCTACCACCAGCCAGACGTTGAGGTCGCAATTATCATAGGTGGTTTTGCACCAGGTCAAACTGCCAAAGCTCCAGAACTCAACCGTATCTCCAACCGATGGGTTGATCCGGGGACTCACCAGCCATTCATCCTGCAACCCAAGGGTATCGTCGTAGAGGATATCCGCGAAGTAAACCCCGGAATGCGGCATGGTGGTATTGGTGAACCAGGTTTGTTTGGTGTTGTTCTGGATGCGCGTCCAACCCTCGGGCAGCAGGCTTCCGGCTTCAAAACTCTCAACAGCAGCGCTTTCGATGGCGCCGTTATAGACAATCTTGTTGCCAACCGCGTCATAGCTTGCGCCGCCGGTCACCGAGCCAGGCACGTAGGAAGTGCCCGCCGGGATGGGATCTTCAAAACTGAACGTGGCTGTGGGATCACTTAAGTTGTAAAGATTGACCGTGTACATCAGGTTCTCGCCCGGGAAGGTCATGTCGAAGTCAACCGATTTCTCGATAGCGGCAGAAGAGCGGGCGCGCGTGACGAAAATCGGCACCTCAATCAGCGCCGGAGCCTTGCTGTTACCGAGCAGCAGCAGGCCTTCATAGGTCTTGCCAACTTCCATGCCTTCCTTGTTGAAAGACACCGTGATGCTCTTTTCAGTGCCCGCAGGAATCAGCTCGGAGGTCGTTCCAGCCACCGCCAGGTTGGTACCCTGGACAATCTTCTCTTCGTAGTTGAAGGTGCCAGCCGGACCGGAGTAGTTATCCACCGCCATCACCCAGATGCCGTCCGCGGGTTTAAGCACCATAACGGTCTCATCCGATGTGGCACCGGCAGATGAGGCTTGCTGGCTGCAGGAAGTTCCGCTCGGTCCGCAGTAGTACAGCGCCAGGTCGATATCTGAGATGGTGCTGCTGCTGGTAGTGATTTCAATCTTCGCGCCGTGCGTCACCGTGAAGGATTTGGTCCAGTCAAAACTGGTGGTGCCGTTAAAGCCCAGGGCCACATCACTGAAGCTCTGCGGGCCGCCCAGGCCGTAGGCATCCGCCACCAGACCTTCGAAGGGCAGCGTAGACGAGAGGGTCACCGTTCCGGCTGAACCGTTATCCACGTAAGCGGTCACATTCAGCACTTCGGGCGCACTGCGCACCGTGCCGACCGTCTTAGTGAACATGACCGAATCCTGGTTGCCATGGAAGAGCACGTTGTGTTGCAGGTACTCGTACAGGCCGTCCTCATAGGACGGTTTGACCATCACCCAGTCTTCATTGGCGCCGCTGGAGGTGTTGAAGTTCCACACCGAGCGCCCCGAACGCACGTCAGGGCTGCTTCCGACGATGTCCAACCCATAGGGACCAAAGTAACCCGCGTCAGGCAGCATCCAGCCGCCCCACGGATCCACCGGGCTGGGGGTAGGGCCAAGCACGATGGTGTCAATATCCGTCTTGTAAGGCGCAACATCCTCCCAGGTATCTTTGACGATAATGTGATCCGCTGCAGTAAAGGTAGAGCTGCCACCCACAACCACATCATCAATCATCCAGTACCAGCCCCATTCGTCTTCATCGTCAAAGCGCCAGGCAATGCGGATGGTTTCATCAGCAAAAGCCGAGAGATCAACGGTAAAGGTGGTGGCGGGGGTATCGTTGGTGAGGTAGAGCACCTCCGTCCAGGTCATGCCGTCATCCGTCGAGACTTTCACCCACCCCTGGCCAAAGCCGGCAAAATCCTGAAAGTCGCTCTTGAAGGTGAGCCTGGGATTGTTGATGCCCGTCAGGTCAATGGAAGGCGTGATGAGCGAGGTATCCATGCCGCCGCCCATCGCGTCGCTGTCGGCATCCGCAGCAAAACCGGTTCCACCCGTGGTGTTGGATTTGCCATAGTCAGTGTTGCGCTTCCAGCCGTAGCCCGAGCCGGTGTGGTCAACAACCGTCCAGCCCGCCGGTGGAACGCCTGCCTCAAACGCCTCGCTGAACAGGACAGTGACGGGGTTGGTGTGGTCAACGTAGAAGAAGCGCCAGTCACCTGATTCTTCGCGCCATGCCCAATCAAAGTAGCCGCGCACAGCCGCGTTGTTGTAAACAAAATCTTCATCATAGGCCAGTGTATCGGCGCCGCCCAGGGTCACATTCTGGCTGCCGTCAAACTCACCGGCTACATGCAGCGTAACCGGGATGACCGATGTGTGCGCGGGATAAGATATCGCAGGAGGGTTGGCTCCAACCGGCGCCGTGAGGCCGAACCCGGGGTCGAACAGCTTGATGGAAGCTTCGTAATCGCCAACCGGCATATCGGCGGGCACATTCACGCGTGCGGTGAGGGTAGCCGTGCCCTCCGCAGGGATGGTGATGGTGTTGATGGGAGCCACCGCTGCGCCGTCGAGCACTTCTAGCCACGGTAGCGAACTGTACTGGTAGAACTCAACTTCAAAGGTGTAGGTGATGGGGAAAGACGGAGCCACGCCAGCGCCTACGTAAAGCCCGATGAAGATAC
This sequence comes from uncultured Anaerolineaceae bacterium, assembly GCA_964453035.1. Taxonomy (GTDB): domain Bacteria; phylum Chloroflexota; class Anaerolineae; order Anaerolineales; family Anaerolineaceae; genus CAYVOX01. Next base: position 17,253 of record CAYVOX010000011.1, read on the forward strand.
CGTCGGTCGAGCGCTCCAGAGGCTTCTGGATCATCACTTCCTGATGATTGCCGGTCATGTAGCTGTAGGCATAGCGCACATATTCGTACTGATCCACTTCCGCGGTGCTCCAGTCGAGGTCGTAGATCCCATCCACGGTCACCGGCATATACACCGAGGCGTAATCCACCGAGCCATCCGGCACGCCACTGATCTTGCCGTCATGCCACACCAGGCCGTCGGCGTTGGCATCTTCCCAGTTGTACAGGATCATGCGCGTGCGGAAGTCGTAGGCGTAGTTGTTGTTGGTATCAAACTTCTCATACGGCTGAGCCAGGCGCACAATCATCAGGTCGGTGCCAGCGGGAATGCCATCCGCGCCCAGGTTGGATTGCCACCAGCTGGCATCCTCAGCCTGCGGCGATTTGGCATACAGCGGCAAGATGAACTGTGGAACGCGCAATGTGTTGGTGGATGTGGTGCGATTAGCGTAAATGGTGGAGGTTAGATCCCAGGTGAAGGTCTTGCTGCCAATCTTCTGAGGCGTTCCGGTGGTGATACTGGCCGTAATCGGCATCGCGCTGGGGTTGGTGAGCGTAATCGGCTGGGTGTAACTCTGCCCCGGCTTAACCACATGGGCAAAGCCGTCATAATCCTCGCCGCGGAAGTCACCGGGTACCCAGGCAGAGACGTCCGGGTAGAAGCCGTACTGTCCCAGGCCCACCAGCGAGGCGCGGTCAGCGTTGACCGAACCGGCGCCCTGCGAGAAGACGTTGTAATTCACATCCGTGGCAGTGGACATGAGGATGGCTTTGGCTTCTGCCGCCGTTGGCCAGCGCGTGTTGCCCTGCCAGAAGGCATCATAGAGCAGCGCCAGTACGCCCGCCGCAGTCGGCGCTGAGCGGCTGGTGCCGCCCCATGAATCCCAGGCGTAATTTCCGTCCAGACCCCAGATGGAGCCGCCGTTGAGCTTCACAGCCCCGGCAGCAAACGCGCCGGTTGCCAGCACGTCCACGCCGGTCCCCTCGCGCGCGCTGGGGCCGCGGTTGGAGAAGGGAATGATATCGTTGTAGGTCATCTGGTCGGTGTACAACATGTTATCCCAACCAGTGGAGCCAAACAGCGTCGAAGCGCCCACGTAGATGCCCTGCCCGGGCGCGGAAGGTGCCGTGGTGCCGTAACCGGGGCCGCCGTTGCCGGTGGACTTGGTGAACTGCAGCGAGGGCGCCAGGTAGCGCTGCATCTGGGTCATGAACTGCCCGCCGATGTCCCAGCCGTCATTGAAGGCGCCAGAATCACCGTAGGAGTTGGAGGTAATCTGGATGGCGTCCGTATCGGTGCACGCGCCGCCGAACAGGATATCTTCACCGGCCTGGGTGCAGCCGTCATGGCCAACGGCTGAATACAGATGCGCATCCAGCTGGCTGGAATCAAAATTCCAGTAGATATCGCCAACGTTGACCACTTTTGCGCCGGGCGCCATACCCAGCACAGCCGCCGGGGGCGTGACAGCCGTGTCGGTGTCGCGGTCTTTGAACCAGTCCGGCACAAGACCGTTGGTGACGCCCTGCCCAACGATGTTGGAGGCGCACTGCGTGCCGTGGCTGTAAGCGTCAAACAGGTTGCCGCCGGAGAAAGCAACCAGGTCACCCGCGCCGGGAACCAGCAGCGGGTTGCCAGCCATATCGGTGTATAACCAGTTGGAAACCGGGATGGGATTGACCCCATCCGCCACAAAGTAAACCATGCTGCCGGAGATATCCGCCAATCCGTCACCGGTGACGTCCAGCCAGGCAATCATGTTGTTCTTGGTAGCGCCCATCTCAGCCAGGTTGGCTTTGGTCAGTGGCTGGTCGTCGCGGAAGTCGTAGTTGTCGTTGAGGTCAACATACACCGTGTCGTACTGCCCGGCCACATTGGGGTCAGTCACCAGGATGGCAGGCCGCTCGCCCCACACATAATCGCGCAGGGTGATATCCGGATGCGTGCCCACGTGCACCTCGCCGGATTTAGTCATGGAACCATCGAAGAAGTAGGTGTGGGTATAGCCAGGGGTGAGAAAATCATACAGTGGGGTGAATTCAAACATGCGGCAACCCTCGCCGCACAACTGCCACACTGGAACGGTGCTGGTATCAGCATAGTAGTTGCCGGAATACCCGCCGCTGATGTAAGGCGTGCCAAATTGCGTTTCGTAGTAATAGAGCAACATCGAGAACGGCGAAAAGGCCATTGGCCAGCCCGCGTACGGGCCGCTTTCGATAATCTTCTGCGTGCCCATCAGATCGGGGTGGGCGTAGTCAATGCCGTCATCGTTCACCGCAACGGTCACGCCCAGCCCTGTCACGCCGCGATCCCAGGCTGCTTCGGCCTTGTGCGGACCCATAACGGAAGTTTCGTACCAGTCTTTGGGCTCAATTGCCTGGGCGGGGGTAATGCTCACTTTGGAGCGCAGCGTCTCCGCGTTGGCGCGCAAAGCGGCGCGGTCTTCCTCGGTGACGACTTTCTTAGCGGGTTGTTCGTCATCCACAGGCATATCGTCGGGTTCGCCATTTTTTGCCATCACCACCGGCAGCACAAAAACCACTTCGCTGCGGGCGGCCAGCTTGGCCAGCCTGGAGGGCATGATTTGCCCGTCCAGGATGCCCTGTTTGCTGGTCTTCAGCCCCATGAAGGGCCGCAAGCTCACTTTGCCCTCCACAAACAGGCTCTTGACGGCATCCATTCCGGGGGTGATGTCAATCACCGCCTGGATGAACACCGGTTCTTCCGGCGTGACCGGCGCATTGCCAACTGAAAGCCGGCTGGCGGAAGCTGCCTCCACTACCTTGCGCAGGTCGGGGTGCAGCCTGGCCAGGCCACCGTTGGCAGGCTGCTCAGGGTGCGGCGCCTGCTTGGGATCGGGCGTTTGCGCCTGGGGCGCAGCCTGGACGGAGCGCGCACCCATCCAGGGGGATGCCATGCCAATCAACATCATTAAAATGACAATAACTGAGAATAATCTGGTGGAAACTCTGTTTACAGCCATTCCAAAACCTCCGTTTGACTCATGGTGTGTGATGCAGGTTGCAAATTTCTACGGTCGTTGCCCTCTTCATATCAGGCAGGCACCAGCCAAAACAAGTAATTCGCCGCGTTTCGATCCCTGTTGCTTCCTCCTTCTGTCGTTTATGCACCGGTATGATCCCATCCGGCCCCGTGCATGAGGCCAATGGATTGGTGCAACACAATGAGTTTTGATGAGTGTAAAGGGGATACCTGTAAAAATGGAACCGATAAGCGCGCAATAAAAAACCGTCTTTGTATTATAGGGTGTCAAAAATCAGACTGCAAGCCATTCGGGTTAATAAAATTGATAGGTGCCGCCCCATCCGGAGCTGAGCGCAGCGCACCGCAGCAAAAACATAACCCGAAGGGCGTATTCAAACCTGCGCCCTTCGGGTTTATTGGGATGTTTCTATGCTTTTCCGCACAAAACGCGGCATCAACACGCTATCAAAACCTGCCGCCTGGAACAGCCCACTAATGGGCAATCATCGGCAGGTAGTGGATATTATCCAATCCGCACATCGCCGTCAAATTCACGCTGGCGGTTTTACTGCTGTCACCATTGGAAGTGGCCGTGATGGTCACCGTCTGGCTGCCCTCCGTGATGCCCGAGGGGATGGTAATGGTCACATCGAAAGACGGGCTGGTGGCAAAAGCTGCCAGGGGGCCGATGCTGGCTGGCACCCCTTCAATCGTCCAGGTGTGGTCGCCCACGTTGAGGGTGAAGGTATCGCTCACGTTGCCGGTATTGGTCAGCGTGAGGGTGTAGGTCAGGGTTTGACCCGGCAATCCTGAAAGCGTGGCAGCCGGCGGCGTGAACGCCGCGCTGTGCGTGGTGTTGACTGTCAGTGTGATGGGCAGCGGCGAAGTGGGATAGGGTGTATCCTCGCCGACCTGCACGTGGGCGTAATATGTACCTGCCAACATCCCGGCGGTGTTGAAGGCCACCGCCACTTCCTGCGTTCCCGCCGCTGCAACGCTCCCAGCCAGCGGTGAAAGGCTCAGCCAGGTCACATCCGCGAAGGCGTAGATATCGCTCTCGCCGGAGACAACCTTAAAAACGCGGCTGCCCAGTTGATCCACTGCCCACAGGTGCCCATCGGCTGAAAACTCAAGCCCGGCGTGGCCAAAATCAACCAGCCCGTCAATGTCAAACCCGCCCAGGACGGCATAACCGTTGCGCGCATCCAGCACATACACATCCTTGCCCACCGCCGCGCTGCTCAGCACAAACAGGTGCCCGGTCATGGGGTTGACCGCCATGCCCGCAAGGTTGAGGCCGGTGCGCTGCGAATCAAGCAGGTGGCCCTGCATATCAAAATGGTAGATGATGCCGTCCACCCAGCTGCCGCCGTAGAAGGTGCGGTTGAGCGCATCAAACGCCAGCCCGCGCAGGCTGTGCGGCACCTCGCTGCAGATTTTAACGCCCGTGAACGCCTCAGCCGCCGGGTCCATCTCAAAAATGCAGCCTTCGCCGCCCACATCCACCTGCCACAGGTGCCCGCTGACCAGGTCAAAAGCCATATCCGCAGCAAACATGGCAGACCACTCCGCGGTGGAAACGGCTGCGCCTGTCGCAGCACCGGACAGGTCATAGCGGTGGTCAAGGTCATCGCCCCCGCCGAGCGCGGCGCTGCTCACCCACACTTCGCCGCCGCGGGTGAGGCCGATACCCCACGGAGTGTTCAGCCCCGGCTGCCAGGAATTAACCACCTCCCCACCGGGCCAGTCGGCTGTTTCGGGGGGGGTGTAATCCCGCACGCTCAAAGCGGTGAGCGCATCCAGTTGCTTGGGACTGACCCGCCGCGTGGCATCCGCAAAGGGCCCGGTCACCACCGGCGCCAGCGGTAAACCCAGCGCCTCGCTGAGCGTGAAGGCTGCCGCCACCCCGCCCGTGTTTTTCAGGTTGACCACCTGCGTTGCACTGAGCGAGGCATCCATCGTTTGGCTGAGGCTGCCCGGCGAGAAAACCAGCATCCCCGCCGGCAGGCTGAAGTTTTGCTGCACAACGCCGTTGGCTGGCACCGCCACCGAACTGGTGACGGATTGATACCCGCCTACCATGCCCGCGGTGACGTTTTGCGTGCCCGTGGATGCAAATACCAGGTAGAATCCATCACCCAGGGCGCCGTCCAGCGGCGTGGCGGCGCTGAGCGCGCTATCCACGCTGGTGGTGAGGCTGGCGCCGTTCAGCGCAGCGCTGGTGTTGGCATCCGTTACAGTCCCGCCCACCAGCCCGCCCGCCAGCGGCGAGCAAACCGGGCTGCCTACCACCACTTCGTCCACTTCCCAGTAGTAGTCCCATTCGGAGTTGTAATAATGGAACCGCACCTTCACGTTGGGCTGGTTGGCTGCCTGCGAGGAGATATCCAGATTGAAAGTAATTCCCGGATCGACAGATAAAACCTTGTGCCACACGTTGCTCCAGGTTATACCGCCGTCCGCGCTCACATCCACATCCGCAATGTCGGTGGCGCCGTGTTTGTAATACGTCTTAAAGCTCAAATTGACCGATGCCGTACCGGTGAAATTCAGAGCAGGTGAAACCAGGCTGGTATTCTGCGAATTGCCGCTGCCGTAGTAATCGCTGTCAACAATGGCAAAATTGCCGCTGCCGCCCGTCAGGTTGGTGCGCAATCCGGGGTCGTCAAACCGCCAGACCTGCCCTAGTGGCGGTTCTATGTCATCTACCACCGTCCAGCCAGGCGGCGTGTCGGTGGTATCAAAATTCTGCCGCACACCACCTGTGATGGCGTAGCCCGGCGCCGTGCAGGCCGCCAGATCCACCGCCAGGCCGAAGTTCTCGGTGCTGCCCCCCACCGGCGGCGTGACCAGCCGCTCCAGGGTGGAATAACCGCCTGTCACCGCATTCACCGTGAAGGGATAAGTGGCGCCGGTGTAGAGTTGCACAGCGTACTGCCCCGTGAAGGGGTTGGTGAATACCGCGCCGCCCGGGTAACCTGCGATATCAATCTTCGCATAAAGCGGCATGCCCACATGCCCGGAATTATCCATCACCACGCCCTGCACCGTCACCAGCGTGGCCGCAGCCAGAACAAAATCTTGCGTGGTGGTATGCCCGCCCGTGATTGTGATGTTATTCACCGTTTGCGGCAGGTAGCCGTAGGCGCTGGTGGTGACGCTGTAGGTGCCAATCGCCACATCAATCGTATAAACACCACTCTCATTGGTGAAAGCATCCAGCCCGTTGACGGTGACTTTGGCCCCGGCAATCGGCGTGTTGCTGCCGCTGGCCTCAACCATCCCCGTCAGCGTTCCCAGGGAGGCATTGACGCAATTTTCATATCTGAAGGCGCCAATCCAGGTGCGCCAGCTGGCTGCGCTGGTGGTCTGCAGGTATTCGTTGGTGTACCAGAAAGTGCAGCCGTCATGCGGGTCCACGCTCATCATGCTGTAATCGCCCCAGCGGTTGTTGGGCGCAGGGTTGGTTTGCGATCCGGTGCCGGTCTTAAGGCGCACTTCCGCCTGGGGCAATGTGTTGACCGGGTCAGTCGCCAGCCGCCCCGTGTAGGAGATCGAAGGATAGGTGCTTGAATCCGAAACGGAATAACCAAGCGCAATATTGCC
>CAYVOX010000011.1:23967-42968 GCA_964453035.1 uncultured Anaerolineaceae bacterium
GGGATATCCACCAGCAGCGGGTTGACGTTCTGGGTGAGCAGCGTCTGGTTGGGTTGCCCGTTGATGCCAAAGGTGCTGTTATTGGTATTGGCCCAGTCCACGTGGAATTCCCACAGGCGCAGCGCATCCAGTGGTTCAATCCAGGTGCTGTCATCCCATTCGGCAAAAACGTTGGGGGCACCCGCCGGAGGGGCCAGGTCGCCGTCGGCATCCGAGGGCAGCATGCCGCCAAAGTACTGATTAACGCTAAAGAGGTCAAACAGAATGAAGCGCGCCCCCAGGCCGTTCAACATCATATCACGCTCAAAAGCCACTGCGCCAGCGCCACCCCAGGTGCAGTTGGTGGGAGAAGGGCATGTAAACTGGTTGATGGACATGTAGTACGCGTCCGGCCACACCGCCATCTTGGGGTAATCGTTCATTTTGGTGCCGCTAATCTCAAAGGCGTAACGGTACCATTGCCCGGTCGGGTCGGCTGTTTTAGAGATGGCTACGCACTGGTAATAGGGTTTATTCACCGCAAACTGGCTCACGTTCCAGCGGTTGGCAAGCTGGTCAAAGATCACAATCGGGTCGCCGTCGTTGGTGGTTTCACAATCGCCGCCAAAGCCGTCCCACAGGGCATTACCCGCCACCGGCAGGGTAAATGTCTTAATCGGCGCGGCGGGGTTGGAGACGTCCCAGATGTTGTAAGAAAGGTTAACCCACTGCATGTACCAGGTCTTGCCGGTCACCGGGTCGTAGCCGATATCACCGTTGGTATCCGGCGGTAAAACGCTATCCACATTGTTGACCCCCTCAAAGCTCGCCAGCGGTGAAGGCATGTTGGTCGTCACCGGGGCGTTTGGCAGGGGAACAGCGCTTTGCACGGCAGGGTTTCCTGCCTTGGGCAGCTTCAGCGCCGGGCGACCTGTTGCCTGGTCAGTGCCCGCAGCAGATGGGCGAGCCGCGGCGCGTTTGGCCATTTCAGCCAGCGGCGCGGAGGTATCATGTCTTTCCGCATAGCCCACCACCGGCTTCAACGGGGCAGGCGCGGCAGAGCCTGGCATCGGCTGAACCTGCGCCGAAGCCTGTCCTGATTGCAGCAAACCGGTCACCAGGATGAACACCATTAACGCATTAAAGACGATACGGTTGGCACGGATATTCATATCTTTCTCCTGAATTATTAAAAGTGGGGCTGCTCAGATAACGTGTTTCCTCCCGGCCATTTGAGAGGGATACGCCGCAAAATCCCCCACCCTATCGTAACGCTTTGTTGATTGGTAAAACACAAACGGCGAAAATGGATGCGAGGATGGAAAAAGGCTGTGTGAATTCAGCCTTGACTTTTATTCTATCACGTCTTGACACGATTTGTGCTTTATAATTGGCGGCATGGATACCTTCTTTCACCGCCTCGAAGAACGCGCCCGCGCTACCGGCTCGCTGCTGTGCATCGGGCTTGACCCGCACCCCGACCGGCTTTCCGAATTCAGCGCCGGAGAAGCCCGCGATTACTGCGTGCGCCTCATCCGCGCCACCGCAGACCTGGCTCTGGCATTCAAGCCCAATATCGCCCTGTTTGAATCACTGGGTGGTCCCGGCTGGGATGCGCTCAAAGAGGTCATCGCGGCGGTGCCAGATGGCATCCCTGTCATCCTGGATGCCAAGCGCGGCGAAACCTCCATCAACGCTGAAATCCAGGCCGAAACTGCCTTCCGCTCACTGGGCGCCCATGCCGTCACCCTCAATCCCTACCTGGGTTACGATTCCATCTATCCCTTTATCAAGGATAGGGCTTGTGGCATCTTCCTGATGTGCAAAACCAACAACCCGGGCACCATTGACCTGCAGGAACTACCACTCTCCGGTGAGGGACAGCCGCTCCACCTCTACGAGAAAGTTGCCCTGTTGGCCCAGGAGTGGAACACGCAGGATAACATCGGCCTGCTGGTGAGCGCCACCGCACCCGAGGCATTGGCCCGCGTGCGCCAACTGGTGCCGGATTTATGGATCCTGGCGCCGGGGGTGGGCATGCACGGCAATGAGCTCTCCGCTGCCATCCAGAGCGGGCTGCGAGCCGATGGTCTGGGCTTGATGATTGCGGTCTCCCGCGCCCTGGCCGGGACTGCCGATCCGCGCCAGGTGGTGCTCAACCTGCACCGGCAAATCCGTGAACTGCTGGCAGCCGCCGTCGATCAATCCGCCCCGCAGGTAGAAAAAACCCCCTTCCCCGCCGCCCTCGCCGAGGACCTCCTTCAGGCGGGCTGCGTGCGCTTCGGGCAGTTCACCCTCAAATCCGGCGCCGTTTCGCCCATCTACATTGACCTGCGCCAGCTCGTCTCTTACCCTCACCTGCTGGCGGAAGTGAGCGCCGCCTATTTGCCCATCCTGCGCCAGCTGGAATTTGACCGGCTGGCCGCCCTGCCCTATGCGGCCTTGCCCATCGCCACCACCCTCAGCCTGCAAACCGGCTGGCCGGTGGTCTTCCCGCGCAAAGAAGCGCGCTCTTACGGCTCGCGGGCCGAGATTGAGGGCAAATTCACCGCCGGGGATCGCGTTGTCGTGCTTAACGACATCGCCGCCAACGGCTCCTGCAAATTTGAGCTCATCGAAAAATTGGCCGGGGCAGGCATGGTGGTTTCGCACGTGGTGGTGCTCATCGACCACCAGACCGGCACGGCTCAGATGCTGGCAAAATCCTGCCGCAAGCTGCACGCCGTGCTAAACCTCTCAGAACTGCTCGACTTCTACGAACGCCGCAAGCGCATCCCCACCGAGCAGATTACTGCGGCGCGCGCCTTTTTGCAAAAAGGATAACCTCCCCATGACCCAGTACCGCTACCCAGGAGAGCAGGCCATTCTGATGGTGACTGTTGTTCTGGTGGGGGCGGTGCTGGTGCTCTCTGCGCTGCCCACCATGTGCCTGGTGCCCATCGCGGCGCTGGTGTTCATCGCCATCACTTACCAGTCCAGCCAGGCCCACCACCGTCAGTTGCTCAACTCGGGCACGCTCGTCTCCCCTCAGCACACCCCTCGCCTGGCTCAGTTGGCGCTCGAGTGCGTGCAGCGCCTGCGCCCGGGCGCTGTGCAATTCTTTGTATTACCCTCAAAACAACTCAACGCCTACACTTTTGGCCTCTCCAGTCCCAACGCGGTGGTCATCTTCAGCCCCATGCTGGAGGTGATGGATGAAGAGGAACTCAAGTTCGTCATCGGTCACGAGCTCGGTCACGTGGCGCTGGGCCATTCCTGGATTAATACCCTGCTCGGCGGCATGGCAGGCGTGCCCACCACCTTCGCCGGGGCCATCTTGCTCACCCTGGCTTTCCGCTGGTGGAATCGGGCCTGCGAGTTCTCCTGCGACCGTGCCGGGTTGATTGCCTGCGGCAGCATCAACAAAGCCGTTTCCGCCCTGGCGCAGTTGGCAGTCGGTGATATCAACAGCCAGGCTGAACTGAACCGCGCCCTGGCGCTCATTGAAAAGCAGGACGACAGCTTCAGCAATGTGCTCGCCGAAACGCTCTCCACCCACCCAATGGTGGTCAAGCGCATCAAAGAACTTCAGAAGTACGCGGCTTCAGCCGATTACGCCAAAATCCGGCAGCAAATCCGCTAGAATCCATCAATTCCACCCCCCTCTCAGCAATTCTCATCCAACACTTATCCAGACCTCTTGACTTGTCCTTCTGAATTTAGTATCATCTTTATATCAAATTATTTTATTTAGAGTAAATATGCCAACACACTACTCCGGAACACCCCAACAGGTACTCGCGCTGGATACTTTCATTAAGTTTACCCGCGCATCTGCCACCCTTGAGTCCTTCCTCTACCAGAACAAAGTCCTGGAAGGCCTCACCCCCTCCCAGTTCGGCGTGCTGGAGACGCTCTACCACCTCGGTCCGCTCTGCCAGGGCGAACTGAGCGGCAAGCTGTACAAATCCACCGGCAATATGACCCTGGTGCTGGATAACCTGGAGAAGCGCGGTCTTGTGCGCCGCGAGCGCGAGCGCGAAGACCGCCGCCTGGTCACCGTGCACCTCACTCCCACCGGCGAGCTCACCATCCGCAGGATCTTCCCGCAGGTGGCGGCTCAAATCACGGCACAACTCAACGCGCTCACCGCCGAGGAACAAGAAACCCTCGGCCAACTGTGCAAAAAGCTCGGTAAAGGTCTGCGCTAACGCTGGTCTCACTCAACCCTGGCGGATGTGCAGGTTCTTTTTAAAAATATATTTTGATATCAAATAACACTATATAAAAATGTTGTTTATCATGTCCTGGATCATTGATCCCGCCCACACCCAGATTCAGTTTTCAGTCCGCCATATGATGATCGCAAAGGTGCGCGACTCGTTTGAGAAATTCTCCGGCGTTGTCAACCTGGATGAAAACCACCCTGCCAGCACCACCCTCGACATTCAGATTGAAACTGCCAGCCTCAACACCCGCGAACCTCAACGTGACGCCCACCTGCGCTCGGCGGATTTCTTCAGCGCCGAAGCCTTCCCTATCATGACCTTCGTCAGCGAAAAGGTGGAGGTCACCGGCGAAGCCCACGCCAACCTTTACGGTCATCTCACCATTCGCGATATCACCCGTCCGGTCACCCTGAAGGTGGAGTTTCTGGGCATGGCAAAAAGCCCCTGGGGAAAGACTTCCGCCGGGTTTGCCGCCCACGGCAAGATTAACCGCAAGGAAACGAGTTGATTAAACAGTCCGAATCCGCTGCTGAAGCAACTCTTTCCGCCTGACGATACTTCTTTTCTTCCTCTCTCTCCTCCCACCTCCCGCCTGCTCAGTCGGGAGGTTCGCTTCGGGCAATTATGGTCGTCATTTCGGAAAAATATTGCCCTACAACCTTATTTCCAGTATAATTCAAACAAATGTTCGATTGCGCAAGGGGAAAGCATGCCCATTAATTATCAACAAATCCAATCGCAGATCAAAAGCCTGGGCCAGCAAGCCCGGGAGCAGGAAAAGCGCATCCAAACTCGGCGCGAGAAAGCGCTTCAATTGCTGCGCCAGTACGCTGAACGTCTGGAGGACTTGAAAGCCCTGCTGGCGCGGGCCGAGCGCGAAAATCCCAACCTGCGTTGCGCCTTGCCGCTGGATGAACCCCTCACTGCTGCGCTGCCCACCCCCCCATTGAGCGAAGCGCTGGTCATCCTGGCAGCGGATGGCTCTCAAATTGACCCCGACCGCCACGCCGCGGTGGAATTCAGCGTGATTAACGCCGGCGCCTTCAGAGTCCAGCCCAATCACCCCATCCCGCCTGCCGAAATCATCAAAACCAGGCTGCTCTTTGGAGAAGACCTCAGGCCTGAGGGTGTGCACATCAGCGAGGAAATCGTAGCCCTGCTGCGCGACCTGGCCGAGCGCGAGCTGTTGGCGGAACTGGCCGCCGGGGAGAGCCTTCCGGTTGTCACGCTCACGGATGGGCCGCTCGAATTATTCCGCGAGAAAGAAACCCGCGCCGCCAAAATCTACCAGCTGAACTTCACCAGGTACCTGGCTGCGCTTGAAATGCTTGAGAGCATGAGCGCCGTCACCGCCGGTTATGTGGACCGTCCGCGGGCCAACCTGGTGGTAAACCTGCTGGAACTGACGCAGATTGCCGAACCTGAGTTTGCTCGAAAAGCCGGCAAAGAGCATGAACTGGAAGGGGTATACGATGCCGACCTGTACGTGACCCTGCTTCAGCCAGGCGAACGCAGCCCCATCTATGCCATCAAATCCCCTTCGGCGCGGGATTTTACCCACGGACTTGCCCTGCACTTTTTCTACATCAACGTTGGCAGAGAAGGTCAACCCTCCATAGCCCGGGTTGAGGTACCGGCCTGGGTGGTTCAGCACCCCATCTTGCTGAACCGCCTGCACGCCACCCTGGTCAGCCAGTGCCAGGTGATCGGTTCGCGGCCCTTCCCCTACGCCCTGCACCGCGCCCACGAGGTTGCTGTGGTCTCCCACTTTGAAAAAGAGCAGCTCGAAAACCTCATAGTCAAAACTCTGATCGAGCAAGGATTTCTGCCGCCGCACGTCTCCAACAAGCAATTCCTCAAAAACAGCTTCGGAAAACGCACGAGGTACACACCATGAACCCTCTCGAGATTGGAAAACTGCTGCGCGCCAGCATCACCGGTTGCGTGGTGGGCTGCCGCGCTTCTCAAATGACCGTGCCAGCCTTTGGCGGGATGGTGCGCATCCCCCTGGAGGACGGTTACCAGGTTTACGGCGTAATTTACGACATCCACATTGATGACGACGGCCTGGTACGCCAGCTGGTCACAGCCGATGGCGTTTCTGCGGATGTCATCCTGGATAACCGCCTCAACCGCAATGTGCCGGTGGAAATCAGCGTGCTCTTCACCGGTTACCAGCAGGGAAAAGCGGTGATGCACCTGCTGCCCCCGCGCCCCCCACTCACCCTGGATGCCATGTACCCCTGCGAACCGGATGAAATTTCCGCCTTTACGCTCGCCGGGCGTTTTGGCTACTTCCGCCACATCCTGCGCGCCGCCGAGCTGCCCCTGGGCGAACTGCTGGCAGCCCACCTGCTGCAGGCCAGCCAGGCGCACGCTCTGCGCGGAAATACAGGCTGGCTGGATGCCGCCATCCAGGAACTCATCACCCTGCTGCGAGATGACTACCCCACGCTGATGACCGTCCTGAGCGCCGTCGGCGAGATTAAGGAGTGAAAATGAGCCCGACCAACCCTTCGTCTGAGCAAATTGGCTATATTGTGGGCGGCAGCCTCAAGGATAACCTGCGCGTGCGTCTGACGGTCCCTCCGCAGGAGGTGCAGGAGGGCAGTTTCGTCACCATCTCCTCAGAGGATTGGAAGTTTTACGGCCTGGTGACTGACCTGCAGTTGGGTTCCACCGATCCACGCTTTGCCGATGAACAATCGGAAACGCGCCTGCCGCTCAGCGTGGCGCGCCTGCTGCACGGGCAAACCCTCTTCACCAACCTTGAGGTGATGCCCGCCCTGATGCGTGAAGTGGGACCCGAACCCGGCGCGCCGGATTACGAACGCCGCAAAGCCGAATGGGATTCTAAATACGCCAAATCAGAGCCGCCCCTGCTGCCCATTAAAACGGTGCCCTCGCACCACGCCCCGGTGCAGCGCGCCCACGCCGGCGATGTTGCCGATATCTTCGGCGACCCGGCCCGCCCCGAAAACTTCATCATCGGTTACACCCGTGAGCAGGGGCACCCGGTATGCGTTAACCTGGGCAAGTTTGTCCAGCGTTCGGCGGGCATTTTCGGCGCCACTGGCACAGGCAAATCCTTCCTCACCCGCATCATGCTCGCCGGGCTCATCAAATACGATCGAGCCTCGGTGCTGGTGCTGGATATGCACAACGAATACGGCTTTGACGATACATCCTCAGATACGGGTCTCAGGACGATTGGCCTGCACACCAAGTTCGCCTCGCGAGTGCGGGTAGTGGGGCTGGGAAGGGGCACCTCCATCCGCGACAAGACGCCCGATTTTCACCTGGAAATTGGCGAAAGCGACATCTTCCCCGGCGATATCGAAATGCTCACCCGCGAACTCAACCTCAAAGAGACCACCCCTGCCACGCTGGAGGCATTAACACACGAATTCGGCGCCAGGTGGTTCCACGAGTTCCGGAATATGACCCAGGGAGAAACGGTTGAGGATGAAAACGGCAAGCGCGTGCCCGCCAACGGCTCGGTGGAGTACTGGGCGCGGGAGGCAGGCATCAACGAAATGGCTGCCAGCGCGCTCAAAACCAAGTTAAACCGGGTCTTCAACCGCCCGTATATCGTCGAAAAGCCGGTCAACGACTCCCTCCAGGAAATCATCAATACCCTCGATGCCGGCAAGCACGTCATCCTATCCTTTGGCGATTACGAATCCGACCTGGATTACCTGCTGGTGGCCAACATCCTCACCAGGCGCATCCGCCAGGCCTGGGTGGAAAAGACCAACCGCTTCCGCAGCCACGGTGAAAGAGAGCCCCGCCCCCTGGTGGTGGTGGTTGAAGAAGCCCACAAGCTGCTCAACCGCGAAATGGCCGCGCAGACGGCCTTCAGCACCATCGCGCGCGAGATGCGCAAGTATTACGTCACGCTGCTCATCATTGACCAGCGCCCCTCGCAGATTGATGACGAGGTCCTCTCGCAGCTCGGCACGCGCATCTCCGGGGCCCTGGGAGATGAGAACGACATCCAGGCTGCGCTCTCAGGCCAGCCAGGCAAAGAATCGCTGCGCGGCATGCTTTCACGATTGCAACCCAAGGAAGAGGTGCTGCTGCTGGGCTGGGGCGTGCCCATGCCCCTACCGGTGCGCTCGCGCCGCTATGATGATAAATTCTGGGAAGAGTTGCTCGGAAAAGATAAATTTGATTCCGCCCGGGCCCTCAAAGAACTGGGCTTCTAGCGCCTCAGACGACCTGGCAGACCTGTTCTAGTGCCAGAACAGCCACACCACCAGCGCAATAATCAACCCCAGGATCACCCCCGCCACCACCTGGCGAGGGGTGTGTCCCAGCACTTCTTTGAGCTGATCCTCCGAAAGGGGATGGCCCGCCAGTAGTTCATCAATAATCTTGTTGATTTTTTTGGCGTGGAAGCCCGCCTGGCGCCGCACGCCGGCGGCATCGTACACCACAATCATCATGACGGTGAACGCCACCGCAAAAAGCGGTGAATTGAAGCCCGCGTACAGCCCGGTGGAGAGCATGGTGCTGGTGACCAGCGCTGAATGGGAGCTGGGCATGCCTCCCGGGCTAAACCACAATGCCCAGTTCCACTTCTTAGTGATGGCATATTCAATCGGAATTTTTAGGAATCCGGATAGGAACCAGGCAATCATGGAAGTCATAAAAACCTGATTGCTAAACAATTCCTGCCACATGCTCAGTTCTGTCCTTGCTCAAGGTCAGCCTGTTCTTCCCCGCTCAATTTGCGCACTTTAAGCTCAGCCTGGTCAAGCAGAGCCGCGCAGCGCTGAACCAGGGCCAACCCGCGTTCCATCAACACCAGGTTTTCGTCCAGCGAGGCCGGGTTTTGTTCCAGAGCCAGAGAGATGTGCTCAAGCTCA
Source organism: uncultured Anaerolineaceae bacterium (assembly GCA_964453035.1). Taxonomy (GTDB): domain Bacteria; phylum Chloroflexota; class Anaerolineae; order Anaerolineales; family Anaerolineaceae; genus CAYVOX01. Next base: position 33,026 of record CAYVOX010000011.1, read on the forward strand.
GCAAAAGCTTCTTCATAGCTCAGGTTTTCAACAGGCACAGGGTTCGAATCCATCAACCACTCCTAATCATTGATTATATCCCTAACCTCCACGCCCAGCCGCCCATCGGCAAGCTGCGCGCTGAGGCGCTGACCCGGGCTCACCTGCCCTGCGCTGCGCACCAGGCTGCCGTCGCTCTGCCACAGCAGCGCAAAGCCGCGCTGCATCACCGCCCGCGGATCCAGGCTGCGCAGGCGGGCTTCAAGCCCATCCCGCTGCGAGCGGCGCAGGGCAAGGTTGTGTTCAAAGGCGCGCAGAAGGCGCTCGTTGACCTGGTCGAGCCGCTGGCGGTCATTCTGGATCAGCCACAATGGCGAAGCGCGCTTCAACCGCTCTGCCAGGTGAAGCAAAGCCTGCCGGCGCGCAGAGATATTACTGGAAGTATCATTGATGATGCCTTCGGCCAGCTCCACCAACGCCTGGCGGTCCTCTGCACCGTCCGGTGTAACCGCCACCGCTGCCGCGGTGGGCGTGGGCGCGCGAAAATCGGCAGCAAAATCAGAGAGCGTGAAATCCGTCTCGTGACCAATGCCGGTGACAACGGGCACCTGTGAAGCCGCAATCGCCCGCACCACGCGCTCATCGTTGAAGCACCACAAATCTTCCAACGAGCCGCCGCCGCGGGCGACAAGGATCACAGCCACATCCCCCAGCGCGTTCAGCGCGCGAATTGCCGTCACCACCTGGCCCGGCGATTCATCCCCCTGCACTGCCGCGGGCGCCAGCACCACCTCCACCAGCGCAAAGCGATTCTGCAGGGTGAGCAGCATATCCTGCAGGGCTGCGCCGGTAGCGGAGGTAACGATGCCAATCCGCCGCGGCCTTCTAGGGATGGCGCGCTTGCGGGCTTCATCAAATAAGCCTTCCGCCTCCAGGCGTGCCTTCAGGCGCAGGAATTCCTGGTACAGGGCGCCTTCACCGGCCAGTCGCACGGCATCCACATACAACTGGTACTGTCCGTCGCGCTCGTAAACGCCAATTTGCCCGTGGGCTTCAACCGCCAGACCACTTTGCAGGTTCAGGCGCAGCCGCAGGGCAGTGGTTTTCCAGATAACGCAGCGCAGGGCTGCCGTTTGGTCTTTGAGGGTGAAGTAAATATGTCCTGAAGCCGGTCGTGAGAGGGTTGAGATCTCCCCCTGTACCCAAACATCCTGCAGGATCTCATCCGATTCAATCAGTTCACGCAGGTAGCGGGTTACATCCGCGACGGAAAGCGAAACGGGGGCAAACAGGGGCGGCTGCACGCTAGTCGTCTCTCGCCATGGAGAGATTCCCCGTCACGCCCGGCTCAAACTGCAGGTAAGTTTGCGTGGCTTTCTCCAGGTCGCTGTAAATCCCGCGATATTCGGGCGGGAGCAGCGCCGCAAGCTGGTACATGATTTCATCGGCAGCCTGCTGGCGCACCTCGCGAGAGAGTGACTCACCGTGCAGGTCAATCCGAAACGGCACACCCAGGCGAATGGTAAAATCAGACCTCTTAAAGCGGCGCAGGCTTTCCCAGAAGTGCTCATGTCCCCAGTAAACCATCGGCTGCAGGGGCGCGCCGGAGCGCACCGCCATCAGAACGATGCCCGGCAGGCCTTTTTGTAACTTGCCGTGGTAACTGCGTGTGCCTTCGGGTGCAATCACAAGAATGTTACCCGCCGCCAGATCTTTCAACGCCTGCTGCATGGCAGCCAGGTCAGCCTCCCCACGCCGGACAGGGATGGCGTGAAACAGGCTGAAAAGCAGGTTGAAAGCCGGGTTGCGCCAGCTTTCTGCCTTGGCAAAGCCAATGATGGGCCGCGGATGCAGGTTGCTGAGCATCACCGGCACCTCTACCGAATTGATATGGTTGGCGTAGAGAATGAGCGGCCCCCGTTTTGAGAGGTCATCCAAGTTTTCAAATTTCACCCGTAACAGCAGGCCAAAAAACGACCTCAACGCCCAAGCCACAACATCTCGCAGCCAGTTCATCAAGCAGCGCCCACCTCTCCCACAATCACTTCCATCGCGCGGGGAAAAATCTCAATTTCAAGATGCTTGCCGTCCAGGTTGATGGTTTCGCCATCCGCGTGCGCCGGCAACTTGCCGCCGTTCAGGCCGGTGACGATAATCCGCCCGCTGCGCAGCCCCGTCACGGCGGGATGATCGAACTGCGTGCCTTTCATGAAGCGCGGGATGAGCTTGAACATCTCCGGGCGTGAAACCTGATCCACCAGGCAGATATCCAATTTACCGTCGCTGGTCACGCCCTCGGGGGCCATCATAAAGCCGCCTCCCATGCGCTTGCCATTCATCACCGAGACCATCAAGGCTTTCTGGTCAATTTGCCGGTCGTCCACCTGGATATGCACATCCGGAGCGTTGAAGTACAGGTACATGGTGCGCAGCGCCGCCACAAAGTAACCGATGAAGCCCGTCAGCGGGCGCACCTTGAGCGATTCAAATCCGACCACGGCATCAAAGCCGATGCCCACGCCATTGCCAAAATAGCGCCCTTCCGGGAACAACCCCCCGCTTACCCTGCCAACATCAATGTACCGGGTGACGCCCCGCTCAAGTGCCCGGCAGGCGTTCTCGCAATCGGTCGGGATGCCCGCTCCAAAAGCAAAATCGTTGCCGCGCCCCACTGAAAGCACGCCCATCACCGCGGGATGCCCGGCTTTTTTGGCAGCCATCAGCCCATTGAGCACTTCGTTGGAGGTGCCGTCACCGCCGACTGCTACTACCGTGTCAGCGCCTTCATAAACCGCCTGCTCGGCCAGTTCTGCAGCGTGCCAGGGGCGCTGGGTGACGACCACGCTGTAATCAAGGCCGGCTTCTTTGAGTTTGGATTCGATCAGGGGAAGCAGCTTGAGGCTGTGGCCTTTACCGGAAATGGGATTAACGATTAAGCGATATTTTGACATTGAAAATCAACCTTTAACGTAATGGGGGATTAAATTCAGCAAGAAAGCACCGGAAAGGCGCTCATGGATTTTAGCTGAGAGTAGCCATTTGGTCAAGCAAGGCACGCAGCCGATAAAACTCATCCTGCCAGGTAACTTTCCATCTCGCTGCCCGCATCCCTGGAAAACGGCCTGAGGCGCACAGCAAACTTGAACGGCGCCGGTTTGAGCCAGTATTTCTCCAGCGGCACCGGCCCGCAGGAATTGCTGCCCAGCCCGTGATGCGCCAGGTCGAGATGCAGGATGATCTCATCGCGGGGTTCAAGTTCATAAGTGTGCGCGGCTGTGGTTAAATCTTGCGGGGTGTAGTGCAGCGCGCTGACGTTAATCAGCGGAGCGCCAAGCACCAGCAACCCTTCCCCGCGCAGGTTGGTAAGCGAAGCCCAGCGCACGTCGCTCTTGTTGCCATTCTCCTGGGGGAAGATGTACGGCACATATTGCTCCGCCACCGTGCTGCGGTAAACCCCTACGCGAGCCGATTCCATGCGGTCAATGTAATTCTCATGTGGTCCGCGCCCGTACCAGGCAAAGCGGTCAAGGTGGCCCGGCAGCCGCAGTTGAACGCCCACCCTCGGCAACACCGGTAATTTCCGCAGCGGGATGACCTGCACCTCCAGTTGAACTTCGCCGTTGCCCAGGAAGGTGTAAGCATACAGGCAGCGCACAGCCGGCGCCAGCGAAGCCGAACCCAGCACAGCGCTGACTGCCACTTTGACAGAACTCATATCCGAGTCATCCAGGCTCACGCCCTCAACCCGCTGTTCGAGCGTATCCAGCCGGGCAGCGCGCCATTCTTTGGCAATATTCACGTCGTTATCCGTGGGCGCGCGCCACAGATCCACCAGTGGGCCTTCCGTCAGCAGCGTCGCCCCATTAACCTCCCACCGCGTCAGAGTGCCGTGGAAGGTATCCAGCCCAATCTCAAAATCCTCCCCTTCCACAACCAGTTCACTGCCGGAGTTGTGAACCTGCAGGCAGGGCAAGTCGGCAGGTTGCAGTGGGTCAACGTCAGGCGCCCGCAGCGGCAGTTCAAACTGCGCCCAGGCCACTTCATGCCCGGCAGCAGCCCAGCGCGTTGCTTCTGCCAGCTCAAAGCTCAGGTTGAGCCAGTAAGTCGCTCCAGCCCGGGGTTGGGGCAAGGCGTAGGGCAGGCTCACTTCCTGGCTGGTCCCGGCCGGGATGTTCAATGCAGGCAGCAAGCCGCGCTCAATCACGCGGTCATCCTGCAGCAGCGTCCATTTGGCCCGCAGGTGCTCCAGCGAAAGGAAGGCATACCGGTTGGCAAGGCGCAACTTTCTGGCCAGCAAATCCACAATCTCCACCGAAACCGGTTCGAGGATCTTTTTATATTCCATCAAACCGGTGTGGGGCTTGCGGTCCGGAAAGTTGAGCCCGTCAATACAGAAGTTGCCGTCGTTGGGCTGGTCGTCGAAGTCTCCGCCGTAAGCAAACCATTCCTTACCTTCTGCGGTGAACATGCGCACGCTGTGATCCACCCATTCCCACACGCAGCCGCCCATCAGGCGCGGGCAAGCGCGGATGGCTTCCCAGTATTCCTTCAGGTTGCCCGGCCCGTTACCCATGGCGTGGGCATATTCGCACATGAAATAGGGGCGGGGATCATCGGTGCGGCGGCCTTCGTTAAGAATATGCTCCACGGTCGGGTACATTTGGCTGACGATATCCACCACCGCTTCGTATTGTGCCCCCTCATAATGGATTGGCCGCGTGGGGTCGGCAGCGCGGATCCACTCAGCCATGGCATCGTGATTGCTCCCGTAACCGGATTCGTTGCCGAGCGACCACATAACGATGCATGGGTGGTTTTTATCGCGTTCCACCATGCGCACCGCCCGGTCGAGGAAGGCGTCCTTCCAGGCAGGGTCGTTAGCCAGGGCGCTACGCCCCGCCGCGATGTACTCAAGCCCGTGCGTCTCCAGATCGGCTTCATCCACCACGTACAGCCCGTATTCATCGCACAGATCCAACCAGCGCGGGTCGTCGGGATAGTGCGAGGTGCGCACCATGTTGATATTGTTCTGCTTCATCAGGCAAATATCCTGCAGCATAGAGGCGAGGGAAACCGTGTGCCCGGTATCCGGATGCGTCTCATGGCGATTAACCCCCTGCATCTTAACGGCAATGCCGTTCACCAGGAAGACGCCGTTTTTAATGTCAATTTGCCTGAAGCCCACCCGGTACCGTCCCACCTCCACAACGCCTCCCCCCGCCTCACTGACGGTCAACAGCAGAGTATAGAGGTGCGGCGTCTCAGCCGTCCACTTGAGCGGCGAAGACACTTCCACCTGATGTTCCAGCATTGTTTCTTCAGCGCCGCCAAGGGTTTCCACGCCCCCCACTTTCGCCTCCCAGATGGCCTCACCGCCCGGGTTCAGCAGCCGGGCGCTGACGGCTACCCCGCGGGCGGATTTTTGCGCGTAATTGCGCAGCGCTGCGCGGAGGCTCAGACGGGCATTCTGGTATTCACCATCCAACTCAGTGCGCACGGATACATCGCGCAGGTGAACACCGGGCAACCCCATCAGGTAAACATCGCGGAAGATGCCGCTTAGCCGCCACATATCCTGGTCTTCCAGGTAGCTGCCATCTGACCACTGGAAGACCTGTACAGCCAGCCAGTTGCGCCCGGGGTGAATAAAGGAAGTGATGTTAAACTCCGCGGGCATGTGCGGACCCTGGCTGTACCCCACCAGCCGCCCGTTGACCCAGACGTAAAATGCCGAATCCACCCCCTCAAAGACGAGAAAGGTGTGTCGCTCCTTCCAACTTGAGGGCACATCAAAAGCGCGGCGGTACAGACCCACCGGGTTTTCCAGTGGCACAAAGGGCGGGTCCACCGGGTAGGGATAACGCACGTTGGTGTAATTGGGCTTTCCATAGCCCTGCATCTGCCAGTTGGAGGGCACTTCCAGGTGATCCCAGCCTTCATCGTTGTAGGTTTCCTGCTCAAACCCGGGTGGAACGGCCATTGGGTCGGGAGCGTAGTAGAAGCGCCAACCCCCGTTGAGGAGCTTGAAGAAGGGCGTCGCGGAGCGTTCACCGCGCAGGGCACTTGAGGCATCAGGATAAGGCAGGGTGAAGGCGTGCGCTGCTTCACAGTTGTGCTGCAACACCGCCGGGTTCATCCAGTCCGGCTGGCTGCCATCGGGACGGTCGAGCAGGGGGAACAGGTTCTTCAAGGGGAGCCTCCTCAAAATGGTGAGCTTATCAATCAGCATTATAATTCAATCACAGCACGGCCTGGCAAAGCTTTAAAGCTTGATTTCTTTCGTTCGCGGAGGTGCAACATGCCGGAATCAAAACGCGTTTCAATTTTTATCGGTGCCTTACTCATCCTGCTGGGGGTCATGCTTTCGCTCTTCATCCTGGTACCCGGGCTCTCCATCGCGCGCGCCTGGCCGCTCATCTTCTTCATCCTGGCGGCCGGTTTTTTCCTTCCCCCCTTCATCTGGCCGCAATCCCGGCAGGGACTAAGCGGAATGTTCATCCCCGGTGCCGTCTTGGCCGTACTCGGTTTCATCTTCCTCTACTGCAGCCTGACAGACGACTGGGCGTTCTGGGCATTTGCCTGGTTGCTCCTGCCCTGCTCAGTGGGCGTGGGGCTGATCCTGGCAGCAGCATTGGGGGGCTGGTCGCGGGTGGTGCTGTGGGTGGGAATCTGGATGCTGGCCATCAGCCTGGCCATTTACGGGCTGTTCGCTGTCCTCTTTGGCTCGCCGTTCATCCAGGTGACAGGCGCGGTTTTGGTCGTTCTGGCAGGCGCTGCGCTGGTGCTCAAATCGATTCGATAGAACAGGAGGGGTTGATATGCTCATTGATCCACACTATCCGCTGGTAGAACTTCACCGCCACCTCGATGGCTCCGCCCGGCTTGAAACCATCCTTGATCTCGGCCTCAAGCACAACCTGCCCCTTCCAGCACGCGACGTGGAAGGACTGCGCCCTTACGTTCAGGTGAGCGGTCAAAAGCCCGGGGTGATGGCATTTCTGGAAAAATTCGAGTGGATGACTAAAATCCTGGTGGATTACGACGCCGTGCGCCGGGTAGCCTATGAAAATGTTGAGGATGCCGCGCGCGAGGGCATTGACCACATCGAACTGCGTTTCAGCCCGTGGTTCATGGCCGAAGCCAACCACCTTGACCCTGCCAGCGTGGTGGAAGCCGCGGCGGATGGGGTGGCCGCTGGACGGCGTGACTTTGGGGTGAGCGTTGGGCTGATTGGTATCCTCAGCCGCACCTACGGCCCGCTCATCGCCGCGCTGGAACTGGATGCGCTCCTCCAGTTCAAGGATCAACTGGTGGGCTTAGACCTGGCCGGCGATGAAGCCAACTGGCCTGGAGACCTGTTCACCCAGCACTTTCGCAAAGCCCGTTCAGCAGGATGGTACATCACAGTGCACGCGGGGGAATCAGCGGGCGCGGATAGCATCTGGCAGGCTGTGCGTCAGCTGGGGGCTGACCGCCTGGGGCACGCCGTGCGGGCTGTGGATGACCCCACCCTGATGGATGAACTGACCCGCCTGGGAACCGGCATTGAATCCAACCTGACGAGCAACGTGCAGACCTCCACCGTGGCGGATTACGCCTCTCACCCGCTCAAAACCTTTTTGGAGCGCGGGTTGCTGGCTTCCATCAACACGGACGACCCGGGCATCAGCGCGATTGACCTGCACTACGAATTTGAAGTGGCTGCGCCTGCCGCCGGTTTAGATCGCGATCAAATCCAGCAGGCCCAGCGCAACGCGCTGCGCACTGCATTTCTCTCCCCTGCCGAAAAACAGCGCCTGCTCGATAAGAAAGCCAGGGTTTAGCCATGCCAGGCATCAAAATCGCCACGTTTAACACCGAATGGATGATTCTGCTCTTCGGGGGCAAGTGGGGCCAGTGGCAAAGTCCGGATATGCCCCCCAGTCACGCCGGCGGGCGGGTAGGATACAACCCCAGCACGCCAAAGATTACCGATTGCCCCGCCCTGGCCCGGCGGCTGGCCCGGGTGATGCGCAGCATGCAAGCCCAGATCATCGGATTGCAGGAAGCCCCGCCGCTCAAAGAGCAACTGGAACTTTTTGTCCAGCGGTACCTCGATGATGAATACATCGTTTACCACTCCAATGCAGATTGGCAGGCAGTCTCCTCGCTGGTGCACAAATCCATAGCCGACCAGGTGAGCGCCTGGACCCCTGCCCTGCCCAACCTGGGCGATATGTGGAAGAAAATCCCGTACTATCCGTGGGGCGAGATCCGCGCTGAAAAACGCGAACTACACACCATGAAGCGCAAGCCGTTGATGCTCACCTTCACGCCTGCCTTTGGCAAGGCGCTGCACTTGATGGTGGTGCACACCAAATCGAAGATTTCCAAACTAACGGCATCCAAATGGGCAAAACGCGACCCCTCCGCCGTAGCGGATGCGCTCGAAGCGCGCATCAAGCTCTCCTCCGAGGTTTACCGCATCCGAATGTTTCTCGACCGCCTGCTGGAAAGCGAATCCAACCCGCTCTCGGTGGTGGTGATGGGTGACATGAACGACGGCCCCTTCGCCGAAACGCTTGAAGAAGAATTCATGGTGCACAACGTGCTGGATGAACTGTGCGGGACGATGCTCTACCCCGATTTTCACTTCCGCCACGCCATGACGCCAACCACGCTGCGCTCAGCTTCCAGCACCCACTTTGAAGACGCGCTTAACCAGGGAGAGATCATCCATGAATTAATCGACCATATGGTGGTCTCGCCGGCCATCTGGCAGGGGAATGGCATGTTTCGCCTTGTTCCGGATTCCTGCCAGGTGGAGGCAAGCATCTGGGAAGCCGCCTGCGCCCCTGAAGGGCCAGATGCCAGGCGTGAATATCGCCCCAGCGACCACAAGCCCGTCTCGGCAATCCTGGAGTGGGATTGAAACATCACAACCAATCACCTCAGGGTTAATCAGCACCTTTTTCCTTGCGTATAACGCAGTTCAGGCGTACAATCTGCTTTGTAAAGTGCTGTGAGGGTACCGCTTCCCCCGGATGGGAAGGCTAACATCACCTCGTTAGGCGAAACCGGTGCAAGTCCGGTGCTGTCCCGCAACTGTAAGGAGAATTTTCTCCAAGCCAGGTCGCCCACCCTGCAGCGTTTTCCACAACCTCGCGGAAAAGGAGGTGGGAAGCCACACGTTTAGCGCATCCCAACTCCCTGTCAACGCGGCAGGGAGTTTATTTTTAAAAAAATTCTAAGGAGCTTATGAAACCGTTTTCTTACATCGCAATTTTGACCTGCTTCAGCCTGCTACTGGCGAGCTGCGCGCCAACCGCCCCGGCAACGCCCATCCCTGCTCCCACCGCCTCAGGTATCACCGTCACCGATGGGCTCGGGCGCAGCGTCAAACTGGCTGCCCCGGCCAAAAAAATCATCTCGCTCGCACCGTCGAACACCGAAATCCTCTTCGCCCTGGGCGCCGGAGCGCAGGTCATCGGGCGGGACGAGTTCTCCGATTACCCCGCTGAAGCCAAGGCTATCCCCAGCGTGGGCGGCTCGATGGGCAAATATAACCTGGAGGAGATTGCCAGGCTCCAACCTGACCTGGTGCTGGCAGCCTCAATCAACACCCCCGAGCAAATCAAAGCCCTTGAAACCCTCAATCTCACCGTTTATGTACTGGCTAACCCCACCGCCCTGGATGGCATTTACGCCAACCTGGAACTCATTGGCAGGCTGGTGGATAAGGAATCCCAGGCCAAAACGCTGGTGACCGCTTTGAAGGCACGCGTCACCGCCGTGCAAGAAGCCACCGCTAAGACTACTGCACAGCCCAAAGTTTTCTATGAATTGGACGGCAGCGACGCTTCCAAACCGTGGACGGCGGGCAGCGGCACCTTCATCGATACGCTCATCAAGATGGCTGGGGGCGTGAATGCCTCCGGCGCGATTAAGGATTATGCCCAGATGAGCCAGGAGGAATTGCTCATCC
>CAYVOX010000012.1:0-2346 GCA_964453035.1 uncultured Anaerolineaceae bacterium
GTGGACAGCTTCTCGAATGCAGCTTTTGCTACCGGGATAATAGACAGGGCGGCAATCGCCACCATTGAGAGGTGGTAATACTCGTGGGTGGTGTACTGGAAAGGCCAGGCCAATCCGTAGGCAATGTAACCCACCCACAGGCCGCCGAGCACCGCTTTGAACGACTTTTCCGCCAGCGCCAGGCCGATCAGACCCACCAGCATCACCGTCAATCCCACCAGGTTATCTGCCAACGCCAGCCACTGCGCGTAGAATTTACTGGTCAGCAGCATGCCGAGCATCTCAACCGTATTGTAGGTGAAGTATTCTCCCGCGCGGCCTGTGTTCAACACCAGGTAATACAGCACCGCCGGTGCCAGCGCCAGCAAAGCCATCCCCCACACCTGCGCCGAGCGCCACCAGCGCTTCCAGCCGAAGGTGGAGAGCACCAGCGCCGCCAGAACCCCCGCCAGGAAGAATCCCGCCACCACCTTCCACAAAATGCCAAACCCGGCCAGGCCGCCCGCCAGCAGAGCACGTTTCAAGGTGGGTTTCTCGCTCCAACGCAGGGCAGCCCACGCTGCCAGCAAAATCCACATCACCATGCCCGGGTCGGGCATGAAAGCCCGGCTGGCAATCACCCCAAAAGGCAGCGCCAGGTAAAACAACAGCCCCACCAGCACCGCCCAGAATGGAGCAAAACGCCTGCCAATCGCAAAAAGCGCCAGCCCGCCAATCATCCAGTAGAGGATGGATAAAACCCTCCCCACCCACACCGCCTCGCCGCCAATGACCATATACGCCAGCGCCGCCAGTTGTTCATTAATGGGCGGCTCATGCACATCCACTGGCTGGACGGCAACCGCCTGCTGGCGCAAAACGGGGTCGGTTCTCACATCCTGCGAAAAATACAGCGCGCGCGCAATATTAGCCGAACGCAGTTGCCGAACCGGGTGAAAATCCAGGGGCGGGTCATTCAGGTCAATCAGGCGCACAACCATGCCCAACCCAACGACCACAATCAAAGCCAGCCAGGCGATCCAGCGGCGCCGCAATAATTCAGTCATTACCCTATACCCTGTTCATGGCTTTTTTTTGCCATGCCTTTCAAACCAGCGCACCAGACGCTCAATCCATCCTTGCGTGCGCACCGGCATGGTCAGTAAACCCAACCCCACCGCCAGCAGCAGCGCGCCAAGGATGCGCATCGATTGGGATATGTTTGAAAACAACGCGGATGTCATCATCGCAGCCATTTCATCCGGCGCCACCAGGCGCAAATAACCATCCGCCTGGGCATAGGGCAGCGAAAAAAACACCAGCAGCACCACCCCCGGCGCGAAGGACGCCACCATAAAAATAACCCTGATAATCCTCACTTTACGCTCGGTGCTAATGGTACACCTCTGGATGGCGGCTCTTGCGCGCGGCATGCCGCAGGCGGTAGTAATGCGCCTTAAGACCTCCGAGCCCCAACAGGCTGAGCAGAGCATAGCTCATGCGGTGCCATTCCGCCAGGGCGGTGGGTGGGTGCGCCGCCAATGCACGGAAATACGACCTAAGCGCCGGAGCAGGCTGCCCCCCATCCAGCAGGTAACGCGCATTCATGCGGTGCGCTCCGGCCCACACCTGTCGCTTCAAGCGCGGCAGGCGCTCCACCAATGCCGGTTGTGAACCCATCCAATCCACAATGCGGTAAGCTTCCTCTCCAAACCGCGCCGCCTGGGCGATATTTTTGGCCTGGGCATGAAAGCGCGCCTTTGCCAGTGGCTGGTGCAGATAAGCCACTTTCCCGGTCTGCGCCAGGCGCAGCCACAGGTGATGATCAAGCAAAAAGTGATAGCTGGTATCCAGGTAACCGGCCTGCTCCAGCGCCGCCCGCCTGAAGAACACCCCCGGCTGCCCGATGATGTGAAAGGTCATCAGCTCATCCAGCCCCCAATCGCCATAACGCATGATGTTTATGGTCTCTCCGCGCTCGTTGATGGAAATTACATCTCCAAACACCATGCTCAGTTGCGGGTTGTCAGCCAGCGCCTGCGCCGCAAGCTGTAAAGCCCCCGGCATCAGCAGATCATCCGAGTTGACCCAGCCCACATACTCACCCCGGGCGCGGGCAAAACCCTTGTTCACCGCTTCGGCCTGGCCGCTATCCGCCTCGGAGACCCACCACGCCAGCCGGCTGGCATACCTTTCGATGACAGCCACGCTTCCATCGGTTGAAGCGCCGTCAACCACCAGGTATTCCAGGGCGGGATAATCCTGCTCCAACACGGATTTAAGTGTCTCTTCCAGGTATCCGGCCTGGTTGAAAGACGGCGTGATGATGGAAAAAAGAGGCAGATCAGGCATACGGCATTCCAGGCT
>CAYVOX010000012.1:2446-4383 GCA_964453035.1 uncultured Anaerolineaceae bacterium
AAGACGGCGTGATGATGGAAAAAAGAGGCAGATCAGGCATACGGCATTCCAGGCTAAAATAATTTCAGTTTTCAGGAAAACAACGTGTTGTAGTCAACGCGCTCAAAAATGCGCAGCTTACCGCCAATGGTGGCATCCACCACCTGGCGGCCTGCGACTTCAAACGCCTGGCGGGCGTTGCGGTATCCGCGCTCGGAGGTTTCGAGGTCAGGCAACTGCCATCGAAAGCCCTTGCCAAAATACGCCCCGGAGAAATGGTTGGGATCCTCCCCGGTTGAAACCACGGTAGTATTGGGCTTGCCCTGCGCCGCGGTGAAGTTGTGATCCACTCCGATCAGGATCACCTTGCTGAACCCCATGTGAAAAGCCAGCTGCAGGGCAACGTTGGTGACGGTAGCACCCTCCCACACCCGCCCGGTCACATCCCGCGCAAAACCAGGGCCGGTGTAGGAAGTGTAGATAAAGTGGGTATGCCCATCCATCTGCACAAACCGCCGGGCGCGCCAGGCAAAGAACTTGGGCATCTCCAGCGCCTGCAATTCCGCCGCCGATTGCTCAATCACCAGGTCGTTAATCGAGACCAGGCATGACGGTTTAAAGCCAAGTTCAGCCTCAGCCAGGAAGATGCGGTTAAAACCAAAACTGAACTCGCCTTTGAGCTTGCTCAGGTCGGTCTGTCGCAGGCTGGGACCGTTTCCAATTAAAAAACAGCGCTCACCCCGGTGCGAATCTTTAAGCGCCGCCAGTTTGCGCCGTGATTCGCGCCGCCAGGGATGCCAGTAAGCCGCCGGCAGTTCTGGCAGCCGCATCACGGCATCGTAGGCGTTACCCAGGGTCTCAACCATCTGCGGCGTAAGTATTTTTTTCAGGGCTCTCTTCATTGTTTCCTCATTCTGTGCTCAGGCGTGCTGTGGCTCCGCCATCCACCACCAGCGCCTGGCCGGTCATAAAGGAAGACTGGGTCGAATCCGCCAGGAAGTAAATGGCACTGGCAATTTCTGCCGGTTGCCCCACGCGCCCGTTGACGGTTTTGCGGGCCAGGTTTTCCAGCCGGTCCAGCACCGATCCCCCTGAAAGATGCCCCCGGTCAAAGCCTGCCCGCAGCATGGGCGTATCCACCGCGCCCGGCAGGATGGCATTCACGCGGATGTTATCCGGCGCAAACTCAATCGCCATGGCGCGCGTCAGCGCCAGCAGACCGCCCTTGCTGGCAGCGTAAGCGGCAATATTAGCCGAGGTTGCCACGGCATGGACGGAGGAGACGTTCACCAGCGCCCCCCCACCGCGCGCCTTCAGCAGCGGGTAAGCCAGTTTTGCGCCCAGGAACACCGAGCGCAGGTTGGAAGCCATCACCAGGTCCCATTCTTCGGCGGTTGTTTCGATTAATGGCTTGGCAATTTGCACCGCGGCGTTGTTCACCACCGCATCCAGCGTATCGGTGAAGTGATGCGCCTGCTCGTAAACATACTCAAGCATTTTGGGGTCAGAAATATCCGCCTGGATGAATAACCCGCTTGCCGGAAACGACTCGCCAAACACAGCGCGGTCCACGCCAATCACGCGCCAGCCCTTTTCCGTGAAGTATTGCACCGTAGCCCTGCCAACACCCCCCGCCGCGCCGGTGATTAACATCGTTCGTTCAGCTTCCATTTTCACCTCCAAACAGGTTTATTTTCCAGCGCAAACCAGGCCAGCCGCCAGAGATGAGCTGGAAGAGAGCTTGCACACCGAATAGACCAGCATCTCATCCTTTTGAGCCAGCTCCGCCAGCCTGCGGGCCTCATCCATACGGCCCACGCGGGCATACCCCTCGATAAATGGCATCCACTCCGCGACGTCCCCCGGCTGGAATTGCTTTTCCCGGGCTTCATCGCCCAGCGCTGCCACTTTATCCCACTCGCCCTTCTGGCGAGCCAGGCTGGCCTGCTGGTAAAGGG
>CAYVOX010000012.1:4483-41034 GCA_964453035.1 uncultured Anaerolineaceae bacterium
GCCACTTTATCCCACTCGCCCTTCTGGCGAGCCAGGCTGGCCTGCTGGTAAAGGGTACACCAGGTCACCCCGGGCGGCGGACCAAAAATCACCTCCGGCGGCGTTTTGTTCTCGCCATCAGTTTGAATGCGCTCAATTTGCGAGGCACTCGCCACCAGCCAGATGAGTGGGTCTTCGCGGGAGGATAACTCCAGACTGTCTCCATCTAAAACATGCAGGCACGAAGACGATGAGGGCATCGAGGCAATCAGTACGTTCTTGAAATTCCGGGTGTACTCCACATTGCGCCAGGCGCGGTACATGCTCTGCCCGCTGAGCACCCAGGGAACAGTATCTGCATTCAGCACTTCGGCTGTCAGTTGAATAGGCCCCGGCTGGGGGTAATAAATGGCATTGGCGGGGCCAAACACAGCAAAGCCCTCCGCCTGGCGATAGCCCGCTGGCAGCAGCACCATTAGCACTGTATCCGGCTGGATCTGCGGCGCGCGCGCAGTTAATTGAAACCAGACCTGCTTCTGATTAACCCAGTGGTCGCGGTAATATACAGCATTATTGAAGTGCGTGACCATCGCCATGACCAGCAGCAAACCCAACACGCTCCAGCGCACCCAGCGCCGCCCGCCGCTGAAAATGGCCGCGCTGAGCAAAATGGCTGCTGCCGCTGAGGATTGCAGGGTGAAGCGGTCCATGCTATAGCTGTAATCCACGCTACGCTCCGTCAACACCACGGGCAGCAGCGTCACCAGCACGCCCAGCGCGCCCACCCAGGCTGCCGTAGAAGGCCTTCCACTGGCAGGAGTGCTTTCCACCGAAGACACCCGGCGCGTGTACAACCACAATCCAAGCCCCAGCAACGCCGCCAGGAGCAAAGGGATCAGCAACTCAGCCGCCCCCACTCTGGCTGCCAGTTTGTTTGCCGGCACGCCCCACGCCAGAACCACTGTTTCCACGAAATCACGCCCGGTCTCAAGCAACACTTTGAGCGCCATGCCCAATGGGTTATTCAGGTACGCGCGCAACAAACCACCCGCATCCGTGTTTGAGCGCCCGCCCTGAAAAATGAACAACCGCCAGGCCACCACGCCTACCAGCGCTGCCAGGTAAGGCCAAACCTGCAAGGCCAGGCTTCTCACCCGGGTTTTCAGGGTCTGCTTTTCAGCCGGGTGCAGCACCACCCAGTAGAGCATCAGCCGCAGCCCTTCCAGGCCAATCATGGCCTCGTAAATGAGCGGGTAAACCAGCACCAGCCCGGCGGAGAGCGCAATCATTACAAGCCGCCCCGCGCCCGGGCTGCTCCTCAGCGCTTTAACGCCCAACACCAGCGAGCTTAACCCCAGGAAGAACGCGATGAAATGATTGGAGAAGTTGTTTGCTCCCGGTTGTTGTAAAAAACCCGGGTAAATGATGAACAGGCAGGCCGCTGCCAGCGTCATGCGCCGCTGACCGGGCCACACCAGGCGCAGCAGCCACAGAAACGCCAGCCCGCCGAGTGCCCTCACCCCAAATGAGAACAGGTGCCACCCCAGTGGTGAATCGCCCAGCAGGCGGTAGGTGATGGTGTAAGCCAACCCCATCACCGGACGGTCAATCACATGCATGCGCAGCAGGCCCACATTGCTGACCTTCGAAACCAGCGTGAACCAGTCGTCGTTATAAAAGCCCAGTTGGCCCACCAGCGGCAAGTAAGCCAGCGCTGCCGCCGCCAGCACAAGCCCGTAAGCAGCTACCGCTTCCCATCGCAACCTACGCAGGGCTGGGCGCAGCATGCTTAGACCTTCATCCAGTCGTCCAGGTCGTCACACGCAATCCCCAGGCCAACCAGCAGGTTGCGGATGGTGTTCTTATGGACGCGCGTCCAGGCTGCCGGGCTGGAGTTTGAGTTATGCGCTGCCAGCAGCACGTTATCCATCTTCAGCAACGGCGAGGTGAGCGGCAGCGGCTCAACCTCAAAAACGTCCAGAGCAGCTCCGCCCAGGAGCCCGCTCTGCAGGGCTTCAATTAACGCCGCTTCTTCCACCACCGGCCCGCGCGCCGTGTTGATGAGAACCGCGCCCGGTTTAACATGAGAAAGCGTCTCGCGGTTAATCAGGTGATAGCTGGTGGGGTTCAAATCGCAGTTGATGGAGATAAAATCGGATTGCCGGAGCAATTCGTTGAGCGCCACCATCTCCAGGCGCATCTCCGCCACAAAATCAGAGGCAATCGGGAGGATATCGTTCCCCAGCAGGCGCATCCCAAAGGCGCGCGCCCGGCGCAGCACGGCTTTACCCACGTTGCCAACCCCAACCACGCCCAGCGTGCACTCGCTCAGCGAGCGCCCGGGCAGTTTTTCCCAGTCGCCCTGTTTCATCCTGCGATCCATCCACGGCAGCCGCCGCGCAAAAGAGAGGATATAGCCCAGCACGCTGTCGGATACGGGCAGGGTGAAAGCGTTGGGCGTGTTCCCAACCATCACGCCCAGGCGGGTTGCCTCCGCCTTATCAATCGAATCGATGCCGGTTCCCCACTTGGAGATGACCTTAAGCCGCGGTAAACATGCCTTAATCACACGCTCAGTGTAGCGGTCATCGCCACACACGGCGCCGTCAAATTGCCCGGCATAGCTCAGAATCTCTTCTTCCGAGAGACGCTCGTGCACCTCAGGCACAATCGTTTCAATCCCATAATGCTGCAGAATGGGCTGGAATTGCTCCAGGTAGGGGATCATATAGGGGGCGGAAAGCAAAACAGTTGGCATCAGGTGACCTTTAGGGTTGGTTGGCGCGCGCCTGACGGTGCTGCAAGAGCAGGTCGGCGATCAGAAAATCAAGTTCTTCGTCAATATCCCGCGCTTCAGCCGCGTCAATCTCGAACATCAAGGGCCGCTCGCCCAGCCGGTTGCGGCGCGTTTCCAGCGTCTGCCGGGTGAAGATATAAACGCATGAGTTTTCTTCGTAGATGGGTGGCAGGTCCTGCGTACGCAGCAGGATTGCGGGATTGTGGTTGATGGGACGCGCCAGTTGGTCCCACAGCCGGGTTTGCAGGCGGGTCACGCCGAAGAGCGAATCAAAAGCTGGGATCTGACTCATCAATAGTTCAATGGCGCGCGAGAACGTTTCTGCCTGCACCAGCGGGTTGGTGGAATGCGTTTGCAGGTAAAAATCTGCCGGAACCTGGGCGGTATCATAAAGCAGGATTTCGTTCATCGGCATGGTATCCGCCCGCAAGTGCTCAGGGCGCTCCAGCACCACCACCTGCGGAAACTCGCGCTTGAGACCCTCAATCACCACGGGACTGTCGGTATCCACCACCACCCGGGTAATCTGCGGCACCGCCAGCAAGGTTTGCAGGATGTGCTGGTAAAGCGGCTTACCCGCCAGCAGGCGGTAATTCTTCCCCGGCACGCGCACCGAATGGTGACGCATTGGCACCAGGGCCACAATTTTCTTATCCATGGCTGTCATCCTCCAACACAAAAGGCTGCTGCCCGGTGATGGCGCGTGAAATGACTTCAAAAGTGGGCAACTGAAGCTGCCCCACGGAGAAACCTTTCAATCTCACGTAACCGCGCCAGATGCCGTCCTCTTTGAGCAGGGTATCAAACGGCAGCGCCACGCGGAAAAGCTGCATGTAGAGAAAGCGGCGCGCATTTTGAACAAACTCAGCAGGCACGTCGATTTTTTCAGTCGTCAGGAAGCGTTCAGCCTGCATCCGGTGCGCTGCGGGGGAATTCGGAAAGAACACCATCGGCAGCTGCGTATAGCGCGATTTACCGCCGCTCAATACCGGCGCGCCCAGCAGAACGGCTTCCAGGCCGATGGTGGAATTGTAAACCATCACGAACCTGGCGTGCTGGATGAGCTCATAGGAGCTGAAGTACTGGTCGGAAGGCACAAAGAGAAGGTTCGCTTGCTCGCCCGCCCCGCTCTTCTTCACCCAGTCCGCCACGCTCTCCAGGCTTTCCTTACCCGGGCGGGTTTCATCAGGGTGCGCCCGAATCACAAACAACGTATCAGCGTGTGCCCGCGCAATCTCCAGCACCTGGTCAAGCCAGGCGAACATGTGCTCAAACACCACGTTGGCGTGGGATTGGCTGGTGTCAAAAATGACGTTGGTAAAGACCGGCACAATCTGTCTGTAACCTCTGGCGCGCTGCCAGAAGATCTCGCTGAGGCTGCGCATCTCGGGCCAGAAGCGGATGCCCGCCATGCTGAAGTTACCCTGGAAGCGCTGCTCAAGGTAGGCATCCAGCCGCGCGTTTTGCGCCTGGCTCAGTGTAAAATCTTCAGGCACCTCGATGGGATAGGCCGTCGCCTCGCCGTGAGTGAAAAAGGCCGTGAAGGGCGCGTGAGCCACCTCGTGCGTTACCACGGGTATGCCGCGCTGCTGCGCCGCCCACCGCGCCGCCGCCTCCGGGTAGGACATGCCATTAAAAATCAGCAGCGCCTGCGGCTGAACAGAATCCAGCAGACTTCCCATCGCGCCAATGATGTTCCAGGCGGAGAGGATGTACTCACGGAATAACGTCTGCGTTGCCGCATCATCTGCCAGGTGGTGGCGTCTTAGGATCCAGCGCAGAGAGGGCAACACCAACGCCCCGAGCGGAGCATCCCGGTAGGTGAAAGTCTGCATTTGCTCTGTGCTCAAGCCTGCAAGAGCTTGCTGCAGGGCAGCGTCGGGTGTAAATTCCAACCAGCGCGTATCCGCTCCGGCAAAAACCGCCTGCGATTGCTCAACGCACCCCGCGCAGGGCGGGTTGGCCTGTGGGTTATCACGCTGGGTACCCAGCACGCAGCGGCTCATCCCGCGGCGGCAAACGGCGTGCACCACCGGCACGCCGCGCATGCGCAATCCCCAGGCTGCCAGCAGCGAAAACCCGGCATTCTGGCTCATCCCCTGCAAACGCGTGGATGCATTAAAGACTACCACCGGTTTACCCGTGGCAGGCGGCGCCGAGGTTGCCACCTGCAGGGCAGCTTTTTTCCACCGCTGGTTGTTGCGCCACAAGCGCCAGCGCCACTTCAGAGCCCACGCGTAGTGTGATAATGAAGCGCTCATACCCCTCAACTGTGCCGGCGCAGGCGCTTCATCGAAGCTTTTTCGCTGTCGTAAACCGTCTTCACGCCGTCACCCAGCGATTGCTCAGTGACGCGGATGTACTTCACCAGGCGTTCAACGCCTTGCGGTTCCACGCTTGCCGCCTGGTCGCTGCCCCACATGGCGCGGTCCAGGGTGATGTGCCGTTCAACCAGGCAGGCGCCCAGCGCTACCGCAACCGCTGAAGGTACCAGCCCCACCTCATGCCCCGAATAGCCAATGGGGCAGGGGAAAACCTGGCGCAGGGTAGGGATCATTTTCAGGTTCAATTCGTTCGGGTCGCAGGGATAGGTGCTGGTGGCATGCGTGATGAGCAAATTATCCAATCCCAACACGCCCACCGCCGCGTGAATCTGCTCCATGGTGGACATGCCCGTCGAAAGGATGAGCGCTCGCCCGGTTGAACGCAGCTTTTTCAGCAAAACATGGTCGGTAAGCAGCGCGGAGGGAATTTTGTAGCAAACGGGGTTAAAGGCTTCCAAAAAGTCAACCGAGACTGTATCCCACACCGAAGCAAACCAGGTGATGCCCAGCTCTTTGCAGTAGCGGTCAATCTCGCGGTACTCTTCCTCCTCAAATTCCACTTCATAGCGATAATCGAGGTAGCTGATGTAGCCCCAGGGCGTCTCACGCATCACATCGCGCTGCTCGGGCGGCACGCACAGCTCCGGCGTCCGTTTTTGAAGTTTGACGGCATCCATGCCGTGCATATGCGCCACCTGGATCAGCTTTTTGGCGTTCTCCAGGCTGCCGTTATGGTTGATGCCAATCTCCCCTACGATGTACGTGGGGTGACCATCCCCCACCATTCGCTCGCCAATCTTAATCTCACGCGCCATTGAAAACCTCCTCTAAATCTTCTGTAAAATCAAATCACACAATTCACGCACGGCGCCGTGCCCGCCGCGGAGTTTCAACACCAGGTCGGCTTCGCGCGCCACCTGAGGGTGCGCGTCTGCCGGGGCAACAGTATACCCCGCCAGCGGAAAACACGGCAAGTCATTGACGTCGTTACCCATATAAATCACTTCCACCGGGTTCACCCCTTTTTCAGCCATTAACGTCTTCAGGGCGCTGGCCTTATCTGTGACGGCCTGCAGCACCGGCAGCTTGAGCTTACGGCAGCGCGCCGCCACCACCGGGTTGGTCTCGCGCGAGAGCACCACCAGCTCAACGCTGGTCTGCTCGCGCAGCATGCCCAGCCCCAGGCTGTCGCTGCGGTTGGCGGCAATTTGCTCGTGACCAGCTTCATCCACCCACACCCGATTATCGGTCATCACGCCGTCAAAATCAAACACCACCAGGCTCACCTTTTTGGGAAAGGCTCGCCGCTGCCTGCCGGGGGAGACGATGGGCAAGCCGGTTTGCTCCAGTAGCCATTCGGCTTTTTGCAAATCCAGCAGCCCGTCAATATCCACGGTGTAACGTGGATCAATCATCAACCCCTTAATGACCGGCCCGCTCATCGAGTTTTGCTCCACAATCACCCGCGGGCGGATGGCATCAATGTGCCCGGTCTGCCAGAAAGTAGGCGGCAGCACCTGGCGCGGAGCATTGTACGCCTCAGGCACGCCGTCCACGGTGAGCAGTGGGCGCATGCGACTACTTTGCGAGTCCACGCGCCACATCTTGTGCGGGTTCTGTCCCGAAGGCACCACCCCGCGCACCGAATCCACCTCCGGGTCAGCCAGCAGCAAGTTGACGGCTTCATCCACCAGGCCAGGAGGGCGTAAAGGGGAGGTGGGGCGCAGTTGCACCACCACGTCCGGGAAATACCCCTCGTGCTGCGCCAGCCAACCCAGCGCGTGCTGGAAAACCGGCAGGTCGAGGGTGCTGTCCTGCGCAAACTCCGCCGGGCGCATGAAGGGAATTTCCGCGCCAAACTGGCGTGCCACCGCGGCAATCTCCTCGTCATCAGTCGAAACAATCGTCCGGGTGACCGTTTTGGCCTGCAAGCCCGCCGCAATGCTGTATGAAATGAGCGGGTACCCCGCCAGCAGGCGCACGTTCTTGCGCGGCAGACCCTTCGAGCCGCCCCGCGCCGGGATGATCGCCAGTATTTCAGGGCGCTCTACCATGCCGTCCAGCCCCCATCCACCACCACATTGGATCCAGTCATGTAGCTGGAAGCCTCCGAGGCTAAAAACAACAGCGCGCCGTTCATTTCATCCAGGTGCGCCATGCGCCCCATCACCGTGCGAGCCGAGTAATTCTGGGTGAAGGTTTCATCGTGGTTGTTATACACCCCGCCGGGAGTCAGCGCGTTGGCGCGGATATTTTTGCCCGCGTAATAGGTAGCCACGTAGCGCGTCAGCCCCAGCACCCCTGCCTTAGTCACCGAATAATACACCGGTTTGTAGGATTGGCTATCCTGCCCTGGTTTGCGGTAGATGCGCTGGTCTGGACCGGCCAGCCCGTAGGTGGAGCAGATAAAAATCATCACGCCGTGCTCCTGCGCCAGCATGGGTTTTGAAGCCGCCTGCGCGCACAGGAACAACCCGGTCAGGTTCACATCCAGGGCAGCTTTCCACTGGTCGAGGGGGTAATCCTCAAACGCCCCACCCCCGCGCACGTTAGACCCAGGCTCAACCTTGGGGTCTAGCGCAGCGCTGCACACCAGAATATTCAACCGACCGAAAGCCTTGAGGGTGCGCTCGACCATTTCGTTGACGGATTCAGGCCGGGTGACATCCACCCCCACGCCGAGCGCCTGCCCGCCCTCCCGGGTGATGCCCTGCGACACTTTTTCCGCGGTGCTTTCACTCAGGTCGGCTGCGACCACTGCCGCACCCGCCTGCGCCAGCGTGGCGCAGAACTGCTTGCCCAGCAGACCAGCGCCGCCTGTTACAACCGCCACCTGCCCTTTGAGATTGAACTTATCAAGGATGTTGCTCATCAGCACACTCCCATTGTTTAGTCTTTCAGTCCATCATTATAACTTTGAAACGCCCAAACGCACCATGGCGCCCGTCCCTGCCGATTGACGCGCCGCCAGGGCCAGTTCCAACGCTGCCAGGCCGTCATCCAGGCTGCACATGGGCTGCTCCTTACCTTCCACCACTTTGATGAAATGCTTCAGTTCGTCAATGAACAGCACGTTGCGCTCAAACCCTTCCGGCGCCGAGATGACCTCCCAGCCCTGCTTTTCAGCCGAGTAGAGGAATGCCGCCCCGCTGGAAGCCTCCCAGCGAATCATACCCTGCGAGCCGATGATTTCAAGCGTGTGGCTGGGGGGGCGCTGCACATAATCCAGGTGCACTGTTCCCACAGCGCCGCTGGCGAAGCGCAAGCCAATCTCAGCGGTATCCTCAACATTCAACCCCAGGTCGCCCAGCGAGCCGGAAAACGACCAGAGCGCATCCACCTTGCCCAGCAGCCAGCGCAGGTAATCCAGCGGGTGAGTCAAAGTGAGGATCACCCCGCCGCCCAGGTCAGGACGGGCGGCGTAGCTCTGGCGGTAATCTTCCCACGGGTGCCAGTTGGGCAGGTATTCGCCCCAGTGCGCCCGCGCCGAAACCACCTTGCCCACCGCGCCCTCTGCCAGCCACCAGGCAACCTTTTGCAGGGTAGGGTGGTAGCGGAACTGGAAGCCCACCAGCGCCCTCCCTCCGCCCCGCCCCAGGGCAGCCTTGAGCTCCTCCGTGTCGGCCAAATCGTGTGAAACCGGTTTCTCAATCAACAGGCTGCAGCCGGCTTCCGCCGCCGGGATTCCGACAGCCAGGTGCAGGGCGGTGGGGTTGGCAATGATGACGGCATCCGGCTTGTGCGCCAGGGCTGCCTTCAGATCCGTTTCCACCGGGATACCGGCAATTTCATCTTCAGGCAGGGTGCTCTGATGGGTGCGGTAGAGCAGGATGTCCTTCTCTCCCAGCGCCTGCAGGTTGCGCAGGTGCCGGCGCCCAATTGAACCAAAACCTGCTATCAAAAATTTCATGGCTACTTCTCTCCTGTCTGCAGAATGCGTTTCACCAGGTACTCGCCTGTGCGCTGGCCGGCGTTCCCATCCGTGAAGGTTACCTCATCCCGGATGAACTTCTGGCGCTTTTGCGCGTCCAGTTGCGGGTCGCGCAGGTAGGCATTTATCGCGGTCTTCAACGTTTCCTCGTTAAAGGCAACCCGCCCCGCTCCCGCCTCGCGGAAGCGCAGGTGGGTGGGCCATTCGCCAATTTCCTTCAGCGAAAGCGAGAACTTTCCAGGGGTATTCCAGCCATTCGGCGCATCCAGGCACACGCTCACAATCGGTCGCTCGTGAATGGCCGTCTCAACCACCATCGTCGAATACACCGTGAGGAAGACATCCGAGTAGGCCATCATCGAAGCTTTCTCGGGCATATCTTCGCCAGAATAGTACCCCAGCTCACCGCCCAGCGGCACCGGCTCAACCAGGTGAACATGCGGTAAAGTCTGCGCCAGTTGCCGCATCTGGTGGGCTTCTTTTTCGTAGAGCGAATTCTTCATAAAATGATTGGGGTGCAGGCGGATGAGCAATTGCGCGGGCTGCTCAAACGCATCGGCTGCCACCAGGCGCGCCAGGGTTTCAACATTGCGATAGTTGGGCGAGAAGCTCACAAAGCTGCACGCAAAGGAAAGCAGCTTGCGCTGCGGGTCCAGGCCGTGCAGCGCATAGTATTCGTCCTTTGGCATCAGCCAGGTTTTGCGGAAATAACCGTCATACGAAGGGATGCCGCCAATGTTGACCTGTTCCGGTTGCCAGTCCGAACCAAACACCAGTTCCTGCTTTTGAATCTCGGACCAGCAGGTGATCCAGTTGACCTTTGCGCCGGGCAGACGGTAGCTGGAAGGGTTATCCCACCCCACGATCACCGCGCCGGTATCCACGCCGCGCTGGGCAGCCTCGCGCAGCACAAACCGGTCGTAGCGCCAGCCGGGTGTGCTGGCAATCACCGCCTGCGGCTGGTACTTCTCGAACAGGTCGGCGTAAATATTGGAGGTATAGCGGTCCTGCAGGTTCACCAGGGTTTTCCGGGCCGCAGCCGAGCGCCTCAGGATGCCTTTCAATGCCCCAATCAGCGGCAGCAGCATCTTCGCGCGCGGCGAGGATTCCACCTGCATCTGGCGCCAGTGGCCGTCCATTGCCTGGGTGTTAACCTGTTTCGAGCCGCCCATCCAGCGCAAAAAATGCATCCAGTATTGCATGGAGTGGTCTTTCGTCTCAAAATACTGGCGCGCTTTGTCCAGGCGCAGCCCCTCAACACTCAGCCCGGGCTGCCCAAAGCGGGCGATAATCTGCTCCTTGAGGCCGTCATCGGTTAACAGCACCACCTCAATGCCAGCCTTGAGCAGCGTGGGGAGCACATCCGTTTGTAAAAAGTAAACCACTGCCAGGCCGTGATCGGCGCTGATAAATACGCGTTTAGAATTCAATCGACAACTCCTGTCCTTCTATCGGTCGTAGTACCATTTGAAAATGGCATCGTAGAGCCCCAGCAGTGCCTTCTTGATGGGCGGAAAATCCAGCACAGCCGTATTTTTCCGCGTTTTTACCGCCCCGGTCTTATCCAGCTTCAACCCACTCACCGTGTTGCTCATATTCATCGCCAGCGGGTCGCTGACCATCAACCGCAGGAAGCCTGCGGCGTTCATGCGCTGGTCCAGCTGCTTCACCTGCCCCATCGGGCGGTCCATGCTGAACGGCAAAAACTGCTCCAGGGTTAGCTTGCGGGCGCAAAACTGCCAGTGCGACGCGCCCACGTAAGCCGTCACGCCCTGGAAGGTCAGGCGCACATCCTGCGTGGTGCGGTAATGCTCGTTGATGGTTTCTTCAGATTGCCCCAGGCTGCGGTTGAATTCCGCCAGGGTCTGCTCGGGCACCAGCTGTCCCTCCTCCACCACCACGCCCGGCGTCTGCCGCGCCCAGGTCAGCGATTCGCTATAGAATTCCGGGTTGGTGCGGAAGGGACGGGCAGTCACCATGCCAACGTTGGGATAGGTTTCCAGCAACTGCACCGAACGAGACAGCCAACCCGGCGCAAACAGGCAATCGTTATCCGTGTAGACGATGATCTCACCCGGCGCGCCGCCCAGCATCATGTTCCACGCGCCGCCCTTTCCCAGGTTCTTCTCGGAAAGCATCAGGTATTGGATGCGCCCTTCATCTTGCTGCTCACGCAGGTAAGCCACCACCTCTTCGCAACTGCCGTTATCAAACACCAGCAGGTCGTAAGGCATATCGGTATTTTGCCAGATGCTCCCCAGGCAGGCTTTGAGCACATCCAGCATCTCAGCGTAGAATCCGCTGAGAAACGGAATGTAATTCAACACCGCCACCGTGATGCGCTGCGGTTGGGTCACTTCTTTGACGTACTTCGCCGGGTTCTGACCTTTTCTCATCCTGTCTCTCCACCTCTGCGGCGCAAAGCGGCGCGGAAATCACGGTACGCTCTCACGGGGTGAAATAGCGCGTGGGTTAGTTGCGCCAGTGGGTATGAATGCAGCCTGATGAGCGGAAAAATCTCCACCTCACGCCAGAATTTTCCCCAATCCAGCCGGGCAGGCAGTAATTTTCCTCCTGCCAGGCGGGTATCGGTATCCGCCAGGTGAAAAATCACCTTGCGCCCGCCCGCCAGGCGAATGTTTTCAAACGTCTCGGGCTGGCGGTAATGCGGCTGTCCGTTGGCAAAATGTGAGTAATCGTGGTTCTGGTGCACAATCTGGATGGATTCGGTAGCGTCAACCACCTTCCAGCCGCGCTGGCGCGCCTCGTAAATCATCCAGTTATCCCATCCGGCGCGTCCAATGGCAAAATCGGGCATTTTGGTGAAGCAAGCCCTCGGGTAGATGAAGTAATCGCTGCCGGTGCGCGCGTGCAGCCTGCCACGCGACCTCAAATCAAGCTGCAGGCGCTCAACCCACCCCGCCGAGAAATCCATCGCCTCCAGCACATCCAGGTCCCAGCGCTGCCCCACCACCAAAAAGCGCTGCGCCTGTTCCAGCACCTGTCGCGCTGCGCTGACGAAATCCGGCAGCAGCAAAATATCCGCATTGACGCACGCCAGCAGGGGGCTTTCGTTAACCCGGCGGGCCAGGTCAAACATACTGCTCACTAGCGGCGTGCCGCTGGCATTGCGCTTAACTCCAGAGATATGGCGCACGCCCAGTTCAACCGCTGCCTCAGCCAGGCCCTCTTCCTCGCCCAGCAGCACCACCTCAACTTCCGGTAACAGAGTCCACGAGCGGATGGCATTACGCTGGATGGTGGCGATATGCGCATTGGTAAAAGGCTTGGGGGCTGTGAACAGGGTAATCAGAGCCATTGCTTAACCTTTTTTAAAACGGTCATCCACGTCGAACATGGTTTTATGCGGCACGCCCGCGTTGAGTTGGGCCAGTTGCGGCTCGCGCTCAAACAGAGCCACCACATCCAGCCAGGTAAAGCCCGGTTGCCCCGCCATCCTGCGAAAGATGCGCCGCACCAGCCTGAGATCTTCGGGCGTGTCCACCGTCCAGCGGTAGTGTCCGTAATCGCGCTCAAAATTCAAAACCACCACCTTAAAGCGGCCCTCAACCTCGTAGAGATACGGCAAAACATGCTCGCGATCGTGTTTCTCGGTGGCTTCGCGCCAGGCTCGCTCCAGAGCGGCAAAGCTGCACACCTCGGTATCCAATCCGATGGGATAGGTGCGCTTGAACGGGGGCGGCAGGCGGTTGGCGGCAAAATCTGCCTTCTGCTGCATAAACGCCCGGATGGTCTCATCCACCAGGGAGGGATCCAGCAGGGGACAATCCGCCGTAAAACGGACCACCGCATCCGCGTGCATCATTTTTGCCGCCTGATAGAAGCGGTCCAGCACGTCCAGCAGGCTGCCGCGGTAAACCGGGTAGCCGCGCTTCTGGCAGAACCTTTCCACGGCATCATCGGAGGGATCGGTGGTGGTTGCCACCCCAACCTCATCAATCAATGTCGCCTGGCGGGCGCGTTCCACCACCTGCGCCAGCATGGGCTGCCCGCTGATTTTCTTCAGAATCTTCCCCGGCAGCCGGCTGGATGCCATGCGCCCCTGGACAATGCCCACAATTCGCATCGTTTAGCCTTTCCCAATTTTTACAGCCATATCATACGCCTCAAGCAAGCGGGCAAAATTCTTTGTCCAATCCGCGCGCTGTTCAGCCAGGACGCGCGCTGATTTGCCGCGTTCTGGCAGGGTCTGGCGTTCGCGCGCCGCCCGCCGGATGCCCTCAACCAGGGCTTCTTCATCGCCATCCTTGAACAACCAGCCCGCCGCCTGTCCGCCAACCCACTCGCGGTTACCTGGAATGTCCGAAACCAGCACGGGCTTTCCGCACGCCAGCGCTTCCATCAGCGAAACCGATGAACCGTCCGAGTGGGATGCGCTCAGATACAGGTCCGCGCTGCGGTAATAATCCGGCAGGTCGTCATTTTTGACCTGCCCGGCAAAATGCACCCGATCCAACATCTGCTGCGTTTGCACCAAGCTATGAATGAGCGGTGCCTGGGAACCATTCCCCAGCATCAGCAGACGTAACTCAGGCAATTCCTGAGCGGCGCGGCAAAAGGCGCGCACCACCAGGTCAACGCCGTAAAGCGGTTCCCACGAGCGCAGCGAAAGCAGCACAAACGCGTCCTGCCAGCCCAGCCTTTGGCGGCGCTCGCCGCCCGGGGCCGGTGAAAAGGTTTGCAGGTCCACCCCCCACGGAAAGAGAACCACTCGCTCAGAGGGGAACCCCAGGCTGACAGCTTTTTGCTTCACCGCGGCGCAATCTCCCAGCAGGATGGCGCTGCGCCTGAGCGCAAAACGCGCCGAACGCATTTTCCCGCCATCCAGGTCAATATCGCGCAGCAGATCAGAGCCCCAGGACATGCTCACCAGCGGTTTGAACCCGCTCAACGCCGCCAGGAAAGCCACGTTCGGCACAGGCCCGGCGTGGATTACATCCGGTTTAATGCTGCGCGTGACGCGCTGCAGGTCAAGCAGCAGAGCGGGTGTATCCGTCCAGGTTACCTCGCGTCGCCCACCCTTCCACGTCACCTGCTCAACCTGCGGGGGCAGAGGGCGGTCTTCCAACTGCCGGTTGCCCCGCTCCAGGCGCAGCGTATACACCTTATGCTCGCTTTTTGCCAGCGCAGAAAGAAAGCGGTGGTCGTGAGGGGTATAGTCGCGCGTGAAGTACAGGATGCGCACTCAGGCTCCTAACTCGCCCCAGGTCAATTCTTTCCCGGCGGAAAGGTCCACCAGCGCTCGCATGCCAATCACGCGGTCAATGTCATACGGCATGACGGCATGTACCGGCGCAGGACGCAGCACGTCAATCATGTCGCGCGTTAACCGTTCACCCGCGCGGATAGCCCGGGCTGCCCGCAGGCAGCGCCTCTGGATGACGACCGTCTCTTTTTCGTTATCCGCCACCAGCTTGTTAGCCGAGCCAAGCGCCGCTTCCAGTTGGCGAGTCACCTCAACCATCTTTGCCCACGCCTCAGGGTCCATGGCAAATTTATGGTCAGGTCCCACCCGGCTGATGTCATCGGTGAAGTGCTTTTCCACCACGCGCGCGCCCAGCGCCACAGCGCCTGCCACGGTAGCATGCCCCGGGGTGTGGTCAGAAAGCCCCAGCACCAGGTCAGGCCACATTGCCTTGTAGGTGTGCAGCACGCGCAAGTTAACGTGGCGCAGATTCTCCAGGCTGGCGGTGTAATTGGTGTTGCACTGCATCAGCACCAGCTGGCGGTTCACCGGCAGAACCGCTTCCACGGCGCGCTGCACATCGCCAATATCGCTGGCGCCCGTCGCCAGCAGCAGCGGTTTGCCGTAACGCGCCATGCGTACCAGCGCCTCGGGCCAGGTGATCTCGCCGGAGCCCGCTTTATACGCCGGGACGTACGGATCGAGCATGTCAATGGCATCAAAATCATAGGGTGAGGAGAAGTAATCGATTCCCACCTCGTCGCAGGCGGCTTTGAGCGCAGGCGTCCATTCGAAGGGAATCGAATAATCCGCGTACACCTCAAAAACGGATTTCTTCCAGGTGGACTGGTGCGATTGCTGCCCACCCATGGATTTGAAGCCGTAATCCGAGACAATCTTCGGGGCGCGGAAGTTCTGGAACTTGGCAGCATCCGCTCCGGCCTGTTTGGCCAGGCGGATGAGCTGAATGGCGCGTTCCAGGTTGCCGTCATGGTTGGCAGCAATATCGGCAATGAAGTAAGTAGGGTGATTCTCACCAATCCAACGCTCACCAATTTTTAAATCCATCTCAAGCTCCTTTCTACGGAATCACACGAGTGCGTACCCGCGTAAGCGGAGAGGCAGCCCCTGCTCAAATTGCTCATAGAAGCGCGCCACACCGGAAGCCAGGTCGGGCAAGGGTTCGCCCAGCGCTGCCGAGAGCTTATCGGTGCGCAGCGTCAATTTAGGTGAGCGGGCTGCCTTAAGCCCCCCCTCCAACCAGGAAACGGGCTGGATGAGGCTTTCATCCAATCCAAAGGCACGCGCAATCCGAACCCCAAAATCGAATTTGCTGAGCGCCTGGCTGCTCACCACGTGATAGAGCCCGCTCAAATCCAGCGCCACCATGCGCAGCAGCGTTTCACCCAGCTGGTTGACGTGCAGCGGACAGAAGAAAACATCCGTAAAGCCCATCACTTTCTTCCCACCCAGCAGGCTGTAAACGAAGAATTCCGCCAGGCTGCGCTGCCCGAACAGGCTGAAGCCATAAAAATTGACCCGCGCCACGATCGCGGCGGGGTTAGCCGCCAAAACCGCCGCCTCTCCCGCCAGTTTTGACTGGCTGTAAACGTTGATGGGCGAAGGCTCATCTGTTTCGTCATAATTGCCGCGTTGCCCGTCAAACACCGCATCTGTTGAAAAATGCACCAGCTTTGCGTTGCACTTGCGGGCAGCCAGCGCCAGTTCAGCAGGCAAATCTGCGTTGAGGCGCTGCGCCAGGTCCGGCATGCTTTCGCAGGTATCCAGGTTGGCCAGGGCGGCGCAATTAATAATCAGGTCAGGGTGGGTTTGTTCAACCAGGGCGCTGCCCGCCCCCACTTTGGAGAGCTCCACCTGGATGACCTCAAAGGGCGTTTCCACCAGAAGATGCTGATTGACCACGCCAGTAATGTCATGTTCACCTGAAAATGCCGAGGCAAAATTCAGGCCAAACAAACCACTGGCGCCGGTCAGCAGAATGCGCATCAGTCCAGCTTTCCCTGCGCGTAGGCGGCCTCAAACGGCGCAACCATCTGGCGAATCTGCTCAACGGAGAGCCACTGCGGATTGGTGTTGCTGGCATACCTGAACCCTTCAGGGCACAGCTTGCCGCGTTTTTCCCAGTTGCGCCCAAACCACAGCGTTTCGGCGGGCTGCACCACGAACATATCGTCCAGCTCCACGGTGGTGCGAGCTTCATCGTCGGAGATGAGTACTTCGTGCAGTTTTTCGCCAGGGCGAATGCCAATTACCTCAATTTCAGCCTGCGGAGCAATGGCATGCGCCAGGTCAACCAGCGTCATGCTGGGGATCTTGGGCACGAACACCTCGCCGCCCACCATCTGCTCGATGCAGCGCGTGACAAAATGCACGCCCTGGTCAAGTGAAATCCAGAAGCGGGTCATGCGCTCATCGGTGATCGTCACCTTGCCGTTCTGGCGCTGCTTGATGAAAATGGGAACCACGCTGCCCCGGCTTCCGACCACGTTTCCGTAGCGCACGCAGCTAAAGCGGGTGGTGGTGCCGCCGGCGTATGCGTTGCTCTGAATGAGCAGCTTTTCCGCAGAGAGCTTGGTGGCGCCGTACAGGTTCACCGGATTGACCGCCTTATCCGTGCTCAATGCCAGCACGCGCTCCACGCCAGCATCCAGGGCAGCGTCAATCACATTCGAGCTTCCCAGGATGTTGGTTTTAATGGCTTCCATCGGGTTATACTCGCACGCCGGCACCTGTTTGAGCGCTGCGGCGTGCACCACAATGTTCACACCGTTGAAAGCGCGCCTCAAGCGCTGCGCGTCGCGCACATCGCCAATAAAATATCGCAGGCTGGGGTGGTCAAAACCTGCGACTCTCATCTCATGCTGCTTCAGCTCGTCTCGGCTGAAGACAATGATTTTTGCCGGGTGGTATTCATCCAGCATCACCTGGATAAACTTCTTGCCAAACGAACCGGTTCCGCCGGTCACCAGAACAACTTTATTTTGCCAGTCCATACTCACTCCACTTCATAACGCATGATGGGGCGCTTTTCAGCCCTGCGAAGCACTTCCTTAAAACCTGCCCGGATGAACGCCGAAAGCAGACCAGTATAAACGTAAGCATCCACATGAGCTTTTTCACCCGGGTCGGTGGGGTAACCTTCAATTATCTTTGCCCCCTGCCCGGCGGCAAACTGCACCCCCGCCCTGAGCAACTGCACCGTCAATCCCTGCCTGCGGTATCCCTTGCCAATGTAGAAGCAGCTTACCACCCACACCGGCTGGTCATCCACCGCAGCCATCACCTTGCTGCGCTGCATGGTAGGATACTCACAGCGCGGTGCCAGCGCCATCCAACCGGCAGGCTTCCCATCCACATAGGCCAGCAACCCGGGAATTTCTCCGCGGTCAACAATGGCCTTGAACAATTTCCGGTTCTCTTCGCCTTTGAGCCGTTCAAAATCCTTCCGCATCTGCCGCCACCACATGCACCAGCAGCCGCCATAAGCGCCGTGCGGGCCGAGCAGGGTTTCAAAATCCTGCCAGCGCTCCGGGGTTAATGGGTAGATTTCAACGGTCATCCCGGCCTCATTTCTTGAGAATAATCAGGGGGTACTGCCCGTTTTCGCCAAAGTGGCGCGGAAAGCGCTCTTCCAGCCAGTAAACCAGCTTCAGCCACAACCCCCCGCCGGTAGCTTTATGCATCACGGCGCGGGTAAAGCGCACGCTCAGGCTGCGCCACACCCGAATCTCATAATCCATCTTGCCCTGCAGCATCTGGCGCAGCCAGGCTGCATCGAATTTCTTAACAAAAGTACCCGAAGGTTTGGCAGCTGCCGGTGAGGTTTTCTGCTCAAGCAGCACTTCTTTTTTACGCTTGGCAACCACCATCCCCCCCAGGCGCTCCATTATCTGCACCAGCCATTGCCAGCGCCGCATGAGGGGTGAATCCGTCCAGCCGTTGACCACAACGGCGCTGGCGCCCTGCACCAGAACGCGGTGCAGTCCCAGGTAAGCGCTTTCCTGGTCTGAAGCCGGCAGATGATGGAAGGTATGCAGCGAAACCGCTCCGTCGAATACCTCCGACTTGAAGGGCAAATGCGCCGCATCCGCCACCACGTAAAGCCCGCGCTCGCCCAGGCGCTTGCGCGCTTCCTGCAGGGCAATGATTGAGATATCCAGGCATACCCGGTAGCGGTACCCCTCGGAATACGTCAGGTATTCAGGATATTGCACCGGCCCGCTGCCTGCATCCAACAAAAACCGCCCCTGAGGTTTGAGGTGGCGCTTGACGCGCAGATGGCAGCGGTGGATGTATTCGCGGGCCACCGGGCGCAGGTCTTCATAGCGCGCATTCTGATAGAAACCGTCCGACTCCATCTGCCAGCCGATTTGATCGTAGAATTGGCGCACCTGGTCCTTGATTTCGCTCATTTTTCACCGTTTGGCGCGTGATGGTTATTCACCACGCATTTCCAATCCACCGGTTCACCCACCAGGTAGCGCAGAGTGGGCTCCCAGTGTTCTTTGCTTTCCGGATCAAAAACGCTTTTAAACGGGCGAGCCTTGTAATCTTCCCACATGCGCACCAGGTGCCACGGAAAAGGCCGCGGAAAATCAAAGAAAAAGGAGTAGGCATAGCGCCAGGCTCGTTCCACCTGGGCGCGGTCCAGCCGGTAAGCAGCCGGGTTTTCCAGGATTAGACCCAACGTCTTAAAATAAACCACCCAGGAGTCGGGGTCAATGGTGAATCCGCGCCCGCGGTAATGGGTCTGCCCGGCAGTGACCACCGGAATCCCACTCAGCGCCATTTCCAGGCCAACTGTGGTAGTGTAAACCAATCCAAGGTCGGCAACTTCAATCAAGTCATAGGTGTTGACTTTATCTTTCGGCCCAATCAGGCGGATGTGTTCCGGCAGGCGCGGCATCACCTGGTGCACCACATCCAGCATGGATGTGCCGTGGACGAGCACCTCGCCGGGATGGATGCGCACTACCAGCTGCGTCTCAGGTTTGCCGGAAAAATACTGCACGGTGCGCGTAATCCACTCCGCCATGCTCTTGGTGAAGGTTTGCCTTCCCAGGGTCAGGCTGTCGCCCAGGACGTTGGTCGGCAGCAGCACCACCGGGCGCTGATCCAGCCCCAGTTCCTGGCGGATTTTTTCACCACCCTGGCTGGGCGTGCCCTGCCACATCCTGGCAAAATTTTCCCACAGAGCTCCGCGCGCCCGGGCGGTGAACATGCTTCTCAACCGCTCCAACTGCGCCTCTGAAAGGGGAGTGTTCTGCCGTTCCTTCCAGGCATCATCCGTTTCCTGGCGCATCACCTCGCGGTTTTTTGCCAGCCAGATGCGCTGGCGCTGGTCACCAAATTCATAGGTCACCGCCGGGATATTCAAAATACGCGCCATGCGGTAAACCACGCCCAGCTCCTGGATGGTGCCGTTCGGCACAATCACTACATCCGGACGGTTAGCCTGCAGATAAGCATACCCCACGCGCGCGGCTTCCAGGTTGCGCTCGTAGCGCATGCGGTAAATCTCGCTGTTCTCGTCGGTCTCTTCCACC
This sequence comes from uncultured Anaerolineaceae bacterium, assembly GCA_964453035.1. Classification (GTDB taxonomy): domain Bacteria; phylum Chloroflexota; class Anaerolineae; order Anaerolineales; family Anaerolineaceae; genus CAYVOX01. The sequence continues at coordinate 24,288 of CAYVOX010000012.1, forward strand.
TGCAGCGTGTACTGCGCATCGTAAACCGAGACCTTACGCACTGCATCCATCACCGATTCCGGCAGACGGTTATACATCACCCGCTGGTTGAGAAACGGCACCACCTCAATCAATCCATCCGCCTGGCTGAGCACCTTTTTGGCGTAGGTGTTCTGCCGCCGAAGGTCAAAGCGGTTGATGGGTTTCTGCCAGTCGGAGTAGGGCAGGTAACCCAGCGTCACTTTATGCCCCTGTGAAGCCAGCGCCAGCCCCAGCAGAGCGGCATGCTCAATCCAGTAATGCAGCGAGGCGAACAGGAAAACCTTCTTTCCGCTGGGTTTGATGGGTTGCAGCGCCTTAACTTCGCTGATAATCTCCGGCAGGGTGGCCTGTAATTTTCTGAGGGAGAAGCGCGTTTGAATGGGATTGCCGCGCTGCCGAACCAACCAGTAAACTTCCGCGGTAAAGGGGATCTGTCCCAGAATCTTTTTGATCGTTTCTTTGCCAGAAGCTCGAACGGTCATAAAACCTCAACCTTCCATTCTAATCGTGGCCGAACCGGTCCCAGGCGGGGTTCGGGCCAATGCGTACCAGGCGCGCCTGCGCCGTCAATGGTAAATGTCAGGGCTTGTTCATCCTGAAAATAACGCCGGATGCGGTAGGAACTGGCGTTCACGCCAATTACAAACCGGCCTTCGTTGAGAAAATCCGCGGGAACCCGGCAGCTGCTGCGGTAATGCCCGGCTTTGCGCGCGCCCAGTCGCTCAAACTGAGCCGGCTCATCGGTATCAAATGAGGTGAAGATGGTTTCGCCGCGCGTCGTCATCAGGTAAACACCCACGCGCAACCCGGTGATAGGCTCATCCAGCCGGTAATCCATCTCAATGGTCAACGGCTCCACCGAACGGAAGGTATCCGCCACCTTGCCCTGCGCATTGACCACGCGCACCGCCAGCGGGTAAAACGGCGCGCTGCTGGCAGGCACTTCATCTGCATCCCAGGTGCGTTGGCTCACCTGGGCAAACCCATTGGAAAGGTAATAGTCCACCGCCTGCGCGGTTGGAGCGCGCAACGCCAGGCGCCCTTTTTCAATGACCAGCGCTTCGCTGGTCAAACGCAAAATGGCCGACATGTTATGGCTGACAAACAATACCGTGCGCCCCTGCTGCGCCACGTCGCTCATCTTACCCAGGCACTTGCGCTGGAACTCGGCATCACCCACTGCCAGCACCTCATCCACCACCAGGATTTCCGGCTCAAGATGCGCAGCCACAGCGAAAGCCAGGCGCAGATACATCCCACTCGAATAGCGCTTGACGGGGGTATCCAGGAACTTGCCCACTTCTGAGAACTCGACAATTTCGTCAAACTTGCTGGCAATTTCACTGCGCTTCATGCCAAGGATGGCACCGTTGAGGTAAATATTCTCTCGGCCGGTCAACTCCGGATGAAATCCCGTTCCCACTTCCAGCAGCGAGCCCACTCTACCGTTCACTTCGCCCACTCCCTCAGTCGGGTCGGTGACGCGCGCCAGGATCTTCAGCAGGGTGCTCTTACCGGCGCCGTTCTTGCCGATAATCCCCAGCACCTGCCCCTGTTGCACCTCAAACGAGACGTCCCTGAGCGCCCACACGGTATTGGCGCTGTTATCGCCGCCCGCTTTGGCAGGTTTAAACGGCGCGCGCAGCCCATCCACAAGCGTCTCGCGCAGCGTGCGGTATTGCAGCGCCGGCGCGCCGATGCGGTAACGCTTACTGAGATGTTCAACCCGAATAGCAATATCGCTCATACCACATCCGCAAAGTTGCGCTCCATGCGCCGGAAGTAAAACAAACCGCTGACCAGGAGCACCACCACCATCACCACCGAAACCAGCATCAACTGGTCCGGGGGATTGCCGCCCAGCAATGCCCAGCGAAAGCCCTGGATAACGCCCACCATCGGGTTCAATCCGTATATCCAGCGCCAGATGCCCTCAGAGGGCACCAGGTCAATCGAATAGGCTACCGGCGAAGCGTACATCCAGGCTTGCAGCAGAAAAGGGATCATGTGCTGCACATCACGGTACTGCACGTTCAGCGCAGAGAGCCACAGTCCAACGGCCAATGCTGTCACCAGCGCCAGGATCACCAGCGGCAGCAGCCACAGTACGCTGGAAGTAATTGCCACGCCGTAGAATACCATCAGCCCAACCAGCACCAGGAAGGAAAGCGCGAAATCCACCAGGCCGGCAGCTACCGCAGAGATCGGGATGATGAGCCGCGGGAAGTAAATCTTGGTCAGCAAATTGGCGTTTCCCACCAGGCTGATGCCGCTGCGCTGCAGCGCTCCCTGGAAAAGTTGCCACGGCAGCAGAGCCGCGAAGCTGAACACCGGATAGAGGTCTTTGGAGATCCCCTCATCTGGTGAAAGGTTAGCCAGCCGCCCAAAGATGATGGTGAAGATGACCATAATCATCAGGGGCTGGATGATGGCCCATAGAACGCCCAGTGCCGCCTGCTTGTAGCGCACCTTAATATCGCGCCAGGTGAGAAAGTAAATGAGCTCACGGTAAGCCCACAGGTCTGCCAGGTTGAGGGGGATCCAACCTTTGGCAGGTCTCAGGTAAACCGTGGGGGCGGCGGTGCGAGAACTGGTCATGCTTATTTTTTCCGATTTTGCCTGTACCACTCAATGGTGCGGCGCAAGCCCTCATCAAAATCTACTTTTGCCGTAAAACCAAAGCGCTCGCGCGCCCGGCTGGTATCCAATCTGCGGCGCGGCTGGCCGTTGGGCTTGGTCGGATCCCACACCAACCTGCCCGTAAAGCCGCTCAACCGGGCAATCTTCTCAGCCAGGTCTTTGATGGAAATCTCGTACCCTGAGCCCAGGTTGACCGGGTCAGACTCGTTGTATCTCTCGGTGGCCAGCACAATGCCCTCGGCAGCATCTGAAACGTAAATGAACTCGCGCGTCGGAGAGCCGTCGCCCCACACCACAATTTCTTCCGCTCCTGCTTCCTGGGCTTCGATGCACTTTTTAATGAGCGCGGGGATGACATGAGATGAGGACGGATCAAAGTTGTCGCGCGGGCCGTATAAATTGACTGGCAGCAGGAAAATCGAGTTCCAGCCGTACTGCTGGCGGTAAGCCTGCGATTGCACCAGCAGCATCTTCTTGGCCAGCCCGTAAGGTGCGTTGGTTTCCTCAGGGTACCCATTCCAGATGTCTTCCTCGCGGAACGGCACGGGCGTGAACTTGGGATAAGCGCATATGGTTCCAATCGCGGTGAACTTCTCCACGCCCCGCTGCCAGGCCATATGCATCAGCTGTACGCCCATCATCAGGTTGTTGTAGAAAAATTCAGCCGGGTGCTCGCGGTTAGCGCCGATGCCGCCCACCTGGGCTGCCAGGTGAATGATGACATCCGGGCGGGCATCATCCAGCATCTGCCGGATGGATGCGGCCTCCACCAGGTTATATTTTTCAATGGTGGGGATAAAAATCTCGGTTGCACCGCGCTCGCGCAGGCTGGCAATGACAAACGAACCCAAAAAGCCGGCGCCCCCCGTCACGCACACCCTTCGCTTCTTCCAAAAATCAGTTGTGTCCATCGCGTTACTCCGATTCAGGATTTTGGTCGTTAAACTCAACGAAGACTTTCAAATCACAAATGCGCAGTAAAGGTGCGGTTTGATCCTCAACCAGTTGGATGCCGTGTTCCAGGCACGTCAGGCGGCACACCTCAGCGACATCCCCGTTGCCCTCCAGGCGCACGCTGGTAAAACCCGCGGCACGAATTTCGTTCAGCGCCTCCTGCATGCGCAGGCGCACCAGCCGAAAAAGCTTAAAAGAGGATTCGATATAATCCAGCGTGAGGTAAGCCCTCAGCGAAAGCCCTTCAGGGGTAATGAGATAGCGCAATTTGCGCCGCGAGACGCGGCGCGCCTTAACGTAACCTTTCGCCACCAACCGTTTGATGTGCCAGTTGATGGTGCCAACCGCAACGCCCAACTGCGTGGCAAGTGAAGCCTGAGTAGCATCCGGATTGAGTTGGATCTGCTCTAAAATGATGAGATCGCGGTTATGGTCAGAGGGAAGGTCAGCGTCCAATTGAATATTCAACAGGCTGAATTATAACCGCAACGCCCCAGAGTTTCAAGGGTGCGCTGCTCAGGCGCAATTTTTTTAAGGTTGGCTCATTTCTGCACCTGCCTTCTGTTATAATTGCTTGCATGGACCTCAAAGAACTCTCCCAGGCGATGAACCAGTTCGTCACCGATAAAGGCTGGTACGAACCAGGCTCCATCCACCCGCAGACTCCTCGCAATATCGCCATTTCTCTCAATATCGAAGCAGGCGAGATCCTGGAACATTTTCAATGGGGGGAAAGCCCGCGGGAGAACGCCGAACTTGCCGGCGAACTGGCGGATGTTGCCCTATACCTGCTGCAACTCGCCACGCTGACCGGCATCGACCTGGAACAGGCCATTCTCGCCAAGCTGGAGAAGAACTACCGCCGCACCTGGTAAACCCTCTCGAATAAAAAAGTGTAACCTATGCACATCACCATTTTTGGCAGCGCCTCCCCCACCCCATCAGACCTGCTCTACCAGCAGGCTTTCACGCTGGGCCGTTTGCTCGGCCAGGCCGGGCACACCATTCTCACCGGCGGTTACATGGGCACCATGGAAGCCGCATCACGCGGAGCGCGTGAAACCAGCGCGCATGTGATTGGCGTCACCTGCGTCGAAATCGAGCACTGGCGCGCCGCTCAGGCCAACCCGTGGGTGGCTGAAGAATGGAAAACCAGAACCCTTCTGGAGCGCATCCACACCATGCTCATCCATTCCCAGGCGCTTGTCGCCCTGCCGGGCGGACCCGGCACCCTGGCTGAGGTCAGCCTGGCCTGGAACCGCCTGGCGGTGGATGCCCTGCCGCCCATGCCTTTGATCCTGGTTGGTTCTGGCTGGCACGCCACCTTCCAGCAGTTTTTTGAAAGCTTCAACGGCAACATCAGCCCCAAAGCCCGCTCTCTGCTCACCTTTGTCGATTCCGTCGAGGCTGCCGCCCGGCGCCTCAACGATAATCAACCACAGCCCTGATTGGAATGGATAGATCATGACCGACCAAAAACCCACCTCCTCCGAAAAACTCCCCCTCCGCTCCGAAAATTACTCCGAGTGGTACAACCAGGTGATCCAGCGCGCTGAGATGGCCGATTACGCACCGGTGCGCGGTTGCATGGTGGTTCGCCCCTACGGTTGGGCCTTATGGGAGAACATTCAAGCCTCGCTCGACCGGCGCTTTAAAGCCACCGGTCACGTCAACGCAGCCTTCCCCCTCTTCATCCCTATGTCCTTTCTGGAAAAAGAGAAGGAACACGTGGAAGGTTTTTCGCCGGAGCTGGCAGTGGTCACCATCGGCGGCGGGGAAAAACTGGAAGAACCGCTGGTGGTGAGGCCGACCTCCGAAACCATCATCGGGTACATGTATTCCAAGTGGATCCGCTCCTACCGCGACCTGCCCGTGCTGATTAACCAGTGGGCAAACGTCGTCCGCTGGGAAATGCGCACCCGCCTCTTCCTGCGCACGCTGGAATTCTACTGGCAGGAAGGTCACACCGCCCACGCCACCGCTGCGGAAGCCGAGGAGGAAACCCGCCGCATGCTTGAAATCTACACCCGCTTTGCCGTGGATGATGCCGCTGTGCCGGTTATCCCCGGGCGCAAAAGCGAAACCGAGAAGTTCGCCGGGGCGGTGCGGTCTTATACCATCGAGGGCATGATGGGCGATACCCGCGCCCTGCAGTCTGGCACCAGCCACTTCCTGGGCCAGAATTTTGCCAAAGCCTTTGATATCCAGTACCTGGACGTCAACAACCAGCTTCAATACTGCTGGACAACCTCCTGGGGACTTTCCACCCGTTTCGTCGGAGCCATCATCATGACCCACGGTGACGACCAGGGCCTCATCATGCCGCCCAAGCTCGCCCCCATCCAGGTGGTGATTGTCCCCATTGCGCGCAGCGACGAGGAAAAAGCCAGGGTGATGCCCGTCGTTGAACAGGTCCGCCAGGCGCTCGCCCCCTTTAGAATCAAGGTGGATGACCGCACTGAAGTCACCCCCGGATTCAAGTTCAACGATTGGGAGATGCGCGGCGTGCCGCTGCGCATTGAGATTGGTCCCAAGGATGTGGAGAAGGGCGTGGTTACCGCTGCTCGCCGCGATATTCCCGGCAAGGCTGGCAAGACGGCCCTTTCTATGGAGCAACTGGCCGGGCAGGTAGCTGAACTGCTCACGGAAATCCATGCGGCGCTTTACGAAAAAGCCCTTGCCTTCCGCGATGCCCACATCTTTGAACCCAAAAGTTACAGCGAATTCAAGGAAGTTGTGCAAAACGGATGGGCCTATTCCTTCTGGTGCGGAGATAAGGAGTGCGAGGCGCAGATTAAAGAGGACACCAAAGCCACAACCCGCTGCATCCCGCTGGAACAGGAAAGCGGTCGGTCGGTTTGCATCCATTGCGGCAAAACCGCCACCGAACGCGCCTATTTCGCCAGGGCGTATTAACCGGCCGATTGCCTGGCGTCCCCCCTTCACCTCGGAGCAGCAGCCTTGCCAGCCATCCAGATTACCCGCCTGAAGGCGCAAATTGGCTTGCTAGAACGCAAATTCGCGCAACCTCCTGAGTTCATCCGGGGCTTGCGCGAACTTTTTGATTTCTACGCCTACCGGGTGTATAAACCCGGGCAAACGGTGCCGCCCACCAATCTGCTCCCGGCTTATCATATCCCCCCGCTGGTGATGCTGCGGTTGCAATCCAGCCTGCGCCCCTTGTGCCTCGCCCGTGAGGCCGAAGCCCTCGCCCTGGTGGATGCCCTCTGGGAGGAAAAGATGGTTGAGCCGCGCATCCTCGCCGCGCATCTCCTGGGCACCATTCCCCTTACCTCCTCGGTTGCCGTGTTGCAGCGCCTGCAACAGTGGAGCACACCCGCAGAAGACCGACCCATTTTACAGGCGTTGCTGAATTCGGGTACCACCACCCTGCGCAGGGAAGACGTTAGAGGGTGGATTACCGTTATCCAGGCCTGGCTGAACGCCCCCGACCCGGCTGTTCAAGCGGTAGGGTTGCATGCCCTGCTGCCCCTGGTCAACGACCCCCGCTTTGAGAATCTACCGGCTGTATTTAGCGCCATTACCCCCCTGCTGCAAAGCGCTCCGCCCAACCTGCAAAGCGATTTGCAGGATATCCTCGAAGCCTGCGCCCGCCGGTCCCCCATTGAAACCGGCTACCTCCTGCGGCAGTTGTTGAGCCTGTCAACCGCTCCAGGTCTCACCCGGCTCACCAGGCGTGTGTTCAATCAGTTTTCACCCGCCACGCAGGCCAGCCTGCGCACGCTCCTTCAATCACGCGAATCCTGACAGCTTTTCGGTTTATTATTCCTCCTATCCCCATTTAACCTGGCCTGAAACCAATTTTCCCGCGGGTTTCTGCCAGCCAGGCGATCCGGTAACGATATTATTTGACAATCTGTGCATTGTTGGATATCCTTAACTCGGGGTTGTTCAGCCGCCCAATGTTGAGCGTTAATTTCTCTCCAAACCAAAAATGAGAAAAACAAGTCGCATTTTGTTCATTGGTGCTCCACAATGTTTTCAAAGGCTAAGCCGGCACTTCCCGGCCAATGATTTTATTGTCACCCAGGCCACCACGCCTGAAGAGCTTCAAAACCACCTCGCCACCACTGAATTTGACCTGGCGTTTGCCGACGCCGCTTTTGACCCGCAATCCCCCATCCACCTGATTGATTCGCTCAAGAAAATTGCGCCACGCCTGCCCATCATCATGTTTACCACCAGCCAGTCGGTTGAGGTGGTGGTCGAAATGATGAAACACGGCGCAGCGGATATCCTGCTCGACCAGCCAGCAAACTTTCGTGAGATTCCAAGCCGCATCAAAGCCGTGCTTTCCCGCTCGCTGCAAAACGAACAGGAAGAACATTCAGGTCGTATCATCGAAATTCACGCCATCGGCCAAAACAGCATCGACCCCTTCCTTGCGGTCAACAAGCAGGGGCGCATCATCGAGTGGAACCAGCATATGACCGCCCTGACGGGCGTCTCAGAAGCCCAGGCCATCGGGGAGAAGCTCTGGAACGTCCAGTACCAGTTGATTCCAAAAGCAATGCGCCCACCGGGATTGCTGGAGCGCCTGCGCGAAATCAACCTGGAGATCCTCTCCAAAGAAACGGTTCCCTCCTCCGAATTCGGTACTGAGCTTGAAATTGAGCGGCCCGACGGCACCCGCCGGGTGGTTAACCAGATTGTCTTCCCCCTCCGGCAAACCTCCGAGTACATCGTCGGCACCATTCTGCACGATATCACCGAGAAAAAACGCAGCGAAGAAGCCTTCCGCGCCAGCGAAGAACGCTACCGCCTGCTGGTGGAACTGGTGCCCGATGGCATCATCGTTTATTCCGATGGGGTCATCGTTTTCGCTAACCCCAGGGTGCTCGAACTGGCCGGCACATCCTCCCTGGATGACCTGGTGGGTAAATCCATTTTCGACTTCGTTCACCCGGAATTTAAGGAGTTTGTTGCCCGGCGAGTGCAAACCAGTGCTTATCAGACCCCCCTGCCACCCGCCGAGGAAAAATTCATCCGGTTGGACGGCAGCATTTTTGATGCCGAGGTGCAGACCAGGCCAATTATCTTTCAGGGCAAACCCGCCAACCTGGTCTTGCTGCGCGACATCACCGAGCGCAAGCAGGCAGAAGAAAAACTGCGCAGCAGCGAGAGCCGCCTCTCAGAGGCTCAACGCCTGGCTCACCTGGGCAGCTTTGAAATGACCCGCGATCTGCACTCCAACTACTGGTCAGACGAGCTCTACAAAATCTTTGAACATGATCCATCCCAGGGACAGACCTCCTTCTTCGGTTTCCTGCGCCACGTCCACCCCGAAGATCGCGCCACAATTAATGCGCTGTTTAAACAAACTGTCAAAATAGGCATACCGTTCCAGGGCGAGTTCCGCATCATCGTCGGCGGTGGCGAGGTGAAATACCTGCAGGCTACCGGCAAGCCCGTCCTCGATGAAAACGGCAGGATTCTTAAGATTTTTGGCACCATTGCGGATATCACCGCTCAAAAGCTCATCGAGCAGGCGCTCCGCGTCAGCGAGGCTCGTTATCACGGCCTGTTTGAGAACGCGCCCATCGTCATCTCTGAACAGGATTTTTCAGGCATCAAAGCCTACCTGGATAACCTGCGCAGCCGTGACAGCGCCCTCGATATCCGCCAGTACATCAGAACCCATCCGCAGGTGGTCAGAGATTGCCTGGCCCTGCTCAAAGTGCACGATATCAACCAGGCCGGGCTTAACCTGTTCCGCGCCAGCGATAAACAACAGGTCATCGACCACCTCGATCAAATTATCCGTGAGGAAAGCTATCCTCTGTTTGAAGAAGAGCTGATCAATATCTACAACGGCGATTACCAGTTCATCGTTGAGGGCATCAATTTCACCCTGGATGGCGAAGCGCGTGACGTTCAGATCCGCTGGCTGGTTGCCTCCGGCTCTGCAACCAACCTGAACAACACCATCGTCACCATCACCGATATTACCGAGCGCAACCGCATCATGCAGGAGCTGGCCCGCAGCGAGGAAAAATTCCGCGGCATTGTTGAGCAATCTCTGGATGGAATCGTCATCACCAACCGGCAGGGCATCATTTTAGAATGGAACCTGGGCATGGAACGCATGAGCGGTTTGACCCGCGCTGATGCGATTGGCAGGTTCAGTTGGGAAGTTCAATTCCAGCAAATGGTTGATGAAGACCGCCAAAAAACATCCCTTGAAGAAGTTAAATCGCGCGTCCTCGATTACCTCTCCAATCTAGATTCCTCCCTGTTCGGGAAAGTGATTGAGCATCCGCTCCAGCAGCCCGGCGGTGTTCGCCGCATGATCCAATCGGTTTACTTCCCCATCCAGGCCGGTCAGGATCGCCTGATTGTCAACATTTCGCGCGACGTGACCGACTTTTTGGAAACCCGCCTCAGTTTAAGCCAGACCCAGGAGCGCTTCAAGCTCATTTCCGAACACATCAGCGACCTGATTGTGCTTTTTGACCCCACCGGAATGATTTCCTACGCCAGCCCATCCTTTAAACACGCGCTGGGATATGAACCGGAGGAGTTGCTTGGCGCCAATGTCTTTTCCTTCATCCACCCAGACGATGTGGAAATGGTGCGCAGTTATATCTACCCGCGCCTGCTCAAAGGGGATGATCTGGAACGCATTGATTACCGCGCCAGGTGCAAAGACGGCTCTTACATCTGGCTTGAAACCGGCGCGCAGCCCATTTACAACGCCAACGGCAGCGTCGAAAACCTGGTTGCCTCCTCTCGCGACGTGACCGAACGCAAGAAAACCGAACACGAACTCCAGTCCGCTCAGATTCAACTGGCCCACCGCATCGCCGAGCTTGAAATCCGCACTCAGGAACTGAATCTGCTGACCGAGATGACCAACATGCTGCAGATTTGCGCCAGTACGTCCGAAGCCATCTCGGTGATTGCGCAGTACGCCAACGACCTGTTCCCCGGCGTGGGCGGTGTGCTCTATACGCAAACAGCGGATGAAAACGTGATGAAAGGCGGCGCTTTTTGGGGCAACTACACCGGCGAGCCCGAAATCAATCATAAAGACTGCTGGGGACTGCGCCGCGGACGCATTCACACCACCCAGGATTCACAATCCAACCTGTATTGCCGCCACATGGGCTTCCCGCAGCCTTCCAGCAGCATTTGCGTTCCGGTCATGTCTTCAGGCCAGGCAATTGGTCTGCTCAGCTTGCAAACCCCACTCGATGCGCCCACCCTCACCGTAGCCCAGCAAAAACTGGCTGCCGCCACCGCCGAGCAGATTGGCCTGGCGCTCTCCAACCTCAATTTGCGCCAGAACCTGCGCGAAATGGCCATCCGCGACTCGCTGACCGGGCTCTACAACCGCCACTTCCTGGAAGAAACCCTCGAAACCGAGTTGAATCGCGCCCAACGCAGCGGCAAATCTATCGGCCTCATCATGCTCGATCTTGACCATTTCAAAGAACTGAACTCCGTTTACGGACATCCCAACGTTGACCAGATGCTGCGCGAGTTTGGCGCGATGCTCAAACGTTCCATTCGCTCCGGAGATATCGCCTGCCGTTACGGCGGGGATGAATTTTTATTGATCCTGCCCGAGACTTCCATCGCCATCGCCCAGCAGCGCGCCGAACAGATTCGCATCCAGGTCAAGGGCCTGGTCATCCAGGGGGATAACCTGGAACCGCGCAATGCCTCCGCTTCCATTGGCGTGGCCTGCTGGCCCCAGCACGGAAAAACATCCTTACGGTTGCTCAATATCGTTGATGCAGCCCTCTTCAAAGCCAAGCAAGGCGGCGGCGACCAGGTTGTCCTTGCCGAATAATCGGGAGAAAAATGGACTCAAAAGCCAGGCCTAAGCTTTCGAAAATGCAGCAAGCCGAAATCACCCTGTTTGAAAGCGAGCAGCGCTTCCGCGCCCTGGTTGAGCACCTCGGCGAAGGGGTGGCAATCGTGGATGTCAACAAAACTTTCCTGTTCTCAAACGCTGCCGGTGAGAAAATCTTCGGCGTTGCGCCGGGCACCCTGGTGGGACGCAACTTATTCGATCTCCTCTCGCCTTCACAGGTCGAAATGGTCAGATCCCAGTTCAACCTGCGCAAAGCCGGCAAGAGCAGCCTTTACGAAATTGAGATTGCCCGTCCAGATGGCAAAATCCGCCACCTGAGCGTTACCGCTACCCCCTGGCTGGATAAAGTTGGCACGCTCACCGGCACATTCTTCATCTTTCGCGACATCACCGAAAGCCTGATTGCCGAAGAAGACCTGCGCCAGAGCGAAGAACGCTACCGCGCGATTGTTGAGGACCAGAGCGAAATCATCTTCCGCTTCCAATCCAGCGGAATCATCACTTTTGTGAACGAAGCTTTTTGCCGCTTCTGGCAGCGCAAGCGAGAAGCTGTCCTGGGGACCAACATTATGGCTTACGTTCCCCGCGAGGACCGCGCCGCAATCCGCTCCCAGTTCACCTCGCTGACGGCAGCCTGCCCGGCTGTAACTTACGAAATGAGCGTGCAGCGCTCGGAGGGTGAAACCAGGTGGCTGCAGCGCACTGACCACGCCATCTTCGATGACCACGGAGTCGTCGTCGAATACCAGTCGGTGTGCAGTGATATCAGCGAGCGCCGCGCCGCTGAGCAGGCCCTCAAACACCAGCTGGCCCTCGGAGAAATTGTCACCGATATTTCCACGCGGTTCATCAACATCATTCCCGAGGAAATGGAAAACGAAATCAAGCGCTCGCTCAAAATCACCGGTGAGTTTGCCGGCGTGGACCGCTGCTTCCTGGTTTTGCTCACGCCAGACGCCTCCGAAGTGGAAGACGGCTACGAGTGGGTCTCAGACCGGGTTGGCGCGCCGCGACCGCTCATCAAACGCGGAGCCTTCCCCATCTCCGAGTGGCTGCTCAACACCATCCGCCGCACCGATATCATCTCAATTTCATCCATTTACCACCTGCCCGATGAAGCCAATGTTGAGAAAGAGCAGTGGCTGCAATTCGGTTTTAAATCCTTGCTCGGCATGCCGCTGATGGTTGAGAATAACCTGCTGGGCATTTACGGGTTATCTATGGAGCAAGCCGAGCGGGAATGGGGATCCGAGACGCATTTGATGGTTCGCATGGTCGGCGAGATTCTCATCAACGTGCTCATCCGCAGCAAATCCCTGCAGGCGCTGCAGAGCGCGCAAAATCAACTCAGCCAGCGCATCCATGAACTGGAGCAGCGCAGCCGCGAGATTAACCTGCTTTCTGAAATGAGCAACCTGCTGCAAATTGCCAACCAATCCGATGAAGCCTATGCCATCATCACCCAGTCAGCTTCGCTTTTGTTCCAGGGCACCTCGGGTTGCCTGTATATCTTCGACCCTCAAACCGGTTTGCTGCTCAACAAGAGCTGCTGGGGCAAGCAGGTTCCCCCCTCAAGAGTGCAGATGGATGACTGCTGGGGTCTGCGCCGCGGGCGCCTTTACCGCGCCAGTCATGCCGGCCTGTTCTGCAGGCACATCTCCACGCAGACGCCGCCCGGCAGCACCATTTGCGTGCCCATCACCGCCCAGAGCAAGACGATTGGCATGCTCCACGTGCAAACCCACCCTCCCACTGCGCCCCTTTCGGATGCCAACCAGCCGCTGGCTTCAGCCGTCGCCGAGCAGATTGGACTGGCGCTCTCCAACCTGCAACTGCGCGAAGACTTGCGCCAGCAGGCCATCCGCGACCAGCTCACCGGTTTGTACAACCGCTACTACATGGAAGCCTCTCTCGAGCAGGAACTCAACCGCGCCCAGCGCAGCGGTAAACCCGTCAGCCTCATTATGCTGGATATTGACCATTTTAAAGATTTCAACGACACCTACCAGCACCAGGCAGGCGACCAGTTGCTGCACGCGCTGGGGCAGCTGATGATTAATTCCATCCGCGCCGGAGATATCGCCTGCCGCTATGGCGGCGAGGAATTTCTGCTCATCCTGCCGGAGACTCCCCTGGCGGCTGCTCTGCAGCGAGCCGAACACCTACGCCTGCTGGTCAAAGGCATGCGCCTGGAAACCGACCACCACTCCTTCCCGCCCATCACCATCTCGCTGGGCGTGGCTTGCTGGCCCAACCACGGGTTGAGCGTCAACGACCTGCTTAAAGCCGCCGACGATGCCATGTACAAGGCCAAAAACAACGGCCGCAACCAGGTGGCTTCGGCAGGTTGATTCCATGTTATAATCACGCCTGTTGACTGTCCTACCGGCGGTCACGCGCTTCCGGTACGGAGACTTGCTAAAATTCTAAGAAAGGAGAAGCAGACGTCATGGCATTTGATAAAGAAGCCAAAACCAAGTTGATTGAGAACTTCGCGACCCACGAAGGCGATACTGGCTCAGCGGATGTGCAGATAGCTATTCTCACCACCCGCATTAACCAGCTCACCGATCATCTGCGCAGCAACAAGCACGATGATTCTTCCCGCCGCGGTCTTCTCAAACTGGTCGGGCAGCGCCGTCGCTTGCTGGCCTACCTGCGCCGCAAGGACTTCGCCCGCTACCAGTCCCTGGCTGAAAAGCTCAACTTGCGCCTCAAGTAACACATCCACTGCAACACCAGCGGGGCTGTTCTAATTGCCGGTTGTCCCGGGCCAAGCAAAATGGAGACATTTTGCCCCGGCAGGACAGGCGGCTTGACGAACAGCCCTTTTTTAATGGTGGCGTGCAAACCTTCCACAACGCCAAATCAATATTCTAAGTATTCCCTAATAGAATGGAAATTTTCCAATTTTTAAGGTAAAATACATAAAAATATAGACGCGACCACCCGCCGGTTGGGAATTGAATGCTGTTTTGGACCTTCAGGTCCCCGCCAGCCTTCAGTCCCTGACCAGGCGGGAATTAGAAACACAAAAGGGATAAGAAAATGAAACCCGAAGCAAAAACCACAACCGCCATCGTTGGCGGGCGACCAGTCGTGTTTGAGACTGGCAAACTTGCCGCCCAGGCTGGCGGCGCTGTAACCGTTCGGCTTGGCGATTCTATTATATTCGCCTCCGCCACCATGAGTGCCCAGGTAAAACAGGGGCAGGATTTTTTCCCGCTCTCCGTTGATTACGAAGAACGCATGTACGCCGGCGGGCGCATCCCCGGTTCCTTCTTCCGCCGCGAAGGCCGACCTTCCGAGGCTGCCATCCTTGTGGCGCGCCTGACCGACCGCCCCATCCGCCCATTATTCTCGAGCGACATGCGCAACGAAGTGCAGGTCATCATGTTCTCAGTCTCTGCGGATACCGAGAACCCGCTGGATGTGCTCGCCATCAATGCTGCCTCGGCAGCCCTGCTCATCTCGGATATCCCCTGGGGCGGTCCGGTTGGCGCAGTGCGCGTCGGGCGCGTGGACGGGCAGTTCATCGCCGACCCCACCTACGCTCAGATGGAAATCTCCGATATTGACCTGCGCATTGCCGGCACCAGGGACGCCATTTTGATGGTGGAATGCGGCGCCTCCGAAATCAGCGAAGCCGATATGGTTGCCGCCCTCACCTTCGGGCACGAAGCTATCCAGCCGCTTGTGGAAGCCCAGGAACAACTGGCAGCCATCGCCGGCAAGGCTAAACGCGAAGTGAAGCTCTTCCCCATCGATGCCACCCTGGTCGAGCAGGTCACTGCCGCCTTCGGCGCCAAAATTGAAGCCGCCCTCGATGCTCCCCACAACAAGGCTGAGCTCTACGCTGCCATGGATGAACTCAAGGCGCAGGTGGTTGCCGAATTTGGCGGCGAAGACGGCGCCAAAGCAGGCGATGCAGCCGATGCCTTCAACGAAGTTGAAAAGAACATCGTGCGCTCGCGCATCCTGGAGCGCAACCTGCGACCCGACGGCCGCGCCATGACCGAGATTCGCCCCATCTGGTGCGAAGTGGGCGTCAGCCCGCGCGCCCACGGCTCCGGTCTTTTCACCCGCGGCGAGACCCAGGTCATCACCCTGGCCACCCTCGGCACCCCTAAGGAAGCCCAGGAATTAGACAACCTCTCCCCGGCGGATTCAAAACGCTACATCCACCATTACAATTTCCCGCCCTACTCCACCGGCGAAGTTCGCCCCCTGCGCCAATCCCGCCGCGAGATCGGCCACGGCGCCCTGGCTGAGCGCGCCCTGCTGCCGGTTATCCCGCCCGAGAGTGAATTCCCCTACACCCTGCGCCTCGTCTCGGAAGTGCTGGCCTCCAACGGTTCCAGCTCGATGGGCTCGGTGTGCGGCTCCACCCTGGCGCTGATGGATACCGGCGTGCCGATTAAAGCCCCGGTTGCTGGCGTGGCGATGGGTCTGATTAAAGAAGGCGAGCGCTATGCCATCCTGACCGACATCCAGGGCGCTGAAGATCACCTCGGCGACATGGATTTCAAAGTAGCAGGCACCGATGCCGGCATCACCGCCCTGCAGATGGATATCAAGATCAAGGGCATCACGCCGCAAATCATGGCCGAAGCCCTCGACCAGGCCAACGTTGCCCGCAAGTTCATCCTGGGTAAGATGCTGGAAGTGATTCCCGCCCCGCGCCCGGAACTCAAACCGCACGCCCCGCGCATCACCATCGTCAAGGTGCCCGTGGATAAAATCGGCGCTATCATCGGCCCCGGCGGCAAGAACATCCGCGCCCTGCAGGAAGAAACCGGCACCAAGATCGATATCGCCGACGACGGCACCGTTTACATCGCCGCCACCGATGGCATCGGCGAAGCCGCCGCCCGCGAGCGCATCGAAGCCCTCACCGAAACGCCCCAGGTGGGCCGCATCTACACCGGCAAAGTGGTGCGCATCGCCGATTTCGGCGCTTTCGTCGAGATCCTGCCTAACGTGGACGGCATGGTGCACATCTCCCAGCTCGACAGCGAGCGCGTTGAAAAGGTGGAAGACATCGTCTCAATGGGCGATGAAATCACCGTCATGGTCACCAACATCGATGAAGGCGGCAAGATTCGCCTCTCGCGCCAGGCCGTGCTGGAAGGCTGGACGGCTGAAGAAGCCCTCTCCCACGACCGCAAGGGCGGTTCTCGCCCCGGCGGCAGCCGGCCCGGCGGCGATCGCGGTGGTCGCCCGGGTGGCGATCGCGGCGGACGCTCAGGCGGCGGTTTCAACCGCGGCGGCAACCGCGACAACCGGCGCTAA